>CAMLRG010000205.1 GCA_946482335.1 uncultured Duganella sp. | reverse complement strand
GGACAAAAGGCGCACATTCGTGCACCTTTTGTCCGGTTGCCAGAGCTGACCCCGACTTTCAAAAAAAAAGCCCGCTCTGGGAGCGGGCTGAATCCATTTCTTTGCAGAAGTGGAGGAGACGGGTTCAGTATGCTGCGTTGCGGCATATTGTTCCAATTTATTTTCTGAATCCCAGTTATTTCTCCTCTTTATATCACTGGCAAGTCACCACGACGTTGGCGCGGTCGGCATCGCCCATCACACCGGTGCCATTGGCGATGGTGCAGACCTGGGCCGGGTTGCTTGGCTGCGTCAGCACCGACAGGCCGTAGGCGTCGCCCACCGGGATGCCGGTGATCTTGAAACTGGTATCGGGCGTGCTGGCCTTGGGTACCGAAATGATGCCGGACGAGCTGCCATTGACCAGGGCCAAGCCGTCGCCCAGCAAGTTCTTCACCACGCCGCTCAGGCTGTACGTGTTTTGCGCGCAGGTGATCACGACCTGGATCACGGTGGTGCGGCCGGCCGAACCGCTCGGGTTTTGCACCACGCACGTCATGTGGTCGGGCTGGGTCTTGATGGTGACGTTGTATTCCGTGCCGTAATCGATGCTGTTGGGGAAGGCGAAGCTGGTGGCGCCAGCGGCCACGGTCACGGTGTCGCTGCCGTTTTGCAGCACCAGGCCCTGGTTGCCCAGGCCGCCAATGGTACCGCCGACAGTGAAGCTGGCCTTGCCGCCACACGCGGCCAGGGCGGCGGCCAGCAGGGCCGTGCCAATCAATTGTGCTTTCATTCAGTTTTCCTATCTTATTGGCAGGTGACTACCACATTGGTGACGTTCGCTTGCGGCATGGTGCCGGTGCCGTTGGCCACGGTGCACGTCTGGCCGGCCGGCTGGTTCAACACGGTCACACCGTACACGGAACCATTATTGATCTTGCTGCCGAATTCCCAACTGGTGGTGCCGGCGGTCAGGCCGATGGTCAGCGCGCCATTGGCCAGCACCAGGCCGTTGCCCGTCAGGCCGACCACCGTGCCGCCCAAGGCGTAGGGCACCGGGGCGCAGGACACCGTAGTCTGCAGGTAAGTGTAGTAGTTGATCTTGCCGGTATTGTTGGCCAGGGTGCAAGTGACGCCGCTCGGGGTGGTCTTGATCGCCACATTGAACGCGCTGTCCGGGGCCAGCAGCTTGGTGAAGTAGTAATTGCCGGAGCCGGCGATGGTCAATTCTTCGCCATCGTTGGTCACCACCAGGCCACTGCGGTCCAGGCCGAATACCTGGACGCCCAGGCTCATGCTGCCATTGTCGCTGCCACCGCAGGCGGCCAGGCCGGCGGCGCACAGCAGCGCGGCGGCGGCAGACAGGTACTTACTCTTCATTCCACGTTCTCCAGTCGGTTTCGCGCGTCGGCGCCGTTCAAATCGGCGCCTATTTTAGTGCATTTGCGCCATCTTTAGCCGGTTTGGCCCGCTTTTCGCTTGTAACAGGGTGCTACCGGGCAGGGTACAATGCGCCCATGAAGCCCCATGCCATCCTGTTCGACCTCGACGATACCCTGTGGCCGATCGCGCCCGTCATTGCCGAAGCGGAAGTGACGCTGCACGCCTGGCTGGCCACCCATGCGCCGCAAGTGGCGGCGCAATGGTCGATCGATGCGCTGCGCGCGCACCGCGCCGAACTGGCGGCGGCCCAGCCGGAATTATTGATCGACCTCGGCGCGCTGCGCCGCGCCAGCCTGCAGGCGGCCTTTGCCGCGGCGGGGGCGGACGCGGCCCACGTGGACGGGGCCATGGCGCACTTTTTCGCGGCACGCAATGCCGTCACGCCATATGACGATGTGCTGCCGGGCTTGCTCAAGCTGCGCCACCAGGTGCAGCTGGGCACCATCAGCAATGGCAATGCCGACCTGGAAGTGATCGGCCTGGCCCACCATTTCAAGGTGTCGCTGGCGGCCGCCCATTTCGGCAAGGCCAAGCCGGACCCGGCCATCTTCCGCGCGGCGTGCGCGGCGCTGGAGGTGGCGCCGCACGATGCGGTGTACGTGGGCGACGACCTGGCGCTGGACGTGGCGGGGGCGCAGGCGGCCGGCTTGCGGGCGGTGTGGATGAACCGCAGCGGCGCCGCACTGCCGGCCGGGGCGCCGGTGCCGGACGCGGTGTGCGCCAGCTTCGATGAATTGCTTGCGTGGCTGGAACAACAGTTGGCAGAATAGGCGTATGCAACTCGATAACCGTGCCCAAACCCTGCTCAAGGCCCTGGTCGAGCGTTATATCGCCGACGGCCAGCCGGTGGGTTCGCGCGCCCTGTCCAAGATTTCCGGCCTGGAGCTGTCGCCGGCCACCATCCGCAACATCATGGCGGACCTGGAGGAACAGGGCTATGTGGCCAGCCCCCATACCTCGGCCGGACGGGTGCCGACCCCGCGCGGCTACCGCATCTTCGTCGACACCCTGCTGACGGTGCAGCACATCGATGAAAGCGCGGTGCAGGCCAGCTTGCGCGCCGCCTCGCCGCAGCCGCAAAAGCTGATCGCCAATGCGGCGCAAATGCTGTCCTCGCTGACCCAGTTCGCCGGGGTGGTGCTTTCGCCGCGCCATGAATCGGTGTTCCAGCAGATCGAATTCTTGCGCCTGGGTGAAAAACGGGTGCTGCTGGTGATCGTGTCGCCGGGCGGCGATGTGCAGAACCGCATCCTGCTGACCGATGTCGATTACACGCCGGCCCAGCTGCAGCAGTCGGCCAACTTCATCAACCAGCATTATTCCGGGCTGTCGTTCGAGGATGTGCGCGGGCGCCTGCAGCTGGAATTGCGCCAGCTGCGCGACGATATGGGGCGCCTGATGCAGGCGGCGGTGGAGGCGGGCTCGGAAGCCATGGCCGAATCGGCCGAGGATATGGTGATCGCGGGCGAACGCAACCTGCTGGCGGTGAGCGACCTGTCGTCGAATATGTCGTCGCTGCGGGCGATGTTCGATTTGTTCGAGCAGAAGACCGGGCTGATGCAGCTGCTCGACGTGTCGTCCAAGGCGTCGGGCGTGCAAATCTTTATCGGCGGCGAGTCGCAACTGGTGCCGATGGATGAAATGAGCGTGGTCACGGCGCCGTATGAGGCCAATGGCAAGATCGTGGGCACGCTGGGGGTGATCGGGCCGACCCGCATGGCGTATGAGCGGGTGATCCCGATCGTGGATATCACGTCGCGGTTGCTGTCGAATGCGTTGAGCAACCACTAAAACCGGAAAACCGGTGCCTGACCCGCAGGGTCAGGCACCTGACGCTGGCCGGGCGTCGGCTCAGTGCTTATGCGGGCACTGCGCCTTGGTGCAATTGCCATAAATCGCCAGCGCATGTTCGGCGATCTTGAAGCCGCGCTCGGCGGCGATGCGCTGCTGGCGCTTTTCGATTTCCTCGTCGACGAATTCTTCCACCCGGCCGCAATCGAGGCAGACCAGGTGGTCGTGGTGCGAGCCTTCATTCAGTTCGAAAATCGCCTTGCCGCTCTCGAAATGGTTGCGGTTGAGCAGGCCGGCTTGCTCGAACTGGGTCAGCACGCGGTACACGGTGGCCAGGCCGACATCCATGTTCTCGGCCAGCAGCAGCTTGTACACGTCTTCCGCCGTCAAATGGCGCACGGGGCTGCTCTGGAAAATATCGAGGATCTTCAGGCGCGGCAGGGTCGCCTTCAGGCCGGATGCCTTCAGGTCGGTTGGGCTGTTACTCATGTTTGCTAACGTCAGTTGCGGGAAGTGCTTTATGATATAGCGTTTTAGGCACTTCTGCTCACGGAATTGAGGTCTTTCTATGCGCTTCACCCCGCTGTCTTTGTTGCAACGTAGTACCCCGCTGCTGGCGGCGGCCCTGCTGGCCGCCTGCGCCAGCGCGCCGGCCCCGGTGGCCCCGGTCGAAGCCTCGCAGGGCGCCCAGACCACCACCATCACCCAAGTGCAGAAATTCCTGTGGTTCTTCTCGCCCTACCGGCCCGACATCCAGCAGGGCAATTTCGTGTCCCAGGAAATGCTGGGCCAGCTGAAAACCGGCATGAGCAAGGACCAGGTCAAGTTCCTGCTCGGCACCCCGCTGATGGCCGACCCCTTCCACGCCCAGCGCTGGGATTACCCGTTCCGCCTGGCCAAGGGCAACGGCGAGCTGACCACCAGTGTGGTGGTGGTGTACTTCGACCAGGAAGGCAAGGTCGAGCGCTTCGAGGGCGGCAACCTGCCGACCGAGGCCGAATACATCGCGCGCATCGCCGGCCCGATCAAGGATTTCAAGAAGGCCGAGGATGCCAAGGGCAATATCGCGGCGGGCAAGGCGCCGCTGCCGGGCGGCCAGGAATCGGGCCAGAAGCAATAAGGAAAACATGATGAAGCAACTGAATATCGCCATCGCTGGCGCCAGCGGCCGCATGGGCCATATGCTGATCGAGGCCGTGCAGGCGGCGCCCGATGCGCGCCTGGCCGGTGCCCTGGACCGCGCCGGCGCGCCGGCCATCGGCAGCGATGCCGCCGCCTTCACCGGCCAGCCGGCCGGCGTGGCCGTGACCGACGACCTGGCCACCGGCCTGGCCGGCGCCGACGTGCTGATCGACTTCACCCGCCCGGAAGGCACGCTGGCCCACCTGGCTTACTGCGCCGAGCATGGCGTGAAAATGGTGATCGGCACCACCGGCTTCGACGAGGCGGGCAAGGCGGCCATCGTGGCGGCGGCCGAGAGGACCGCCATCGTGTTCGCGCCGAACATGAGTGTGGGCGTGAACGTGACGCTCAAGCTGCTGGAATTTGCCGCGCGCCAGTTCGCCACCGGCTACGACATCGAGATCATCGAAGCGCACCACCGCCACAAGGTCGATGCGCCGTCCGGCACCGCGCTGAAGATGGGCGAGGTGATCGCCGACGCGCTGGGCCGCGACCTGAAGGAGTGCGGCGTGTTCGCGCGCGAAGGCGTGACCGGCCCGCGCGACCCTTCGCAAATCGGCTTTGCCACCGTGCGCGGCGGCGACATCATCGGCGACCATACCGTGATGTTCGCCACCGAAGGCGAGCGCATCGAGATCAGCCACAAATCCTCCTCGCGCCAGCACTATGCCAACGGCTCCTTGCGCGCGGCGCAATTCCTGGCCGACAAGAAGACCGGCCTGTACGACATGTATGACGTGCTGGGCCTGAAAGGCTGATGGAGCATTTCACCTTCGCCAGCTATTGGCAGCGCGGCGACGCGCTGAGCCACGCGGTGGCTTACCTGTTGCTGGCGATGTCGCTGGCGTCCTGGTTCTTCATCCTGTGGAAGGGCTGGGCCGCCTGGCGCATCCGGCGCGCGGCGCCGGCGGTGCAAGCGTTCTGGGATGCGCCGACGGTGGCCGATGGCGTGGCCGTGATGGCGGTACGCGACCAGGAAGGGATTTTCGCGGCCGTGGCGCAGGCCGGCGCCGGCCAGCTGGCCCAGGCCCGGGCCGGCAGCATCGCGGCCGAAATGGGGCGCGCCGAGCAGGCCACGCGCGTGCTGCGCGACGCCATCCATGTCTCCACCACGCGGCTGGAGGCGGGGCTGACGCTGCTGGCGTCGATCGCATCGACTGCGCCCTTCGTCGGGCTGCTGGGTACCGTGTGGGGCATCTACCATGCGCTGGCGGCGGTGTCGGCGCACGGCACGGTGCAGATCGACAAGGTGGCCGGGCCGGTGGGCGAGGCGCTGATCATGACGGGCGTGGGCCTGGTGGTGGCGATTCCCGCGGTGCTGGCGTATAACGGCTTTAACCGTATCAACCGCATCACGCTGTCCGAGCTGGATGCCTTCGCGCACGACTTGCACGCTTACCTGACCAGGGAATGAGGTCATGGCTTTCGGTGCCTTCAACCACCACCGGCAGAAGGAATCCATGGCGGACATCAATGTCACGCCGATGGTGGACGTGATGCTGGTGCTGCTGGTGATCTTCATCATCAGCGCGCCGATGTTCACCAATGCGGTGCAGCTGGAGCTGCCGAAGGCGCAGGCGAAGGCGGTGCCGCAGGAAGCGCAGGCGGTGGCGCTGGCCATCGATGCCGCCGGCGCCGTGTACTGGAATAATGAGGCCTTGCAGCCGGGCGAGCTCGATGGCCGCCTGGCCGAGGCGGCGGCCTTGCCGCAGCAGCCGGAATTGCAGCTGCGCGCGGATAAGGATACCCGCTATGAAGTGGTGGCGCAGGTGATGGCGGCGGCGCAGTCGCATGGCCTGACCCGCATCGGGTTTGTCACCGATCCTAAGGAAAAGAAATAATGGCGATTGCCACTTTGAACGGCGCCGCGATCGGCGATGAAGCTGCATTCCACGCGGCGTGCCAGGCGGAATTGGGATTCCCGTCGGGGTATAGCGGGACTATCGATGCGTGGGTCGATTGCCTGTCCTACCTGCGCGACGACGATAATATGACGCGCTTCAGGCTCAAGCCGAACGAGGTGCTGGAAATCGTCATCACCGATGCTAAGAACGTGCCGGCAGAACTGCTGGAGGAAATCCGCTATTGCGTGGGCGGGATCAATGAGCGCTATGAGGATTATGGCGAGAAGCCGGCGTTGAAGCTGACTTTGCGCTGAAACCGCTGAAACCGGTAAACCGGGGTCAGACCCAAGGGTCTGACCCCTTCAGCCCGCGGCCGTCGCGCACATGGGGTCAGGCCCTTCGGGCCTGACCCCGGTTTACCGGTTTAGCGGGTTTGCTCTCCCGGCGCCAGGGTCAGCACATCAAACCCATCGGCCGTCACCGCCACCATATGCTCCCACTGCGCCGACAGCGAGCGGTCGGCCGTCACCACCGTCCACCCATCCGGCAGCGCGCGCGTGGCGTGTTTGCCCGCGTTGATCATCGGCTCGATGGTGAATACCATCCCCGGCTCCAGCTTCATGCCGGTGCCCGCCCGTCCATAATGCAGCACCTGCGGATCCTCGTGGTACACCATCCCGATGCCGTGCCCGCAATAATCGCGCACCACGCTGTAGCCGGCCGCTTCGGCCAGGGCCTGGATCGCATGCCCCACATCGCCCAGGGTGGCACCCGGCTTCACGGCGCGGATGCCGGCCCACATCGCGTCATAGGTGACTTCGCACAGCTTGCGCGCCGCCTTGGATGGGTTGCCGACGTAGTACATGCGGCTGGTGTCGCCGAACCATTCGTCTTTGATCACGGCCACGTCGATGTTGATGATGTCGCCATCCTTCAGCACCTTCTTCGGGGTCGGGATGCCGTGGCAGACCACTTCGTTGACCGAGGTGCAGACAGTGCCGGTAAAGCCGCCATAGCCGACATTGGCCGGGATCACCTTCAGCGTGTTGACGATGTAATCGTTGCACAGCTTGTCCAGCTGGGCGGTCGAGACGCCCGGCTTGACGTGCGGCGCGATGAAGGTCAGTACTTCGGCCGCCAGCTGGCCGGCCACACGCGCGGATTCGACCTGCTCGGGCGTCTTGATCAGGATGGATTTGTTGTTACGCTTGCGCATGCGGCGGCTTTCTGTGGGCGGAAGGGGCGCATGGTACCACAGGCGCCCATGCCGCCTCAGGCCACTTTCGATTTGTCGAAGTGCGGGTTCTGGATCAGTCCCAGGATGTTCCCGAACGGGTCGGCCAGGTCGGCCACGCGGATGCCTTCGCCGACGTCTTCAATCTTGGAGTGAGCACTTGCTCCCAGGGCGACGATGCGTGCGACTTCCGCTTCGATGTCGTCCACGCCCCAGTAGACCTGGGTGCCGGTCAGGCCGGGCTTGCTGTCCGGGAGCAAACCAAGCTCGAAGCCGCCGATTTCGAAGCCGACGTAGAAGGGCTGGTCGAAGTAGGGCTGTTTCTGGAATACCTTGCTGTACCACTCCTTGCCGGCTTGCAGGTCGGGGGTGGGGTAGATGGCGGTGCGCAGGCCTTTGATCATGGTGTTTCTCCTCCATGGCGTTGTCGATGCCCGCATCTTGCCACGCCCGCCGCCAGCGCGATTGGATAAATGGAAACTAGCCGGGCGGTTTGGCGCGGCGCGCTGCCGCTTCCTGCGCATAGCGCAGGCGCAGTGCCAGCGCCCGTCGCCGACAATCTCGGCATAGCGGGTCGCGGTGTAACTCGAATTACGAAGCCGCGTGCCTTCTGGCAGGAAAACGGATTTCCAGTGATAGCCGCGCTGTTGCCGAGGCTTAGGCAATTCGCGCTGGCGCTCCAGCCATTCACGAATGGCGAGGTCGGCGAGTGCGGCGGGATCGGCGTCGCTGTGCTGGCCTTGGAATTCCAGCAATAAGCGCAGCGTTGGCGCGGAAAGCGCTATACAGAAGGTCGGTAACATGATCGTCTCCTTCGCGCAAACCTTAGATTTTTGCCCTCAATTGGTCTGACCAAAGTTAGATTTTGGTAGATTTTTGAGTGACCTGTGCGTTAGACAAACGAATTCGCGAAAGTTCAGTAAAAATCTACCGAAATCTAACATTGGTCAGGCCAATTGGGGCCAAAAATCTAAGGTTTGCGCGACAGGCCGGGGAGGATCACCGGTTCCCAATATAGGCGTCGGGCGAGGTGCCGGCGAAGTCGTGGAAGTCGCGGATCAGGTGGGATTGGTCGAAGTAGCCGCTGTCGAGTGCCAGCGCGGCCCAGTCGTGGGCCGTGCGGCCCGGTGTGGCGCGCTGGGCCGCGAAGGCCGCGAGCGCGGCGTCGCGCGCGGCGCGGAAGCGGCAAATCCGCGCGAACAGCTTGGGCGACAGGCCGACGTGGTCGCGGAACTGGGCCGCCAGGTGCTGGCGCGACACGCCCAGGCCGGATGCCAGCGCCTCCACCCGCAAGGCGCCGCCGCTCGCTTCCAGCTGCGCCACTGCCTGCAGGGCAAGTGCCTGGCCGGCCGGCGCGCCGGCTGCCACGCGCGAGGCGATCGCGCTGGCCGCACGCGTGCCAGGGGAAGCGAGGGCCAGCCGTTGGTACAGCGCCTCGGTCAGCAGCGCCAGGCGTTCCGCATCGCTGCGTGCGACCGACCACAGCGCATCGCCCAGCCGGTCCGCTGCCGAGCGCCCCCACAAGTCCTGCAAGTCCACCTTGTCATCGGTGAGTGCCGCCAGCGGCAGCCCGGCCAGAAACAGCCCCGCGGCGCCGGCACGGAAACGCACCGCCACCGTGCGCAGCGGCCGGTCGGCCGGCACATCGAACCACGCGCTCATCATGCCGACGAAGTAAGCGGCGCCGCTGTCCTGCCACAGGATATCGGTGCGGTTGTCCGGCAGCACCCGGTGCGACACGGCCGGCTGGCCGGGCGGTGCGGCGGCCGACTCGGCCAGCCACAGGCAGTCGACCAGCCCGGCCAGCCCAGGCGGGGGCGGAAATTCCCGATAGCTCATTCTGACGCGCCCCACCAATGCATTGTTATAATGAAGGGTTCATATCCACCAATTTTAGCGCGCTCCATCATGCAAGAAAAATATAGTCCCGCCGACGTCGAACAAGCCGCCCAATCGCACTGGAAGGCGATCGACGCCTACAAAGCCGTCGAAAACGACCCGCGTTTCCCAAAAGGCAAGTATTACGCTTGCTCGATGCTGCCTTACCCTTCGGGCAAGCTGCACATGGGCCACGTGCGCAACTATACGATCAATGACGTGATGTACCGCTACCTGCGCATGAACGGCTACAACGTGCTGATGCCGATGGGCTGGGACGCCTTCGGCATGCCGGCGGAAAACGCGGCGATGGCCAACAACGTGCCGCCGGCGCAGTGGACGTATTCCAACATCGCCCACATGAAGGAGCAGATGGAGTCGATGGGCCTGGCGATCGACTGGTCGCGCGAAATGGCCGCCTGCAAGCCCGAGTACTACAAGTGGAACCAGTGGATGTTCCTGAAGATGCTGGA
>CAMLRG010000204.1 GCA_946482335.1 uncultured Duganella sp. | reverse complement strand
CGATCCTGCGCCTTGCGCATTTTCGATGCGGCGACCATTTCCATCGCCTTGGTGATCTTCTTCGTATTCTCTACGCTCTTGATCTTGCCACGTATCTCTTTTCCTACTGCCATGATCCTTCTCCTTTGCGGGGTGGCCCGTTGCCGGGCCACCGGGTATTAGTTTGCGAAGGATTTCTTGAAATCAGCAATGGCGGCCGACAGCGCAGCTTCGCCGTCTTTGTCCAGTTGCTTGGTTTCTTCGATCTTGGCCAGCAGTGCCGAGTGCTTGGTCTTCAGGAACGAGTGCAGTTCGGCTTCGAAAGCCAGCACGCGCTTGACAGGTACGTCGTCCAGGAAGCCCTTGTTCACGGCGAACAGCGATGCGCCCATCAGGGAGATCGACAGCGGCGAGTACTGGGTCTGCTTCAGCAGTTCGGTCACGCGGGCACCGCGGTCCAGCTGCTTGCGGGTCGATTCGTCCAGGTCGGAAGCGAACTGCGCGAACGCAGCCAGTTCACGGTACTGTGCCAGGTCGGTACGGATACCGCCGGACAGGTTCTTGATGACCTTGGTCTGTGCAGCGCCACCAACGCGGGACACCGAGATACCTGCGTTAATCGCAGGACGGATACCGGAGTTGAACAGCGAGGTTTCCAGGAAGATCTGGCCGTCGGTAATCGAAATCACGTTGGTTGGAACGAACGCGGAAACGTCGCCAGCCTGGGTTTCGATGATCGGCAGCGCGGTCAGGGAACCGGTCTTGCCCTTGACTTCACCCTTGGTGAAGGCTTCGACGTAGTCGGCATTCACGCGGGCAGCGCGTTCCAGCAGACGGGAGTGCAGGTAGAACACGTCGCCTGGGTATGCTTCGCGGCCAGGTGGGCGGCGCAGCAGCAGGGAGATCTGACGGTAGGCAACTGCTTGCTTGGACAGGTCGTCGTACACGATCAGGGCGTCTTCACCGCGGTCGCGGAAGTATTCGCCCATGGTGCAACCGGAGTAAGCCGAGATGTACTGCATTGCTGCCGATTCCGAAGCGGAAGCGGCCACAACGATGGTGTACTCCATCGCGCCGTGCTGTTCCAGGGAACGCACGATGTTCTTGATGGTCGATGCTTTCTGGCCGATCGCAACGTAGATACAGGTCATGCCCTGGCCTTTTTGGTTGATGATCGCATCAACCGCAACGGCGGACTTACCGGTCTGACGGTCGCCAATGATCAGCTCACGCTGGCCACGGCCGATTGGTACCATCGAGTCGATTGCCTTCAGGCCGGTCTGCATTGGCTGGCCGACGGATTCACGGGCGATAACGCCTGGAGCAATCTTTTCGATTGGGGAGGTCATGGTGGCGTTCACAGGACCTTTGCCGTCGATCGGCTGGCCCAGTGCGTTGACCACGCGGCCGCGCAGTTCAGGACCGACTGGAACTTCCAGGATGCGGCCGGTGCACTTGACGGTGTCGCCTTCGGAGATGTGCTCGTAGGAGCCCAGGATAACGGCGCCAACGGAGTCACGCTCCAGGTTCATTGCCAGGCCGAAGGTGTCGCCTGGGAATTCCAGCATCTCGCCCTGCATCACATCGGACAGGCCGTGGATGCGGCAGATACCGTCTGCTACGGAAATTACGGTGCCTTGATTGCGCACTTCAGCGCCGCCGTCAATGCCTTGGATCCGGCTCTTGATCAGCTCGCTGATTTCGGATGGGTTGAGTTGCATACTAACTCCTAAATGTTTTCTCTCTAGCTGTCGCGAAAGGTGGCCCGATCAGGCGACCAGCGCGGAACGCAGCTGCTGCAGCTTGGCGCTGACCGAAGTGTCCAGCACTTCGTCGCCAACCACGACACGCACGCCGCCAATCAGGGCCGGATCAGTGGTGACGATGGGTTTGAGCTTGCGGCTGAATTTCTTTTCCAGCGTCTTGACCAGCTCGGCCACTTGGGCTTCGCTCATGTCGAATGCGCTCGTGATTTCGGCATCCGCCGCACCTTCGGCAGCATTCTTCAGCTGCGCGAATTGGGCGCCGATTTCCGGCAGCAGTTCGATACGACCGTTTTCGATCAGCATCGAGAGGAAGTTGTTCGCTTCCGCGTTGAGCGGCGATTTCAGCAAGGCCTTGATGGCTGCGATGACATCGCTATCCAGAACTTTTGGATTGCGGGCATATGCCAGCACCTCTTCATGCGAACCGATCTGGGCCAGTTCGGACACCAGATCGGACCACTGCGCGAGGTTGCCAGCCTGGGCTACGCGGAAGAGGGCTTCCGCGTAAGGACGGGCGACGGTTGCGAGCTCTGCCATAATCAGAGCTCGGTAGCCAGGCGAGACAGCAGGTCAGCGTGAGCCGACGCGTTGACTTCGCGCTTCAGGATTTGTTCCGCGCCCTTCACAGCCAGGTCAGCCACTTGACCACGCAGTGCTTCGCGGGCCTGGGTTACTTGCTGCTCAGCTTCAGCTTTAGCTTGCGCCACGATGCGGGCAGCTTCGGCTTGTGCGTTTGCTTTGATTTCTTCAGCGACCAGTTGAGCACGCTTTTCAGCGTCCGCAACGAGCTGGGAAGCATCGTTACGGGCAGAGGTCATGGCTTCGGCAGCGGCTTTTTCAGCACGCTGCATGGAAGCCTGGCCTTGGTCGGCGGCAGCCAGACCATCTGCAATTCGCTTGGCACGCTCATCCAGCGCGTTGTTCAGCGCCGGGAATACGAACTTCATCGAGAACCAGACGAGCACCGCGAAGGTGATCATCTGGCCGAGAAGCGACATATTGATGTCCATACCTTGCTCCTAAGAGATTTTCTCCAAATTCAGGAGAAAGATTACTGAGCAACAGCAGCGGTGATAGCGGTCAGGAATGGGTTGTTGAAGGTGAACAGCAGAGCAACACCAACACCGATCATCGAGATCGCGTCCAGCAGACCAGCGATAACGAACAGTTTGGTTTGCAGTTGTGGCATCAGTTCAGGCTGACGTGCCGAAGCTTCCAGGAACTTACCACCCAGGATAGCAAAGCCGAGTGCGGTGCCGATGGCGCCCAGGCCGATGATGATTGCCACTGCCAGAACGGTCATGCCTTGTACTTGTGCGATCAGAGCTTGCATTAGATTTCTCCTAATTTAAAAAAAACGAAAATACCAAAAAACTAAAAACCAAATACTACGAATAAGTTGCTGATTAGTGCTTTTCAACCGCGAGGGCCAGGTACACAACCGTCAACGCCATAAACACAAACGCTTGCAGGGTAACAATCAGAATGTGGAAAATTGCCCATGGTGCACCCAGTGCCCACTGTGCCCACCATGGCAGCAGTGCGATCAGGATGAAGATCAGTTCGCCGGCGTACATGTTGCCGAACAGTCGCAGCGACAGGGAAATTGGTTTGGCGAACAGTTCCAGCATCTGGAAAATGAAGTTCACCGGTGCCAGCAGGATGGTGCCGACAGTGCCGTGCGCGTGGAACGGAGCAGTGAACAGCTCCTTGGTCCAGCCGCCGGCGCCTTTTGCCTTGATCGAGAAGCCGATAATGCACAGCAGTACGCCGAAGGACATGCCGAAGGTGTGGTTCACGTCTGCGGTCGGGACTACGCGCAGGTAATTCACGCCAACATAGCTCAACAGCTTAGGCAGCAGGTCGACTGGCAGGAAGTCCATCGCATTCATCAGCCAGACCCATACGAAGATGGTGATGGCCAGCGGGGCAATAACCTTGGATTTGGCGTGGAACGCGGAATTAACGGTCTCGTTGACCATCTCCATGATCCACTCAACGAAATTCTGCAGCTTGCCAGGTACGCCCGAGGTGGCGCGGCGCGATGCCATGTAGAACAGGCCCAGGAACACGAAACCAAGGATCAGCGAGATCCAGAAAGTATCGAGGTTGATGGTGCCATTGGTGTTGTGGGTAAGGTGGTGCTGGATATACTCGGTGGCATTCGCCGGGGCCGCGTGGCCGCCATGTTCAGTAGTCATAGGTCCGAATTTTTAAATGGTTAAATCTTGAGCAGTGACAGCCAATAAGCCAGGGTTGCCACTACGAATCCCAGGATCAGCCATAACCACGCGGCTGACTTAAACAGCACCAGTGCGCAAATAAACAGCACTGCCGTTACAAATACCTTCAGCATCTCGGCGCGGAAGTGCGTCCGAAATGCTTTCTTTGCATCATCGGAGCCGCGCGCGACCATCAGCGCGTAAACCAGGCTACCGATCACTGCCATACCGCCGCCCACGGCTGCGGACCAGCCTTTTTCCACCCCGGCGAAAAGCGCCACGGTAGCGGAAAACAGGACGGCGATTGTTAACTGAAGGGCAACTACGCGGAAAACTGGCCAGGCGATACTTCTCGAAGAATCACTCACTTGCCGCACTTCCTATAGACCCAAAGACACGGGATTATAGTCGGTTTACCTGACCATGGTCAAACATGGTGCATGGCAAAAAGCCCCCTAACAACAACTTATTCTGCTGAAAAAGGGGGCAACTGGCGATTACTTGCAGGGTAATCGAAAACCGGACACGCGGCCTCAGCGGGCTGGGTGTCAGACCCTTGGGTCTGACACCGGTTTGCCGGTTTCAGCCGCGCAGCCGCGCAATCACGCCATCGAGGACATCCAGATCGGCAAAATCAATAATCATCTGCCCCCGCCCCTTGGCCCCCATCTTGAACACCACCGAAGTAGCGAGCGTATCCGACAGCTCCTCTTCCAGGCGCCGAATATCCCCCGACTTCTCCCTGGCACGCGCCACAGGTTTGGCCTTCGCCTCCTCCATGTGGTTGTGCACAAGTTTTTCAGTTTCCCGCACCGACAGTCGTTTCGCTACAACAACATTCGCCAAAGCAATTTGCGATGCCGCATCGACCGCCAGCAATGCCCGCGCATGCCCCATATCGATATCGCCCGCCATCAGCATGGTCTGCACCGGCTCCGCCAGGTTCAGCAAGCGCAACAAATTCGACACCGCCGAGCGCGAGCGCCCGACCGCCTGCGCCGCCTGCTCATGGGTAAACGAAAAATCGGTAATCAGCCGGTGGATACCCTGCGCCTCTTCGAGCGGGTTCAAATCTTCGCGCTGGATGTTCTCGATCAGCGCCATCGCGGCAGCCGTCGTGTCATCCACGTCCTTCACCAGCACAGGCACCGTCTCCAGCCCGGCCAGCTGCGCCGCACGGAAGCGGCGCTCGCCCGCGATGATTTCATATCTGACATGGCCGGTCGCCTTGTCGATCCCCACCGGCCGCACCAGCAGTGGCTGGATGATGCCCTGGGTCTTGATCGAGGCAGCCAGTTCGGCCAGGCCGCCCTCGTCCATCTGGGTACGCGGCTGGTACTTACCAGCTTGCAGGAATTGCACCGCCATTTCCGACGGCGTCGGATGCGAAGTTGGGTTGGACGGATCTTCGTCGCCGCCGAGCAGCGCGTCGAGACCGCGGCCGAGGCCTTTCATTTTTTTAGTAGCCATTGTGGATAAGTGGATTACATTTTCTTGATACGTTTAACCATCTCGGCGCCAAAGGCGATGTAGGCCTGTGCCCCTTTCGACGCCGGGTCGAACGTCACGCCCGGCATGCCGTAGGACGGTGCCTCCGCCAGGCGCACATTGCGCGGGATGATGGTCTTGAATACTTTGTCGCCGAAGTGCTGCTCCAGCTGTGCGGACACTTGCTGCGACAGCGTCATGCGCGGATCGAACATCACGCGCAGCAAACCGATGATCTTCAAATCCGGGTTGAGGTTGGCATGCACCTTCTTGATGGTGTTCACCAGGTCGGACAAACCTTCCAGCGCGTAATACTCGCACTGCATCGGAATGATCACACCGTGGGCCGCACACAATCCGTTCAGGGTCAGCATCGACAGCGCAGGAGGACAATCGATCAGCATGAAATCATAGTCTTTGGCTACCAGAGCCAAAGCATCGCGCAAGCGGCGCTCACGGTTCTCCAGTTCCACCATCTCGACTTCGGCACCGGCCAGCTCGCGGTTGGCAGGCAGCACGTCAAAGCGCCCTGCTTCCGAACGCTGGCGCGCAGTAGCCACATCGGCCGTGCCGAGCAAGACTTCATAAGTGGAAGCTTGAAGTGTCGCCTTGTTGATCCCCGCGCCCATTGTCGCGTTACCCTGCGGATCGAGGTCAACCAGCAACACGCGCTGATTAAGTTTGGCCAGGCCGGCGGCCAGGTTCACAGTCGTGGTAGTCTTACCGACGCCGCCCTTTTGATTTGCTACACAGAAAATTTTGGCCATGTATTAGTGTAAATTCTTTATATGGTATAAACCGTTTATACTATTTATTCTGTTTAAACGATAAATATTATTTATACTGTTTAGCTGGTTATGCCCTGCCGATGAAAACCAGGTGGCGCTGCGCATCCAGTCCTGGTACTTGCAAAGGCTGAAGCTCGTTCACTTTCCATGGGGCTGGCAGTCGCTCGCGCTCCTCTGCCGGCGCCGTGCCTTTCAAGGCTATGAATCGCCCGCCCTCCGCCAGCAGGTGCCCGGACCAGTTCACAAAATCGCTGAGGTCCGCAAAGGCCCGCGAAGTGATGACGTCGTAGGGCGTCTTGACCTGCAAGTCCTGCACCTTCTTCGTGTACACCGTGACGTTGGCCAATTCCAGCTCTGCTTTCACCTGGTTCAGGAAAGCCGTCTTCTTGTGCACGATGTCGATCATCGACACCTTCATGTCCGGCCTTGCGATTGCCAGCACTACGCCCGGCAAGCCGCCTCCTGCCCCAACGTCCAGCACGTTCTGCGCATCCTTGAAAGCTGGCACTGCCGCCAGCGAATCGAGGACATGCAGCGTCATCATCTCCATCGGGTCGCGCACGGCCGTCAGGTTGTACACCTTGTTCCACTTGTTCAGCAGGGCCAGGTAATCCAGCAGTTTTTCCTGCTGGGCTACGCTCAGGCCCAGGTCCAGCTGTTCGACACCATTCTTCAATACTTGCGCCAACGCGGCGCGGTCAAATACCGCCATCAAGCAGCCTCGTCTTTCAACGTGACGAAACCGCCATAGCCGGCTTTCTTCAAGTGCACCAGCAGCAGCGAAATCGCAGCCGGGGTCACGCCGGAGATACGCGAAGCCTGGCCCAGGGTTTCCGGACGATGCTTCTGCAATTTCTGGCGCACTTCCATCGACAGCGCCGTGATCTCGGCATAGTTGAAGCCTTCCGGCAGCTTCAGGTTTTCGTAGTGCTCGTGACGCTCGACTTCACGCAGCTGACGGTTGATATAGCCCGAGTACTTCAGCGTGATCTCGATCTGCTCCTTGACCGCCTCGTCCACCACGCCTGGACCCGCCAACGCCTGGCCTTCATTGCCGGTCAAAGTCATCAGCTTCTCATAGCCGACGCCAGGACGACGCAGCAGGTCGGCCAGGGAATACTCGCGCTCGATGGCTTGCCCAATCACGCGCTCGGACTCGGCTGCGGCCAGGATGCGCGGGTTGACCCAGGTCGATTTCAGGCGCTCCAGTTCTTGCGCCACCGCCTCGCGTTTGCGGTCAAACGCTTCCCACTGCGCATCGCCAACCACACCCAGCTTACGCCCGATTTCTGTCAAGCGCATGTCAGCATTGTCTTCACGCAGGCTCAGGCGATACTCGGCGCGGCTGGTGAACATGCGGTACGGCTCTTGCACGCCCTGGGTGACCAGGTCGTCGACCAGCACGCCGAGGTAAGCCTCGGAACGGGCGGGAGTCCAGGCTTCCTGGCCCTGGGTTTGCAGTGCCGCATTGATACCGGCGAGCATGCCTTGCGCCGCCGCTTCTTCATAGCCGGTAGTGCCATTGATCTGGCCGGCGAAGAACAAGCCCTGGATCGCCTTGGTTTCCAGCGAAGCTTTCAGGCCGCGCGGGTCGAAATAGTCGTACTCGATGGCATAACCAGGGCGCAGGATGTGTGCGTTTTCCAGGCCCTTCATCGAGCGGACGAGTTCAATCTGGACGTCGAATGGCAGGCTGGTCGAGATGCCGTTCGGGTAGAACTCATGGGTGGTCAAGCCCTCGGGCTCCAGGAAAATCTGGTGCGATTCCTTGGCCGAGAAGCGATGGATCTTGTCTTCGATCGACGGGCAATAGCGCGGGCCGACACCTTCGATCACGCCGGTGTACATCGGGCTGCGGTCCAGGCCGCCACGAATGATGTCGTGGGTTTTCTGGTTGGTGTGGGTCACCCAGCACGGCAATTGTTGCGGGTGCATGGAAGCATTGCCCATCACCGAGAACACTGGCACAGGATCGAGGTCGCCCGGCTGCTCGGTCATCTGCGAGAAGTCGATGCTGCGGCCATCGATGCGCGGCGGCGTGCCCGTCTTCAAGCGGCCCTGCGGCAGCTTCAATTCTTTCAGGCGGGCCGACAGCGAAATAGCTGGCGGATCGCCGGCGCGGCCGGCCGAGAAGTTCTGCAGGCCTACGTGGATCTTACCGTCCAGGAAGGTACCGGCCGTCAGCACGACAGCGCGGCCCAGGAATTTCAGTCCGATCTGGGTGACGGCGCCGACCACGCGGTCGCCCTCCACCATCAGGTCATCGACCGCCTGCTGGAACAGCCACAGGTTGGGCTGGTTCTCCAGGCGGTGACGGATGGCCGCCTTGTACAGGATACGGTCCGCCTGGGCGCGCGTCGCACGCACGGCCGGGCCTTTGGACGAATTCAGGATTCGGAACTGGATGCCCGACTCATCGGTCGCGATGGCCATGACTCCGCCCATGGCGTCGACCTCTTTGACGAGGTGGCCTTTGCCGATGCCGCCAATGGATGGGTTGCACGACATCTGGCCCAGCGTCTCAATGTTGTGGGTCAACAGGAGAGTCTTCTGGCCCATGCGGGCCGAAGCGAGGGCCGCCTCGGTACCGGCATGACCACCGCCGACAACGATAACGTCGAATTCAGTAGGAAATAACATGGTAAAAATTGGGAAAAGCTGGGGATCGAACAGAATTATAAAGTTTTTTCGCTGCTGCGAATTTTTTGGGCAGGATATTTTTGCGTGCAATGTTTCACGTGGAACAAAAAATTAAGGCCGGGATGTCCCGGCCTCAGCTGTTTCACGTGAAACAATATCACTTAAACCACGCATCATAACCCGTCTTGATGATCAGCAACCCGACCACAACCAGGAACAGGCGACGCACAAATTCGCTGCCATGCTTCAGGGCCAGCTTGGTGCCCAGTACCGATCCGACCACCTGACACAGCGCCATCATCAACCCCAGCTGCCAGATGATATGGCCGGTGAAACCGAACAGCAGGATCGCCGCTACATTGCACGCCACGTTCACCACCTTCGCCGCAGCCGAAGCACCGAGGAAGTCAAAGCCGAAACTGCGCACGAACAGGAAGACCAGGAAGCTGCCGGTGCCGGGGCCAAAGAACCCATCGTAGAAACCGATGCCCGCCCCCACCAGGACCGCCAACACCCTTTCCTTGGTGCCGGTGTGCAAAGGTGCATGGATACTGCCGAGATCCTTCCGGTAGAAGGTATAGACCGCAACCGCCAGCAAGACAAATGGCAGCAGGCCGCGCAGGAAGTCCGCCGGTATCCGGGTGACAGTATAGGCGCCAAGGAAAGCAAACAGGAAAGCGGCCAATGCCGCCGGCGCCACGGTCGACCAGGCAATCCGCGTGCGGCGCGCGTAGTTGACCGCCGCCGCGCTGGTACCGAACACACTGGCCACCTTGTTGGTCCCGAACAAGGTAGCCGGCGGCGTGCTGCCCATCGCCGAAAACAGTGCAGGGATCTGGATCAGCCCGCCGCCGCCAACTACCGCATCAACAAAACCCGCGGCGAATGCAGCGCCCGCCAGCAAACCATACTCGACCATTACCCAGTCCCAATTGATTCAGAAACACAATATTGTACGGTGGAAGCGCTCCAGCCGCGCGAGCCTGGTGTAAGC
>CAMLRG010000203.1 GCA_946482335.1 uncultured Duganella sp. | reverse complement strand
CTTGGCCCGGCAGGCCGGCCAGCATCATGCAGTTGGTGACGTCGGTGTAGGCGCCATCGTCGGTCTGGATCCAGCAAATGCCGGTGGCCTTGGAGAAGGCCAGGCCGTCCGGGCTGGAGAAGTCCTGGTCGGCCGTCAGGCTCGACAGGTTGACCATGCCCGGGGCGGCATCGGACTGGGCACCGAACAGGTAGACGTCCCAGCTGAAGGTGGCGGACGCATTGCCATCCTTTTCCTTGACGCGCAGGATGTGGCCGTTCACGTTGCCGGTCTGTTTGGAAGCGCCCTTCATGTCTTCATACATGCGCGGATTCGCGCCGTCCGGCACCGTGCGCGCGCTGTTGTTGGTCAGCGTGAAATACACCTCGCCGTTGGCCGGGTTGACCGAGCACCATTCCGGGCGGTCCATCTTGGTCGCGCCCACGGCATCGGCCGCCAGGCGGGCGTTGACCAGCACGTCGGCCTGGTCGGCGAACTTGTAGTTCGCGTAGCCGGCGATGGCCGCGTTGGAAATACTCAGTTCGATCCAGCTGCCGGTGCCGTCGGCGGCGAACTTGGCCACGAACAGCTTGCCCGCATCGAGGTACTTGTCGCCGGTCGCCAGCATGTCGGCCGGGTTGGCATCGGCATCGCTCCAGGTGGCGGTGGATACGAATTTGTAGATGTATTCGTTGCGCGAGTCGTCGCCCATGTACACCGCGAGCGGCTGGCCGGCCACGGTCTTGCCGAAGGCGGCGCTTTCGTGGGCGTAGCGGCCCAGGGCGGTGCGCTTGCGCAGCGGCTTGGTCTTGTTGTACGGGTCGGCTTCCACGATGTAACCCATGCCGTTCATCTCGTTGCGGTAGTCGTCGCTGCCATCGGTCGAGGTGCCGAGCTTGGAGATATTCCAGCGCTGGTATTTATCGTCGGCACCGCCGGTTTCCCAGCCGTGGCGCGTGGCAGCGCCCTGGCTGCGGCCATAGCGCTTGAGCGCGGCGACGCTCTTGTCATTGCCGCGCGCGGCATCGTCGGTCGCGCTGCGGGTGAAGTAGCCGTTCCAGTTTTCTTCGCCCGAAACGAAGGAACCCCATGGGGTCTTGCCGGTGCCGCAGTTGTTCAGGGTGCCGCGGGTCTTGCTGCCGTCCGGCGAGTACTTGGTCTTGAGCAGGGCATTGCCCTTGGCCGGGCCATTGATCTCGCATTCGCTCAGGCAGGTGACGCGGCGGTTGTAGGCCGAGTCCTTGACGTATTCCCACTTGCCGCTAGCCTTGCGCACTTCCACCACGGAAATGCCGTGCAGGGCGGTTTCGCGGTCCACTTCGGCGGCCGGGCGCGGCAGGGTGTTGGTGCCGCCATTGGCGTGGATAAAGAACGACGACAGCTTTTCGTTGGTGGTCGCTTCGTGGTTGACGGCCAGCAGGCCGCGTTCGTTGCCGCTGGCCGAAGGCTTGCCGGCGCTGTCCAGGCCGAAGAATTCCATACCGTCGTGGTGATCGCCGGCGCGGTTCTCGAAATCGGCATCGCTGCCATCATTCTTGAAGGCGGTGGTGGACGCGGTCAGCGGATCGCCCAGCGCGTAAATCACGCTGGCGGTATAGCCGGCCGGCACGCTCACGGCATCGGCCAGGCTCTTGCCCACGGCCGCGAAGCCCAGCAGCTTTTCGCTCGGGGTCGGGGTGACCGGCGTGGTGACAGCCGGCGCATCGTCGCCGCCGCCGCAAGCGGTCAGCGTGGCCGAACCCATCATCACGGAAATGGCCGACGCGACCGAGCCGCGCAGCAGGTTGCGGCGACTGATGCGCTTGTCGAGGATGTCGCTGAAGTGTTCGTTCGGGGTATCGTTGTAGCCGATATCGTCGTGATCGTGTTTGTTTTCCATGACGCTTTCCAAATGTGGGGGAGTAGAAACTGCCCGCCATTCTAGGAAGCGAAAATGACAACATCGTGACCGGCGCTTATGCTGCGCTCCACGCCATCTTTTGCAGCTGGATCTCGGGATGGCTTTCCAGCGCTTCCCAATGCGGCAGGAAAGCGAAGCCGCGCTTCTGGTAGAAGGCAGCGGCGCGGCGGTTCTCGGGCGCGACATCGAGCACCACGCGCGTGTGCCCTTGCGCTTGCGCATGCGCCTTCATCGCGTCGACCAGCGCGGCGGCCGCGCCGCTGCCGCGGTGTGCCGGCTTGACCCACATCGCGATCAGGTTGAATTCCTGCGCGGCGCTGACGACGCCGCCGACCATGCCGAGCGGCGTGCCGCCGTCGAAAGCCAGCAGGTAGGTCGCCGGGCCACGCGCCGCGGCGCGGTCGCGCCATTGCGCTTCGCTATTGGCGGCTGCGCTGGCGTGCGTCACGCCGAAGGCAGTGGGGGAATCAAGCAGCGCGGCCAGGCGCAATTCTTTGAGGACAATCCAGTCCTGTTCGGTGGTGTATCGGATCAGCATGCGCCCGAGTATAGCAATTGTGCGTGCGCGCACCGCGCGGCGCGGCGGCGGCGCGGAAACTGGGCGGGAAGGAGGTGCGCCATGCCCGAAGGTCCGTCGATCGTCATCCTCACCGAACAAACCAAGGCGTTCGAAGGCCGCACCATCGCGGCGGCCAGCGGCAACAGCAAGCTGGTACCGTTGGACGAACTGCCCGGCCAGCCCATCCTCTCGCTGCGCAGCTGGGGCAAGCACTTCCTGATCGAGCTGCCGCTGTACACCCTGCGCATCCACTTCCTCTTGTTCGGCAGTTACCGCATCGACGAACGCAAGGACAATGCCGCGCCGCGCTTGACACTGCAGTTTGAGGAGGGCGGCGAACTGAACTTCTATGCCTGTTCCATCAAACTGGTGGAAGGCGAGCTGGACCGGGCTTACGACTGGCGTGCCGATGTCATGTCCGACCACTGGAGCGCGCGCCTGGCGCTGAAAAAACTGCGCGAAAAACCGGACCAGTTAGTGTGCGATGCCCTGCTCGACCAGAATATTTTTTCAGGTGTTGGCAATATTATTAAAAACGAAGTATTGTTTCGCTTGCACATTCACCCTCTCTCTACGGTAAGTAAATTGCCGCAAGGAAAATTACGGGAACTGGTGAAACAGGCGCGCCAATACAGTTTTGAATTCAAGGCGTGGAAGGAAGCGTTTGTGCTGAAACAGCATTGGCAGGCGCATAACCGCGCCGTCTGTCCGCGTTGCAATATCAAGTTACACAGAGCGCATCTCGGCCTCACCCGGCGCCGCAGTTTCTGGTGCGGACGCTGCCAGAAGCTTTATGGCGAAGCAGTTGTGTTGTAAAGAATTAGCACATCCAGTATTGCCTGTTGTTAATAGCAATGGGTCAGACTACAATCGGCCAGATGCGCCCAATGATTGCGCATCACCCAGGACTTTGTGTCACATTTGGAATCTGCCAATATGTCTTTCTTGTCTTCTGCTACGCCAAAACTTGCGCCGTGGAGAATCCTGCTGGTTGATGATGAACCCGATATACATGACATCACCAAGCTTACCCTCAGCCGTTTTCGGCTGGAAGGCCGCGGCCTGACCTTCCTGCACGCGTACAGCGGTGCCGAAGCCAAGGAAGTGCTGGCAAAAGAGAAAGACATCGCCCTGGTATTCCTCGATGTGGTGATGGAAAAGGAAGATTCCGGCCTGGAGGTGGCGCGCTGGATGCGCCAGGACCTGGACAACCAGTTCACCCGCATCGTGCTGCGCACCGGCCAGCCGGGCCAGGCGCCGGAAGAACGCGTGATCGTCAATTACGACATCAACGATTACAAGGAAAAGACCGAGCTCGACCGCACCAAGCTGTTCACCACCACCTTCGCCGCCCTGCGCGCTTACCGCGACATCATGAAGGTGGAAGAAGCGCGCCAGCAGCAGTTGCATTACCGCGAAGGCCTGGAGCGCGTGATTGCCGCCTCGGCCCATATTTTCCAGCAGCGCAACCTGAAGGACTTCGCCAACGGCTTGCTGCAGCAAGTGGTGGCCCTGCTGCGCCTGGAGCAAAGCATGCTGGTGCGCGTGCGCGGCGCCACCGCCGTCACCGGCGAAAACAATTACGAAGTCCTGGCCCAGATCGGCCAGGATGAAGGTTCGCTGCTCACGCCCGAATTGATCTCCCAGCTGAAAGACGCCGAAAGCAACCGCATTTCGCGCATGCTGGGCGACACCTATGTCGGCTACTTCCCCAACAGCAGCGGCAAGGCCTCGCTGCTGGTGCTGAAAGGGGTGGACGAGATTTCCGAGATCGACCAGAAGCTGCTGCAGATTTTCTGCAGCGGCGTGGCGATCGCCTTCGACAATATCCTGCTGACGCAGGAAATCACCGACACCCAGGCCGAGCTGATCATGCGCCTGGGCGACGTGGTGGAATCGCGCTCCAACGAAGCGGGCAACCACGTGCGCCGCATGGCGGAATTCTGCCACCTGCTGGCGACGGCCGCCGGCTTGCCGGACGAGGAGACGGCGGTGCTCAAGCACGCCGCGCCGATGCACGACATCGGCAAGATTGCCACCCCTGATTCCGTGCTGCTGAAACCGGGCAAGCTCGACCCGGCCGAATGGGAAATCATGAAGCAGCACCCGGCGGTCGGCCTGTCGATCCTGGACGGCTCGCAGCGCCCGATCCTGAAGGCGGCCGCCGTGATCGCCCACCAGCACCACGAGAAGTTCGACGGCAGCGGCTACCCGCAAGGCTTGAAAGGCCACGACATCCACCAGTATGCCCGCATCGTGGCGGTGGCCGACGTGTTCGACGCCCTGATGCACAAGCGCTGCTACAAGGACGCCTGGCCGGTCGAGCAAGTGGTGGAGCACATGCGCGAAGTGGCCGGCAAGCACCTCGACCCCAAATTCGTCGAACTGCTGATCGACAACATGGACAAGGCGCTCGCCATCAACGACCGCTTCCCGGATTAAAGTCGGGGTCAGCTCTGGCAACATGAAAGTCGGGGTCAGCTCTGGCAACAGGACATTTCGCTAGCGAAATGTCCTGTTGCCAGAGCTGACCCCGACTTTCATGTTGCCAGAGCTGACCCCGACTTTAATCCGGGAAGCGGTCGTTGATGGCGAGCGCCTTGTCCATGTTGTCGATCAGCAGTTCGACGAATTTGGGGTCGAGGTGCTTGCCGGCCACTTCGCGCATGTGCTCCACCACTTGCTCGACCGGCCAGGCGTCCTTGTAGCAGCGCTTGTGCATCAGGGCGTCGAACACGTCGGCCACCGCCACGATGCGGGCATACTGGTGGATGTCGTGGCCTTTCAAGCCTTGCGGGTAGCCGCTGCCGTCGAACTTCTCGTGGTGCTGGTGGGCGATCACGGCGGCCGCCTTCAGGATCGGGCGCTGCGAGCCGTCCAGGATCGACAGGCCGACCGCCGGGTGCTGCTTCATGATTTCCCATTCGGCCGGGTCGAGCTTGCCCGGTTTCAGCAGCACGGAATCAGGGGTGGCAATCTTGCCGATGTCGTGCATCGGCGCGGCGTGCTTGAGCACCGCCGTCTCCTCGTCCGGCAAGCCGGCGGCCGTCGCCAGCAGGTGGCAGAATTCCGCCATGCGGCGCACGTGGTTGCCCGCTTCGTTGGAGCGCGATTCCACCACGTCGCCCAGGCGCATGATCAGCTCGGCCTGGGTGTCGGTGATTTCCTGCGTCAGCAGGATATTGTCGAAGGCGATCGCCACGCCGCTGCAGAAAATCTGCAGCAGCTTCTGGTCGATCTCGGAAATCTCGTCCACCCCTTTCAGCACCAGCAGCGAGGCCTTGCCGCTGCTGTTGGGGAAGTAGCCGACATAGGTGTCGCCCAGCATGCGCGAAATGCGGTTGCTTTCGGCGTCTTTCAGCTGGGAGATCAATTCGGGCGTGAGCAGCGAACCTTCATCCTGGCCGATCTGGGCCAGGACTTCGTAATTGTTTTCGCCGGTGACGGCGGTGGCGCCGCGCACGCGCACCAGCATGCTTTGCTCCAGGCGCAGCAGGGCCACCACTTGCTGCAGCAAGCCGTTGGCGAAGTCCTTCAGGTTGCGCTGCTGGAAAATATGGGCCGAGGCGGCAATCACGCGCTCCAGGCCTTCGCGGTAATGCAACTGCTGCTGGCGCGCTTCTTCCACCTTCATGATGTCGCGGTAAGCGCGCAGGGCGGCGAAGGTGGTGGTGAACAGCTTGGTGCGGTCGAGCTCGGTCTTTTCCTTGTAATCGTTGATGTCGTAATTGACGATCACGCGTTCTTCCGGCGCCTGGCCCGGCTGGCCGGTGCGCAGCACGATGCGGGTGAACTGGTTGTCCAGGTCCTGGCGCATCCAGCGCGCCACCTCCAGGCCGGAATCTTCCTTTTCCATCACCACATCGAGGAATACCAGGGCGATGTCTTTCTCTTTTGCCAGCACTTCCTTGGCTTCGGCACCGCTGTACGCGTGCAGGAAGGTCAGGCCGCGGCCTTCCAGCCGAAAACGGCTGAGGGTAAGCTTGGTGATGTCATGTATATCGGGTTCATCATCAACCAGCAGGATTCTCCACGGCGCAAGTTTTGGCGTAGCAGAAGACAAGAAAGACATATTGGCAGATTCCAAATGTGACACAAAGTCCTGGGTGATGCGCAATCATTGGGCGCATCTGGCCGATTGTAGTCTGACCCATTGCTATTAACAACAGGCAATACTGGATGTGCTAATTCTTTACAACACAACTGCTTCGCCATAAAGCTTCTGGCAGCGTCCGCACCAGAAACTGCGGCGCCGGGTGAGGCCGAGATGCGCTCTGTGTAACTTGATATTGCAACGCGGACAGACGGCGCGGTTATGCGCCTGCCAATGCTGTTTCAGCACAAACGCTTCCTTCCACGCCTTGAATTCAAAACTGTATTGGCGCGCCTGTTTCACCAGTTCCCGTAATTTTCCTTGCGGCAATTTACTTACCGTAGAGAGAGGGTGAATGTGCAAGCGAAACAATACTTCGTTTTTAATAATATTGCCAACACCTGAAAAAATATTCTGGTCGAGCAGGGCATCGCACACTAACTGGTCCGGTTTTTCGCGCAGTTTTTTCAGCGCCAGGCGCGCGCTCCAGTGGTCGGACATGACATCGGCACGCCAGTCGTAAGCCCGGTCCAGCTCGCCTTCCACCAGTTTGATGGAACAGGCATAGAAGTTCAGTTCGCCGCCCTCCTCAAACTGCAGTGTCAAGCGCGGCGCGGCATTGTCCTTGCGTTCGTCGATGCGGTAACTGCCGAACAAGAGGAAGTGGATGCGCAGGGTGTACAGCGGCAGCTCGATCAGGAAGTGCTTGCCCCAGCTGCGCAGCGAGAGGATGGGCTGGCCGGGCAGTTCGTCCAACGGTACCAGCTTGCTGTTGCCGCTGGCCGCCGCGATGGTGCGGCCTTCGAACGCCTTGGTTTGTTCGGTGAGGATGACGATCGACGGACCTTCGGGCATGGCGCACCTCCTTCCCGCCCAGTTTCCGCGCCGCCGCCGCGCCGCGCGGTGCGCGCACGCACAATTGCTATACTCGGGCGCATGCTGATCCGATACACCACCGAACAGGACTGGATTGTCCTCAAAGAATTGCGCCTGGCCGCGCTGCTTGATTCCCCCACTGCCTTCGGCGTGACGCACGCCAGCGCAGCCGCCAATAGCGAAGCGCAATGGCGCGACCGCGCCGCGGCGCGTGGCCCGGCGACCTACCTGCTGGCTTTCGACGGCGGCACGCCGCTCGGCATGGTCGGCGGCGTCGTCAGCGCCGCGCAGGAATTCAACCTGATCGCGATGTGGGTCAAGCCGGCACACCGCGGCAGCGGCGCGGCCGCCGCGCTGGTCGACGCGATGAAGGCGCATGCGCAAGCGCAAGGGCACACGCGCGTGGTGCTCGATGTCGCGCCCGAGAACCGCCGCGCCGCTGCCTTCTACCAGAAGCGCGGCTTCGCTTTCCTGCCGCATTGGGAAGCGCTGGAAAGCCATCCCGAGATCCAGCTGCAAAAGATGGCGTGGAGCGCAGCATAAGCGCCGGTCACGATGTTGTCATTTTCGCTTCCTAGAATGGCGGGCAGTTTCTACTCCCCCACATTTGGAAAGCGTCATGGAAAACAAACACGATCACGACGATATCGGCTACAACGATACCCCGAACGAACACTTCAGCGACATCCTCGACAAGCGCATCAGTCGCCGCAACCTGCTGCGCGGCTCGGTCGCGTCGGCCATTTCCGTGATGATGGGTTCGGCCACGCTGACCGCTTGCGGCGGCGGCGACGATGCGCCGGCTGTCACCACGCCGGTCACCCCGACCCCGAGCGAAAAGCTGCTGGGCTTCGCGGCCGTGGGCAAGAGCCTGGCCGATGCCGTGAGCGTGCCGGCCGGCTATACCGCCAGCGTGATTTACGCGCTGGGCGATCCGCTGACCGCGTCCACCACCGCCTTCAAGAATGATGGCAGCGATGCCGATTTCGAGAACCGCGCCGGCGATCACCACGACGGTATGGAATTCTTCGGCCTGGACAGCGCCGGCAAGCCTTCGGCCAGCGGCAACGAACGCGGCCTGCTGGCCGTCAACCACGAAGCGACCACCAACGAAAAGCTGTCGTCGTTCTTTATCCACGCCAATGGCGGCACCAACACCCTGCCGCGCCCGGCCGCCGAAGTGGACCGCGAAACCGCCCTGCACGGCATTTCCGTGGTGGAAGTGCGCAAGGCTAGCGGCAAGTGGGAATACGTCAAGGACTCGGCCTACAACCGCCGCGTCACCTGCCTGAGCGAATGCGAGATCAATGGCCCGGCCAAGGGCAATGCCCTGCTCAAGACCAAGTACTCGCCGGACGGCAGCAAGACCCGCGGCACCCTGAACAACTGCGGCACCGGCAAGACCCCATGGGGTTCCTTCGTTTCGGGCGAAGAAAACTGGAACGGCTACTTCACCCGCAGCGCGACCGACGATGCCGCGCGCGGCAATGACAAGAGCGTCGCCGCGCTCAAGCGCTATGGCCGCAGCCAGGGCGCTGCCACGCGCCACGGCTGGGAAACCGGCGGTGCCGACGATAAATACCAGCGCTGGAATATCTCCAAGCTCGGCACCTCGACCGATGGCAGCGACGACTACCGCAACGAGATGAACGGCATGGGTTACATCGTGGAAGCCGACCCGTACAACAAGACCAAGCCGCTGCGCAAGCGCACCGCCCTGGGCCGCTACGCCCACGAAAGCGCCGCCTTCGGCAAGACCGTGGCCGGCCAGCCGCTCGCGGTGTACATGGGCGACGACTCGCGCAACGAATACATCTACAAATTCGTATCCACCGCCACCTGGAGCGATGCCGATGCCAACCCGGCCGACATGCTGGCGACCGGCGACAAGTACCTCGATGCGGGCAAGCTGTTCGTGGCCAAGTTCGCCGCCGACGGCACCGGCAGCTGGATCGAACTGAGTATTTCCAACGCGGCCATCGCCGGCTACGCGAACTACAAGTTCGCCGACCAGGCCGACGTGCTGGTCAACGCCCGCCTGGCGGCCGATGCCGTGGGCGCGACCAAGATGGACCGCCCGGAATGGTGCTCGGTCAACCCGGCCAACGGCGAGGTGTATTTCACGCTGACCAACAACAGCGCGCGCACGGTGCCGGACGGCGCGAATCCGCGCATGTATGAAGACATGAAGGGCGCTTCCAAACAGACCGGCAACGTGAACGGCCACATCCTGCGCGTCAAGGAAAAGGATGGCAATGCGTCCGCCACCTTCAGCTGGGACGTCTACCTGTTCGGTGCCCAGTCCGATGCCGCCCCGGGCATGGTCAACCTGTCGAGCCTGACGGCCGACCAGGACTTCTCCAGCCCGGACGGCCTGGCCTTCTCCAAGGCCACCGGCATTTGCTGGATCCAGACCGACGATGGCGCCTACACCGACGTCACCAACTGCATGATGCTGGCCGGCCTGCCGGGCCAAG
>CAMLRG010000202.1 GCA_946482335.1 uncultured Duganella sp. | reverse complement strand
CCACGCCGGTATCCTTCAGCGCCACGTCGGCGAAGAACAGGTGGTGGTTGACCACGACCACGTCGGCTTGCTGCGCTTCGCGGCGCGCCTTCATCACGAAGCAATCCTGGTAGTACTGGCATTCCTGCCCCATGCAATTCTCGCGGGTCGAAGTCACCAGGTTCCACACCAGGGCGTTTTCCGGCACGCGCGCCAGTTCGGCCTTGTCGCCGGTGCTGGTCATCTTCAGGAAGCGCTGGATTTCGCGCAGGTAGCCGACATCTTCGCGCGATGTCATGCGGCCGTTCTGCAGCGTGCGTTCCAGATGGTAGTGGCACAGATAGTTCGAACGCCCCTTCAGCAGCGCAACCGAGACCGGCGCCTGCAAGGCGGCGCGGATAGTCGGGATATCGCGCAGGAACAGCTGGTCCTGCAGGTTCTTGGTGCCGGTGGAGACGATGGTCTTGCCTCCCCACAGCAGGGCAGGCACCAGGTAGGCAAAGGTCTTGCCGGTGCCGGTACCCGCCTCGGCGATCAGCGTTTGCTGCTTGGCGATGGCGTCGGCGATGGCCTTGGCCATCTCGGTCTGCGACTTGCGCGGCCGGAAACCGCCCACCGCCGGGCCCAGCGGGCCGCCCGGGCCGAACAGGCGTTCGATATCGGCGTCGTGCGCGCCCGGCGGAAAAACGGGCTCGCTCGGCGCGCCGGGAACGGCGGTCGGCTGTTGTTGATCTGTCAAAATGTTCTGGGAAATGATGGCCCTGCTCAGGCCGGTACGTCGGGCACCAATTGCATTTTCAGCAGGGTGATATAGTCTTTCAGCTGCAGCTTGCGCTTCTTGAGGCGGCGCAACTGAAGTTGATCGTGGTGACCATCCAGGGTCAACATTTCGATCACCGCGTCCAGGTCGCGATGCTCGACATCGAGCTCGATGATGCGGCGCTGGATTTCTTCTTTGTTGATCATATCGGGAAAGTCGTCTGCACGATTGCGTTGAGCGTTTACATACAGTTTCGTTTGGACAACAATCTATACTTGCAACAAAACTGCATACAGGTGCATAGTTTAACTCAGGTAGTCACTGGAAAGAAGCTGTCAAGACCCTATGAGCACGTACAAGATCGAGGCTGGCACTGCGCAGCATATTGGTAGCCGGCCTCAACAAAATGACCGTGTCGCGCTGTTTACCGCGCCCAAAGCACCCGGCTATGTGCTCGCCGTGCTGGCCGATGGCATCAGCGGCGGCGCCACGGGTGCCGAACAAGTGCTGCACACGGCCAAACAATTATTCGACGAATACCGTGCCTCGGAGACCGTCAGCCTGCCCCGGCTGGAAGAGTTGCTGCGCGAAATCGCGCACGATGTGCACCAGATCCTCACCATGGACCCGCGCACCGGCGCCAGCGAACCGCAGTCCAGCATGGTCTTGCTGGTGCTGACGCCACAGCGCCAGGCCGTGTGGGCCATCGTGGGCGACTCGCGCTTGTATCGTTTTGACAACAAAGAGTGCGTGGGGCGCAGCAGCGATGCGGAGTACGTCGCGCATCTGATGGAGCACGACAAATTGCCGGAGGATGCCGCGCGCAAGCATCGCCAGGCCAAGCTGCTGAATAACGTGCTGGGAAATAAGCAGCGCGAGCCGTATGTGGCGTTCGGGGTGCAGGAGGGGTTGAAGGCGGGCGATGCTTTCCTGCTCTGCTCGGACGGGCTGTGGGCCTATTTCGCGGACGTGGAATTGGCGACGGTGATTGCCAAGAAGGCGCCACGCGAGGCGGCGGAACTGTTGATCAACAAGGCGCGCGAGCGGGCGCAGGGCAAGGGGGATAACTGCTCGATGGCGATCATCAAGCTGGCGGCGCCGCCTAAGGAAGAGGTGAATTACACGGTGCAGAAACTGCGCAAGGCGGTCTGAAACCGGTAAAGCGGCCAGCGGCCTTGAGACCGTTGGGGGTCTGACCCTGCGGGTCTGACCCCGGTTTACCGGTTTTGTCCTTCAGCCGCCCGCCGCTTCTTCTCTTCCTTCTCCGCCAGCTTGGCCGCAATCTCCGCCTGCCGCTTCTCGGAAGCCGCCTTCTTGCGTTCAAACTCCGCCGCCTTGGCAGCGCGTTCCGGCGCTTCCGCCGCAATGCGGGCCGACCGTTCGCGTTCCCGCGCATCATGTTCGGCCTGGCGCTGTTGCAGCGACACGGCCGCCGGCGTCGGTGCCGGCTTGGTTTCCGGATCCGGCTTGGCCGGCTTCGGGTGCGCCGCGAGATAAGCCGCTTCCGCCGCATCCTTCTGCGCCCGGTCTTCCAGCTCCCGGTCGCGCATCTCCACCGCCTGGCGGCGCTTGAAATAGCTCGCCTCCACCTCCACCGCCCGCAGCTCGGCCAGACGCATGCGGCGCTGTTCCCTGGCCTTGTCCAGGCAGGCGTTGACGAAGAACTTGTCGTAGCAAAGCTGTTCGCTGGCGCCGTATTCCGCCTCCACGGCTTCGCGGTCCTTCTTCACCTGCGCCAGGCGCGCGTCGGCCTGCTCCACCGAGTGGGTCTCGGGAATGCGCGGCGCGCCAATCGTTGCCGGACGGCCGATGTCCTGTGCCAGCGCAGCGCCGGACAGCATCAAGGCCAGCCAGATCCAGTTCTTCAAATTCTTCTCCTTGTCAGGACAGCTTGTCGGCGGCGCCGCGCTGTTCCTTTTCCATGTACTCGCGCGACTGCATCTCGACGATGCGCGACACGGTGCGGTGGAATTCATTGGCCAGTACGCCGCTGGTGTACAGCTCTTCCGGCTCCACCTCGGCCGACATGATGAGCTTGACCTTCTGGTCGTAAAACACGTCGACCAGCCAGGTGAAGCGGCGCGCTTCGGACGACTGGCCGGCCGACATCATCGGAATACCGGACAATATCACGGTATGGAAGCGGCTGGCGATTTCCAGGTAATCGTTCTGCGAGCGCGGGCCGCCGCACAAGGTGGCGAAGTCGAACCAGATGATGGTGCCGGCGCGCCGCAGGGCTTTCAGGTCGCGCCCTTCGACATGGATGTGCGGGTCTTCGTCGGCCGTTTCGGCGATGCGGGCGAAGGCTTCGCGCAGCTGGTGGTCGGTGTTGGCGTTGAGCGGCGTGTAGTAGGCGTCCACCTGCTCCAGGGCCCGCCCTCGGTAGTCGATGCCGGCGTCCACGTTCAGCACGTCCATCTTTTCCTTCAGCAGGGCGATGGTGGGCAGGATGCGGTCACGGTGCAGGCCATCAGGATACAGCGTGGACGGCTCATAATTCGAGGTCATGATGAAGGCCACGCCGTTGTCGTACAAGGCTTTCATCAGGTTGTACAGGATCATGGCGTCGGCCACGTCCGATACGTGGAATTCGTCGAAGCAGATCAGGCGGTATTTTTTCGCGATGCGCCTGGCGACTTCGTCCAGGGGATTTTCAACGCCGCGCAGCTCGTCGAGCTGCATGTGGACGTCGCGCATGAATTCGTGGAAGTGCAGGCGCGTCTTGCGCACCAGCGGGATCACCGAGTAGAACGAATCCATCAGGAAGGATTTGCCGCGCCCTACCCCGCCCCACATGTACACGCCGCGCGGGGGCGTTGGGCGGTTGATCAGGCGTTTGAAGCTGTTCGAGCGCTGGGACTTGTATTCGACCCATTCGTCGTAGCACTGCTGCAGGCGGTCGACGGCGCGCTGTTGGGCGGCGTCGGGTTTGAAGTCGCGCTGCTCGAGCGCGTGCTGGTAAAACTCTTGGACGTTCATGTTTTTAAACCGGTAAACCAGTGTCAGACCCACAGGGTCTGACACTTATGACGCGGCTGTCGCGGGCCGGCTTACCGGTTTTAGAAGTTCAGCGTACGCTTGTCGACCGCCAACGCCGCTTCCTTGGTCGCTTCCGACAGCGATGGGTGTGCGTGGCAGATGCGCGCGATGTCTTCGGCCGAAGCCTTGAACTCCATCGCCACCACCGCTTCGGAGATCAGCTCGGAAGCCATCGGGCCAACGATATGCACGCCCAGGATCTCGTCGGTGGTTGCATCGGCCAGGAACTTCACCATGCCGTTGGTATCGCCCAGCGCGCGTGCGCGGCCGTTGGCCAGGAACGGGAAGGTGCCGGCCTTGTAGGCCACGCCTTCCGCCTTCAGCTGCTGCTCGGTCTTGCCCACGGAAGCGATTTCCGGATGGGTGTAGATGACGGACGGCAGGGTGTTGAAGTTGGTGTGGCCATGCTGGCCGGCGATACGCTCGGCCACGGCAACCGCCTCTTCTTCCGCCTTGTGCGCCAGCATCGGGCCGCGCACCACGTCGCCGATCGCCCATACGTTCGGCAGGTTGGTCTTGCAGTCTTCGTCCACGGTCACCAGGCCGCGCTCGTCGACCGCCAAGCCCACTTTGTCGGCGCCCAGGCCGATGGTGTTGGCCACGCGGCCGATCGAGACGATCAGCTTGTCGAAAGTGGCGTTCAGCGCTTCGCCCTTGGCGTCGGTGTACTCGACCTTGACGTTGTCCTTGCCCGCTTCAACCTTGGTGATCTTGCAGCCCAGGTTGATCGACAGGCCCTGCTTGGTCAGCAGCTTGTGCGCTTCCTTGGCGATCTGCTCGTCGACGGCGCCCAGGAAGGTCGGCAGGCCTTCCAGCACGGTCACATCGGAGCCCAGGCGGCGCCATACGGAGCCCAGTTCCAGGCCGATCACGCCGGCGCCGATCACGCCCAGCTTGGCCGGGACGGACTCGATGTTCAGCGCGCCGGTATTCGACAGGATCAGCTTCTCGTCGAACGGTGCACCTGGCAGTGCGCGCGGGTTGGAGCCGGTGGCGACGATGATGTGCTTGCCGGTGATGTTGTCGGTGGTCTGGCCGGAGATGGCGATCGGGTAGCCTTCAGCGCCGGCGGCACCGGCGAATGCGCCGCGGCCGTGGAAGAAGGTCACCTTGTTCTTCTTGAACAGGAACAGGATGCCGTCGTTGTTCTGCTTGACCACGGTGTTCTTGCGCTTCAGCATTTGCGCGACGTCGAAGGACAGGCCTTCCACGTTGATGCCGTGCTCCTTGAAGCCGTGCGACGCGTGTTCGAAATGCTCGGACGACTGCAGCAGCGCTTTCGATGGGATGCAGCCTACGTTGGTGCAGGTGCCGCCTGGGGCCGGCTTGCCTGCTTCGTTGCTCCATTCGTCGATACAGGCCACGGAGAAGCCCAGTTGCGCTGCGCGGATGGCAGCGATGTAACCGCCGGGACCGGCGCCGATCACTACTACGTCAAATTGTTTGTTGCTCATGTCTTTTCCCAATCATTGGTCGTCCAGGGGGACGAAGATCCACATAAGGATGTAAATGAGGCCGCCGAAGCCGAGGCAGGTCGCCACCAGGACGAAGATCAGGCGCCAGATCCAGGATTCGATGCCGGTCTGGCGCGCGATGCCGCCGCACACGCCGCCTAACCAGCGGTCGCGGCTGGAGCGGCGCAGCTTGCCGACTTCGGTGGCGAAGTCCTCGCCCGCTTGCTGGCCGCCTTGCAGCAGTTTTTCCTTGGCGCGGGCGAACTCTTCATCGCTCAGGGCGCCGGCCTGGTGCAGCTCGTGCAGGCGCTTCAGTTCTTCGGAGACGCTCATGTGACTCCCTTCGAATTTTTAAACCGGTAAACCGGTGTCTGACCCGCAGGGTCAGACACCTTTTTTACGCGGCAGTCGCGGGCCCAGTGTCTGACCCTGCGGGTCAGACACTGCTTTACCGGTTCTTACAGGTCCAGCAGCAGGCGCGCAGGATCTTCCAGCGCTTCCTTCATCGCCACCAGGCCCAGCACCGCTTCACGGCCGTCGATGATACGGTGGTCGTAGGACATCGCCAGGTAGTTCATCGGGCGGATCACGATCTGGCCGTCGACGACGACAGCACGTTCCTTGGTCGCGTGCACGCCCAGGATTGCCGATTGTGGAGGGTTGATGATCGGGGTCGACAGCATGGAGCCGAAGGTACCGCCGTTCGAGATGGAGAAGGTGCCGCCGGTCAGGTCTTCCAGGGTCAGCTTGCCTTCCTTGGCCTTGGCACCGAATTCACCGATCTTCTTCTCGATCTCGGCGATGCTCATCTGGTCTGCGTTGCGCAGGATAGGCACCACCAGGCCGCGTGGGGAACCCACGGCGATACCGATGTCGAAGTAGCCGTGGTAGACGATGTCGTTGGCGTCGACCGAAGCGTTCAGGATCGGGTACTTCTTCAGCGCGTGCACGGCGGCCTTCACGAAGAAGGACATGAAGCCCAGCTTCACGCCGTGCTCTTTCTCGAACTTGTCCTTGTACTTGTTACGCAGGTCCATCACCGGCTTCATGTCGACTTCATTGAAGGTGGTCAGGATGGCGTTGGTGGACTGGGACTCGACCAGGCGCTCGGCGATACGTGCGCGCAGGCGGCTCATTGGCACGCGCTCTTCCGGACGGTCGCCCAGGTTGGCGGCGGCTGGAGCGGCCACTTTCGGCAGCGCAGGCTTGGCGGCGGCTGGGGCCAGCGGTGCCGGAGCAGCTGGCTTCGGTGCGGCGGCAGCGGCCAGGGCGTCGCCCTTGGTCACGCGGCCATCGCGGCCGGAACCGGCCACGTCGGAAGCGGCGATGCCGGCTTCGGACAGGATCTTGGCAGCGGCAGGCATGGCCACGCCGGACTTGTCGCCACCGGCAGCGGCGGCCGGAGCAGCAGGAGCGGCAGCTGGTGCGGCAGCGGCTGCAGGAGCCGATGGGGCGGCGCCAGCGGCGGCTTCGGTATCGATGATGGCGATCACTTCGCCGGCAACCACGGTGGCGCCGTCGTCCTTGATCACTTGCACAACCACGCCGGCGGCGGGTGCTGGCAGTTCCAGGACCACTTTATCGGTCTCGATGTCGATCATGTTTTCGTCGCGGGCCACGGCCTCGCCGACTTTCTTGTGCCAGGACAGCAAGGTCGCTTCAGCGACGGATTCCGACAGTTGTGGAACTTTGACTTCGATTTGTGCCATTTGTTTTTTACTCCGTATCTTTGTGTTTGTTTCGCCCCCTGCGCAGGCGCAGGGGGCTCACCCGCTAATGCAAATTATTTGGTCAGGATGAAGCCCTTCAGCTTCGAGAACGCGGTTTCCAGCAGTTCCTTCTGCTGCGCGTAGTGCTTGTCGTAGTAACCCACGGCAGGCGATGCGGAGGCTGGGCGGCCGGCGTATGCCAGCTTCTGGCCAGCTTCCATGGCCTCGAAGATGTTGTGCTGGATCTGGAACCAAGGGCCCTGGTTCTGCGGCTCGTCCTGGGTCCACACCACTTCGGCCAGGTTCGGGAACTTCTTCAGTTCAGCGGCGAAGGCCTTGTGCGGGAACGGATACAGCTGCTCGATACGGATGATGGCGGTATCGGTTGCGCCACGGGTCTTGCGGGTGTTGGCGATGTCGTAGTACACCTTGCCGGAGCAGACCACCACGCGCTTGACCTTCTTGGCGTCGATCTTGTCGTCCACCTCGCCGATCACGGTCTGGAAGGCACCCTTGGCCAACTGCTCCAGCGGGGAACCCGCATCCTTGTTGCGCAGCAGCGATTTCGGGGTCAGGATGACCAGCGGCTTGCGGAACTGGCGCACCATCTGGCGGCGCAGGACGTGGAAGATCTGCGATGCGGTGGTCGGCTGCACCACTTGCATATTGTTGTCTGCGCACAGTTGCAAGAAACGCTCCGGGCGGCACGACGAGTGCTCCGGACCCTGGCCTTCGTAGCCGTGCGGCAGCATCATGACCAGGCCGGAAGCGCGGCCCCACTTCACTTCGCCGGAGCTGATGAACTGGTCGATCACTACCTGGGCGCCGTTGACGAAGTCGCCGAACTGGGCTTCCCAGATGGTCAGGGTGTTAGGCTCGGCGGTCGAGTAGCCGTATTCGAAGCCCAGCACCGCCTCTTCGGACAGCACGGAGTCGATCACGGTGAACGGCGCCTGGCCTTCCGCGATGTTCTGCAGCGGAATGTAGGTGCCGGCGTCCCAACGCTCGCGGTTCTGGTCGTGCAGCACGGCGTGGCGGTGGGTGAAGGTGCCGCGGCCGGCGTCCTGGCCGGTCAGGCGCACGGCGTAGCCGGAAGACACCAGCGATGCGAATGCCAGGTGTTCGCCCATGCCCCAGTCCAGGTTCATTTCGCCCTTGCCCATGGCGGCGCGGTCGGCCAGCACTTTTTCGACCAGCGAGTGCACCTTGAAGTTTTCAGGCACGGTGGTGATGGCGGCGGACAGGCGCTTCAGTTCGGTCATCGGCACGGCGGTATCGGCCGCGTCGGTCCACTTGCGGTTCAGGAACGGCAGCCAGTCGACGGCGTACTTGTTCTTGAAGTTGGAGATCACCGGATCGATGGTGTGCTTGCCCTGGTCCATCGCGGCGCGGTATTCGGCCACCATGGCGTCGCCGCCGTCGGCCGGGATCACGCCCTGGGTTGCCAGCTTGTCCGCGTACAGCTTGCGGGTGCCTGGGTGCTTGGCGATCTTCTTGTACATCAGCGGCTGGGTCAGCGCCGGGGTGTCCTGCTCGTTGTGGCCCAGTTTGCGGTAGCAGATGATGTCGACGACGATGTCCTTCTTGAACTGCATGCGGTAGTCCAGCGCGATCTGCGAAGCCAGTACGCAAGCCTCAGGATCGTCGGCGTTCACGTGCAGCACAGGCGCTTCGATCATCTTCACGACGTCGGAGCAATAGATGGTGGAACGTGCGTCGCGCGGATCGGAAGTGGTGAAGCCGATCTGGTTGTTGATCACGATGTGCACGGTGCCGCCGGTGCCATAGCCGCGGGTCTGCGCCAGGTTCAGGGTTTCCATCACGACGCCCTGGCCGGCGAATGCAGCGTCGCCGTGCACCAGGATCGGCAGCACTTGCGCGCCTTCCTTGTCGCCGCGGCGGTCCATGCGCGCCTTCACGGAACCTTCAACCACAGGGTTGACGATCTCCAGGTGGGATGGGTTGAACGCCAGCGACAGGTGCACTGGGCCGCCCGCGGTGGAGATGTCGGACGAGAAGCCCTGGTGGTATTTCACGTCGCCGGCCGGCAGGTCGTCGGCGTGCTTGCCTTCGAATTCTTCGAACAGGTCCTTGGGCGCCTTGCCCAGGGTGTTCACCAGTACGTTCAGGCGGCCGCGGTGGGCCATGCCGATCACGATTTCCTGCACGCCCTTTTCGCCGGCGCGCTGGATGATCTCGTCGATCGAAGCGATGAAGGTCTCGCCGCCTTCCAGCGAGAAGCGCTTCTGGCCGACGTACTTGGTGTGGAGGTAGCGTTCCAGGCCTTCAGCGGCGGTCAGGCGCTCCAGGATGTGCTTTTTCTTTTCGGCGGTGAAGTTCGGGGTCGAGCGGATCGACTCCAGGCGCTCCTGCAGCCAGCGCTTTTCGGCCGGGTCGGAGATGTACATGTATTCCGCGCCGACGGAGCGGGTGTAGGTATCACGCAGCAGGTTGACCAGGTCGCGCAGGGTCGCGTTTTCCGGGCCGAAGTAGGTGTTGCTGATGTTGAAGACGGTGTCCTGGTCGGCGTCGGTGAAACCGTAGAAGGATGGCTCGAGTTCAGGGATGTTCGGACGTTCCTGGCGCTGCAGCGGGTCCAGGTTGGCCCAGCGAGAGCCCAGGTAGCGGTAGGCTGCGATCAGCTGGGTAGCGGCCACGCGCTTGCGGCCCATTTCGGCGTCGGACGAAGCGACGATGGTGCGGATCGGACCGGCTTTCGCGCGTTCGGCGAAGGAGGCGATCACGGAGGAATGGACTACGTCAGGCTTGCTGCTGCCGTCGACTGCCGGCACGTTCTGCATGGCGTCGAAATACTGGCGCCAGTTGTCTGGCACGGAGCCAGGATTCTCGAGGTACGCTTCGTACAGTTCTTCTACGTACGGCGCATTCCCACCGAACAGGTAGGACGTGGACGTCTTTTGTTGCATCATTTCTTTGCTCACCTTTCTTCGCGCTTCGCGAGGAATTAGCGGGTTTATCAAACCTTCCGCGACACGGCCTGACCGGTTAGCGGATTGCACATCAAGTTGTGGGGG
>CAMLRG010000201.1 GCA_946482335.1 uncultured Duganella sp. | reverse complement strand
GGTGGTGAAGTGATCGAAGCCCTGCGCGACCGTATCCTCGGCCGCGTGGCAGGCACCGACATCGTCAACCCTGAAACCCAGGAAACCCTGTACGAAGCCGGCACCCTGCTGGACGAAGACATGGTGGAAGAGATCGAACGCGTCGGCATCGACGAAGTGAAGGTCCGTACCCCGCTGACTTGCGACACCCGCTACGGCCTGTGCGCCAAGTGCTACGGCCGCGACCTGGGCCGCGGCCTGCTGGTCAACGCCGGCGAAGCGGTTGGTGTGGTGGCAGCGCAGTCGATCGGTGAACCTGGTACCCAGCTGACCATGCGTACCTTCCACATCGGTGGTGCGGCATCGCGTGCAGCAGTGGCATCGTCCGTCGAAGCCAAGTCGAACGGCACCGTGCGCTTCACCGCCACGATGCGTTACGTCACCAACGGCAAGGGCGCCCAGATCGTCATTTCCCGTTCCGGCGAAGTGCTGATCACCGACGACCACGGCCGTGAGCGCGAGCGTCACAAGGTGCCGTACGGCGCGACCCTGATCGTCAAGGACGGCATGGCTGTGAAGGCCGGCGCTCCCCTGGCAACCTGGGACCCGCTGACCCGTCCGATCATTACCGAGTACGCCGGTACCGTCCGCTTCGAGAACGTCGAAGAAGGCGTGACCGTGGCCCGTCAGGTCGACGAAGTCACCGGCCTGGCCACCCTGGTGGTAATCGACGCCAAGCGTCGTGGTTCCCCAGGCAAGGCCCTGCGTCCACAGGTGAAACTGCTGAACGAAGACGGCGGCGAAGTGAAGATCGCCGGCACCGAACACGCAGTGGCGATCGGCTTCCAGGTCGGCGCGCTGATCATGGTGAAAGACGGCCAGCAAGTGTCCGTGGGTGAGGTTCTGGCGCGTATCCCGACCGAATCGCAGAAGACCCGAGACATTACCGGCGGTCTGCCACGCGTGGCGGAACTGTTCGAAGCACGTTCGCCGAAAGACGCGGGCATGCTGGCGGAAGTCACCGGTACCGTGGCCTTCGGTAAGGAAACCAAGGGCAAGCAGCGCCTGGAAATCACCGACATGGACGGCAACAAGCACGAGTTCCTGATCACCAAGGACAAGCAAGTGCTGGTGCACGACGGCCAGGTGGTGAACAAGGGCGAGATGATCGTGGACGGCCCGGCCGATCCGCAAGACATCCTGCGCCTGCTGGGTATCGAAGCGCTGGCCCGCTACATCGTCGACGAAGTGCAGGACGTCTACCGTCTGCAGGGTGTGAAGATCAACGACAAGCACATCGAGGTGATCGTTCGCCAGATGCTGCGCCGCGTGCAGATCACCAACGCCGGCGACACCGACTACATCGTCGGCGAGCAGGTGGAACGTTCCGAACTGCTGGAAGAGAACGATCGCGTCAATGCCCTGAACAAGATCCCTGCAACCTACGAAAACGTACTGCTGGGTATTACCAAGGCATCGCTGTCGACCGACTCCTTCATCTCGGCCGCATCGTTCCAGGAAACCACCCGTGTGCTGACCGAAGCTGCCATCATGGGCAAGCGCGACGGCCTGCGCGGCCTGAAGGAAAACGTCATCGTCGGCCGCCTGATCCCAGGCGGTACCGGCCTGGCCTTCCACCGCGCCCGCAAGGAGAAGGAAGTGTGGGAAGCCGAAGAGCGCAAAGCGCTGCTGGAAGCCGAACGCGCCGCCATCGTGGCCGAACTGCCAGCCGACGAACCGCACCACAGCGACGAAGCGTAAGCCGCTTCACCGCCAGCAAAAACGCCACCCTCGGGTGGCGTTTTTTTTTAGGGTCGGACCCTTGGGTCTGCCCCTGGTTTACCGGTTTTGCAGGCATCGCCATCGGCAGGCGGAAGCTACTTTTTACCGCTGGCCACCGCCTTCGAATCGTCAATCAGGTCGAACTTCTTATCGGACGTCATGAAGAAGGTGCATTCCGCGCCAGGGGCGCAGCCGCTGACGTGCTTCTTGCCGGCCGCTTGCAGCAGGTAGGAGCCGGGTCCCAGTTTGCTCTCCGGCGCGCCATCGGATTTGTGCGTGAAGGTGCCGGACAAGACGACGATCTTCAGCGGGTGGCTATGGTGGTGCAGGGCGTTGATCTGGCCGGCGTCGAATTTCACCAGCACGCCGTAAGGCGCGTTCTTCATCCAGTCGCCCCACAGCTTGGCGACCTTGGTGCCGGGGACAGGGCCCGGTTCCCACTTCACCGATTCGGCCGGCCAGATGACATCGTCTTTGTCCTTTGCCAGCGCGCTGGCGCTCAGCAGGGCCGAAACCGCGAGCAGCGCATATGCCATGGTTTTCATTTGGGCTCTCCTGTGATGGGTCCAATTACCGTTATAGCCCATCCGGATTGGAATCCAAGCCACAAAATTGTGCCGGAATGCGCGTCCTGCGCCGCAATTGCAGCCGAGTGCGTGGCCTTGGCTGTTGCTGAGGTATATTGGCTCGATGGAAAGCGTCGAAGAGCTTGAGCGGTGGTTCAGGATGGCGGGCGTGGACTCGCTGCATGCCTGTATCGGGCCGCTACCCGGATCGGGGGCTGCGCTGGGGCGGTGGACCAGCGATGGGCCGGGGCTTGCCATCCGTTCCGTGAGCCCGCATCCGGGCACCTACCGCCTGGCGCTCATCATGGAGCCGCTCGAAGCGCGTATCTGGCATGGCGATACGCCGGTGTGGGGCGGCACCATCGGCGCCAACCGCTTCAGGCTTTGTCCGCCGGGCGAGCAGGGAAGGTGGAGCCAGCTTAGCGGCTGCGATATCGTCAATGTCTTCCTGCCGGTGCAGCTGGTGGACCGGCTGGCGGCGCAGCGCGGCGAAGAGATCGATACCGCGCTGGCGGCCAGCCAGTTCACCACCGACCGCATGGTGTTCGACCTGGTGCGCAAGATGCTCGATGCGCGCACCCTGGCCGGACCGCTGGCGGCGGAAATGTGCGACCACCTGGTCACCGCGCTGGCCTGCTACCTGCTCGAACATTATTCGCGCCCTGCGGGCGCGGCGCCCAGCACCCTGGCCGGAGCGCGCCTGCGCCGGGTGCTGCGCCATATTGCTGAACATCTTGATTCGCCGCTGGCCAATGCGGAACTGGCGGCCTTGTGCGGCATGAGCGCAGCCCACTTTTCGCGTGAATTCCACCGTGCGGTGGGATTGCCGCCGCACCGCTATGTCCTGACGCGGCGCCTGGAACAGGCTTGTACGGAACTCGCTTCAAGCGAGGCGCGTATCGTCGACATTGCCGAAGGCCTCGGCTTCCACAGTGCCAGCCATTTCATACGCAGCTTCAGCGCGCAATACGGCCAGTCGCCCTCGGCGTGGCGTGCGCGCCGCTGTAACAATTGTTAATAGCAGGATTGTGCAATTTGCTCGCGTTTGTGCACGCGCGGCGCACTTGATCGGCCACAGAATCTCCAGTCCTACACCACAAAAAACGGAGAGACTTCATGGCTTTATTACGCAATTCCATCGCGCTGCTTGCGCTGATGGCGGCCGGCGCTGCGCAGGCCGACAATATTTCGCTGCGCATCGGCTTCAGCGAGGGACGCGCCGGCGCGGAATTCAAGCCGCTGCATGCGGAGGTCGGCAAATTCGCCGTGACCCCGAATGTGCGGCAAGGTGCGGAAGGTGACCAGTGGGTAGTGGTCGCCAAGGATGCGCAGGGCCGCGTGCTGCACGAGGTGAGCGTCAACCATGGCTTGCGCCGCCACGTGGAAACCTTCAACCCGCGCACGGGTGCGATCGAGCTGGCAACCACCGTGCAGCAGCGCGAAGGCAGCTTCGAAGTGTCGCTGCCGTTCGATAGCGCGACCGCCAGCGTGGAGGTGCTGCCGAAGCAGGGCGGCAGCAGCGCGGGCACCAATCCCAAGTCGGCTGTGGCCGGCGCCGCGGCATTGGCGCGCTTTGACCGCCGTACCCTGGAGCAGGCGGCGGTCAACGCCAAGGCGGCCCGCTCCGCTGCGCTGGCCGCCACGCCGGCGGCAACGGCCACCACCATCCTGAACAACGGCAGCTCGGCCACGCGCATGGACTATGTCTTCATCGGCGATGGCTACACGGCTGCGGAAATGGACAAGTGGCGCGCCGACGCGCAAAAGGTGATCAACGGCTTCCTGGCCGATCCGCTGTTCAACGCCAACCGGGCATCGATGAACATCCACCGGGTGGACGTGGCGAGTAACCAGTCCGGTGTGGACGAACTCGACAAAGGCATCTATCGCGACACCGCGATGGATGGCGAATTCGCCTGCTACAACATCGAACGCCTGCTGTGCGTGAACAATACCAAGGCCACCAATATCGCGGCTTCGGTGTTGACGCCGGATGCGCGCGATGTGATCGTCGTGATCGCCAACTCCACGCGCTACGGCGGTTCCGGCGGCGCGGTGGCGACGCTGTCGATGCATGAGCAATCGATCGAGGTGGCGCTGCACGAAATCGGCCACACGGCTTTCGCACTGGCCGACGAATACGAATACGGCACCTGCAATACCAGCAGCGAACCGACGGAAGTCAACGTGTCGCTGAATGGCACGCGCTCGACCAAATGGGGCAACCTGATTGCCGCCTCCACCGCTGTGCCGACCGGCCTGGGCGTGTATCCGAACGGTACCGTGGGCGCGTTCCAGGGCGGCCAGTACTGCACGTCGGGCAAATACCGCCCGACCGAAAATTCACGCATGCGCACGCTGGGCTACCCTTGGCACGCGGTGAACGAGGGCGCGGTGCGGAAGGTGTTTGCGAAGTACACCGGCGCCGGTGCGGTGACGCAAACCGGTATGCTGACGAATGGCGGCACGGCTTACGCGCCAAGCGCATCGCCGGGCTATGTGTCGGCCGGCACGGGCACCTTCACCCTGCAACTGAGTGGCCCGGCGGGCACGGACTTCGACCTGTTCCTGTACAAGTGGTCCAATAATGCGTGGACCAAGGTGGCGGCGAGCGAAGGCAATACCTCGAGCGAGTCGATCAGCTACAACGGCACGGCGGGCTATTACTATGCGCAAGTGAAGTCGTATTCCGGCAGCGGCACCTATACGCTGACGTACGCCTTCCCTAAGCCCTGATTTCGCGCTGACGCGCCTTCGGCAAGGCCGACAAGGCCTTGTCGTAGGACCATTGCACCAGCTCCACCAGGTAATCTTCGGGGAAGCGGCGCACGTCGACAATGGTGACCCAGTGGTAGCGGCCCATGTAGCGCGCCGGTTTCACGCCGGGCATGCCGGTGAGCTCGAGGAAGCGGTCTGGCGTGGCGCGGAAACTGAAGCGCCACCGTTCCGGCTCGCTGGTCTTGAAGTAGGCGAAGGTCTTGCCTCCGATCTTGTAGCTCAGTACATTGACCGGCGGCGGGTGCAGCAGGCTTTCCGCGCCGGGCAGGCCGGCGCAGTGGGTTTTCAGCTGAGAAATGTCCACCCTGGTTCCTGACCCCGAAGTGGACATTTAATTGAGCGGCTGGCCGTCGGCATCGAGGCGGACGATCTCGCCCCAGTTCAGCTCGCGGATCGCCGGTTCGATCTTCTTGACGTCGCCGATCACCACCCACACCACGTCTTCCGGCTTGATGTATTTCGGCGCGGCGGCGGCCAGCTGTTGCTCGGTCAGCGCGCGGATGTTGCCCGCGTACTTGGCCCAGTGGTCTTCCGCCAGGTTGAGGTTGACCGATTGCAGGGCGGCGCTTTCCAGTGCGTTCAGGGTTTCGAAGCGGCCGGCCATGCGCGAAGTCATGTTGCGCATGATGCTCTTGTACTCTTCGCCCGCGATCGGACGCGCGCCGGCGATGTCCTTGATTTCTTTCGCCAGCTCCAGCATGGATTCCCTGGTCTTGTTGGTCTGCACCGGCGCCTGGATCACGAAGGCGCGCTGACCGCGCACATTGGTCAGGGCACCCTGTACGCCATAGCTCCAGTGCTTGTCCAGGCGCAGGTTGCGGTTCAGGCGCGACGTGGCCATGCCGCCGAAGTTCTGCATCACCGGTTCCATCGCCAGGTCTTCCGGCTGGCCCTGGGTTTGCGACAGGTGGGTGGCGATGATCACGGATTGCGGTGCGTCCGGTTTGTCGACCAGGTAGATGCGCTTGTTGGACAGGCTGGCGGCTGCAGCTGGCTGCTTTTTCGGTGCGCTGCCAGCAGCCCATTTGCCAAAGGCCGATTCCAGCATCGGTTTCAGCTTGTCCATGGTGGTGTCGCCACTGACCACCAGGGTGGCATTGCCGGGCTTGAACCAGTCGCCGTGCCATTTCACCAGGTCGGTCCGGGTCAGGGCTTCCACGGTTTTTTCGAAGCCGCTGGCCGGGCGGCCGTAGGCGCTCTGCTTGCCGTAGGCCGCGAAGGAGCCGATGCGCTGCGCCAGGGCGAAGGGGCTGGCCTTCTCCTGCCCGATCTGCGCCAGGCGGCGCTGCTTCTGCAGTTTGAACTGGTCTTCGGGGAAGGTCGGGGTCAGCACCGCTTCGGCCATCAGGTCCAGAGAAGCTTTCAGGTTCTGGGCGGTGGAATTCAGGCGCACCAGGGACAGGTCGGCGGTGGTGCCGGTCAGCAGGCGGGCGCCTTGCGATTCCAGCGCGTCGGACAGCTGGAAGGCGTCGCGCGAACGGGTGCCTTTATCGAGCAAGTCCAGGGTCAGGGATGCCAAGCCGGCGCGGGCGGCGTCGTCGGCGGAGCTGCCGGCGTCGACGGCCAGTGCCACGTTGACGATGGGCGCGCCGTGGCGTTCCATCAGGATCACTTTCAGGCCGTTGGACAGCGTGGCGCGCTGCATGGCCGGGAAACCGACGTCGGGTGCATCGCCCAGGGTCGGCAGCACCTTGCGGTCGATGCTGGTCTTGCCGGCGGCCAGTTTTGGTGCCGGCGAGACCACCATGGTGTAGTGGTTGGCGCGCAGCCATTTGTCGGCGCTGGACTTCACGTCTGCCGGCTGGGCATCGGCCATCAGTTTCAGGTTCTGCAGGTAGGCATGGGGCGATCCGCCATAGGTCATGCTTTGCGCCAGTACGTCGTTACGGCCGCCAAAGCCGCCAAGGCGTTCGATATTGCGCGAAAACTCGGCAAAGCTGGAAGTCTTCACGCGGGCCAGTTCGGCGGCGGTCGGGCCCTTGTCCAGCAATTCCTTCAGCACCGCGTCCATTTCGCGTTCGGCATCGGCCGGGTTGACGCCTTGCTTGACGGTGACGGAGATATTGAAGCTGCCGGCCAGTTCGCCGGTGTTGGCGCTGGCGCCGACGCCGGTGGCCAGGCCTTTCTCGAACACCAGGCGCTTGTTCAGGCGCGCGCTGTTGGAGCCTGCCAGCACGTCGGCCAGCAGTTGCAGGCGCTCGGCATCGGCATCGCCCCAGCCAGGCATGTGGTAGCTGCGGTAGATGCGCACCTGCGGCACCTGGTCTTCCATGGTGTCGCGGATATTGCGGTCCAGGGCCGGCACCCATTTGTCGGTGCGGACCAGGGCCGGGCCGGCAGGGATGCCGTCGAAGTACTTCTTCACCAGTTCCAGCGCGCGTTCCGGCGTGATGTCGCCGGACAGCGAGATCACCGCGTTGTTCGGGCCGTAGTAGGTGCGGTACCACTCCTTCACGTCTTCCAGCGTGGCCGCCTGCAAGTCTTCCATGTAGCCGATCACCGGCCAGGAATAGGGGTGGGAATAGGGATACATGCGCTGGGTGCGCTCGCCCCACACGCGGCCGTAAGGCTGGTTCTCGCCCTGGCGCTTTTCGTTCTGCACCACGCCGCGCTCGCGCTCCAGCATTTCCTTGTTGATGTAGTTGCCGAGGAAGCCCATGCGGTCCGCTTCCAGGTAGAGCGTGCGCTCCAGTGCGGACACCGGCACGTCTTCGAAGAAATTGGTGCGGTCGGTGTTGGTGGTGCCGTTGCGGTTGGTGGCGCCTAGGTCGTCCATCGCTTCGCGGAAGCCGTGCGGGTAGTTCTCCGAACCGTTGAAGAAGAAGTGTTCGAACAGGTGGGCAAAGCCGGTCTTGCCACGCTTTTCGTTGCGCGAGCCGACGTGGTACCACATGTTGACGCCAACGATCGGCACGCTGTGGTCGGTGTGGACGATCAGCGTCAGGCCGTTCTGCAGGGTGAATTTCTTGAAGGGGATGGCGTAGGGCTTGAGGTCGAAGGCCGGCATAGTGGCTGCTGGCTTCGCGGCAGGGGCGCTATGGGCTGGCGCGGCGGCGGCGGCGGCCAATGCGGCGGCGACCGCAAGGCGGAGGATCGTGCTCATGGAGGTCCTTTAGGAATGAATGGATAAGGGCTTCTCGCATAAGCATGAATGCTTTTCTGCCAATTGGCAATGTGGCGTTTGGGCTGGCCACAAAAACCGGCATACTGGGGTCTGACCCTGAGGGTCAGACCCCGACTTACCGGTTCAGGTGTCAGCTGACCAGCAGCTTGACCGATTTCAGCGTCGCGCTGTCGGGGCCGACCGAGATGGTGAAGCTGCCCGGTTCGACCACGCGATTCATGTCGGCGTTGTAGAACTGCAGGTGGGCCGGCTTGATCTCGAAGGTCACGGTGCGCTTTTCGCCTGGCTGCAGGGTGATGCGCTGGAAGCCTTTCAGTTCCAGTACCGGGCGGGTGACGCTGCTGATGTCGTCGCGGATGTAGAGCTGCACCACTTCATCGCCGGCGCGCTTGCCGGTGTTCGTCACGTCGACGCTCACCGTCGTGCTGCCGTTGGGGGCAATGGTGGCTTGCGCCAGGCGCGGTTCGCCGATGGCGAAGCTGGTGTAGCTCAGGCCAAAGCCGAACGGGTAGAGCGGCTTGGTGGTGCCGTCGATGTAGCCGCGGCGGGCACTCGGCTTGTGGTTGTAGAAGATCGGCAGCTGGCCGACGTGGCGCGCCACGGAAACCGGCATCTTGCCGCCCGGGTTGGCGCGGCCGAACAGGATGTCGGCGGCGGCGTGGCCGGTTTCCTGGCCGAGGTACCAGCCTTCCACCAGCGCGCCGGCGCGTTCGGCCAGCAGGTTGACCGACAGCGGACGGCCGTTGAGCAGGAACACCACGGTGGGCTTGCCGAGGTCGAAGATGGCCTTGGCGAGATCGTTCTGCTGGCCCATCATGTCCAGCGTCTGGCGGTCGCCCAGGTGGTTGTCGGCCCAGGCTTCGCGGCTGGTCTGTTCATTGTCGCCCAGGACCATGATGATGGTGTCGGCGGATTTGGCCGCTTCCACCGCTTCGGCGATCAGCCTGGCGTTCACTGCCGGCGGGGTGAACGTGATTTCATCCTTGCCCCAGATGCGCTCTTCGGTGATGCGCACGCCTTCGCGGTAATCGAGCTGGAAGCCCTGGCGCTTGGCCTCGGCCTGCAAGCCTTCGTACACCGAGACGACGTGGCGCGGCACGTCGGAGTAGCCGCCGATCGGGGTGTCCTTGGCGTGGGTGCCGAGCAGCAGCACCTTGCCGACCTTCTTGCCGTCCAGCGGCAGCAAGCCCTTGTCGTTCTTCAGCAGCACGGCGGCGCGCACGGCGGCTTCGCGGGCCAGCGCCACGGCGTCCTGGGTGGCGGTCAGCTTGTCGGCCAGGTCGGCATCCACGTACGGTTGCTCGAACAGGCCGGACAGGAATTTCCATTCCAGGATGCGGGCTACCACGGTATCGATTTCGGCGACGCTGACCTTCTTTTCCTTCACCAGCTGCGGCAGCAGCTGGTAGCCGAAGGCGTCCGGCGTCTCGATGTCCACCCCGGCCTTCACGGCGCGCACGGCGGCGTCTTTCGGCATGTCGGCCAGGCGGTGGCGGGTGATCAGTTCCTTCACGCCGAAGTAGTCGGAGACGGTCAAGCCTTTGAAGCCCCATTCCTCGCGCAGCACCTTGTGCAGCAGCCAGCGGTTGGCGTGCGAAGGCAGGCCGCCGATCTCGTTATACGAGGGCATGACGGCGGCGGCATGGGTTTCCTTGATGATGCGCTCGAACGGCGGGAAGAATTCTTCACGCAGCGTGCGTTCGGTCACTTCCGCCGGGCCGATATTGGTGCCGCTTTCAGGCTGGCCATGGCCGGTCATGTGCTTGAGGGTGGTGAGCACCTTGTCCTTGGCCAGTTTGCGTTCTTCGCCCTGGAAGCCCAGCACGGCGGCCTTGCCCATTTCGGCGCAGACGTGCGGGTCTTCGCCGTACGTCTCTTCGATGCGGCCCCAGCGCGGCTCGCGCGCCACGTCCACCACCGGCGCCA
>CAMLRG010000200.1 GCA_946482335.1 uncultured Duganella sp. | reverse complement strand
TTCACGCGCGAGCAGAAGGCGGCGCAGGACAAGTTCATCGCCGACTTCAAGCTGGCGTCGCCGGACTTCCAGTCCGAGCACGGCTATCCGGAGTCGCCTTACACGCCGGAAGTGCTGACCATGGGCTCGCCGCACATCACCCATCTGTTCGGCTGCCTGTCGCTGACCCTGGAATTGCCGTTCAAGGACAACGCCAACGATCCGGATGAACTGGTGGGCTGGAACGGTGCCCGCTCGGCCAAGCTGGGCGCGGACGTGCTGCAGCCGGTCCTGCGCTCCCTGCGCGGCATCTGACTAACGCAGCAGCGCCTGGAATGCCTTCGGCATCCAGGGGCGCGCTGCCAGCATGATCGTCACGGCGCGGCGCTGTTCCCACGGCAGCCGCGCATCATCCTGGTGCTGCAGCGAGAATTCGTCCGCCACCTGCTTCAAGCGGTCCAGCAAGGCGCGCGTCGATTGCTGCGACAACATCACACTCACCAGCCGCTGCACTTCGTGATGGCCGTCGAAGCGGCTGTCGAAATAATCGCTGTACGCTTCGTCGCGGAAGAAACTCTGGATCGGGCCATTCGGCAGCCAGCTGAAGGTGCGCGACACCAGGAGCTTGACCTTGTTGTTCGGCTTCAGCATGAGGAAGCCGATCTTGTCGAGCCTGAGCAGGCATGCCGTCGCTTCGGCGGCGCTGATCCGGAAGCTGGCGACGATTTCTTCGACCGGCACCTGGTTCAGCGCCAGCACGGCCACCACCAGCAGCTTGGTGTCGCTGATGATTTCCTTTTCCTGCGCGTAGGTGAGCTGGGATATCAGTTGCGGCGCGTCGGCGGCAGATTGCGCCAGTTCGGCAAAATCCATCTCCAGGACCGCCAGCACTTGCTCCAGCCGCTCCAGCGTGAAATTGCGGGCGGCGAACATACGTTTGATGCTCGGTTCGGACAGCCCGATCTGCTGCCCCAGCGCGGCATAGGTGATGCCGCGCGCCTTGAGCTGGCGTTTGAGGGCGTCGACCAGGCGGGTGACGTTGGACATGCTTGGATCTCCAGCCATGAAGTATCGGATTATGATACCACCGGCACAGGCATGTACGACAGTTCAGGCAACGATTGCGGCGGCAGGCGGCCCATCGCACCATGGCGGCTCTTTCAACCAACGGAGCCCCACCATGAAACGTACCTTGATCACTACCCTGCTCGCCCTGGCCTGCGCCAGCAGCCAGGCCGCCGACGGTTCGCAGGCATTGAGCCGCGACCTGGGCAACCTGGCCGCCAGCGTGGTGGCCGGTTCGGTGTTGACCGTGGTTGGTGCCTCTTCCCTGGTGGTCGATTCGGTGCAGACCGTGGGCGACGGCATCGAGGTCGTACTGAGCAGCGCGGCGGACGGCAGCCAGGCCACCCTGCAGTTCAGCGGCAAGGCGCTGGAGGGCGCATCACTGGCGGCCGGCACCGCGGTCAGCGTGGTGGCCATGGCGGCCGGCCATGCGCTGGTGGTGGCGGGCAAGGTGATCGCCTTCCTGCCCAATGAGGCGGGCAAGGCCCTGCTGCACCACAGCCGCGTGGGTTAAGCCATGCGCCGCTTCTTCCTCGCGCTGTGCCTGGCCGCCGCCGCGGCTGTGCTGCCGGCAGCCCAGGCGGGCCAGCAATGCGAACAGCAAGCGTTGACGCTGGACGCGGTCGACCGTTCGCTGGCATTGGCCCAGCGCACCATGCAGGCGCTCGACGCCAGCGGCGCGCACATGGCCATCATCGCGCGCGCCGGCCAGGATTTGTCGCAGTACGGCTTGCGTTATTCCCACGCCGCGCTGGCGTGGCGCGACCACCCGGCCGGCCGCTGGGTGGTGGTGCATTTGCTGAACGAGTGCGGCACCGACCGCTCAGCCCTCTACAACGATGGGCTGGGCAATTTCTTCCTGACCTGCTTGCACCGCCACCAGGCGCAATTGATCGTGCCCGCGCCGGCGCTGCAGCAGCGGCTGGCGCAGGAGCTGGCGGCGCGCACCCCGCTGCGCCTGCATGAGCCGCATTACAGCATGCTGTCGTATGCCTGGTCGACGCGCTACCAGAACTCCAACCAGTGGGTGCTGGAAATGCTGGCCACGGCCGCCGCCGCGCCGGGCCAGGTGGCCACGCGCGCCGAGGCGCAGCAATGGCTGGACGATGCCGGCTATCGTCCGGTCAGCGTGCAAGTGGGGGCGGCGGCACGCTTCGGCGCCCGCCTGTTCCGCGCCAATGTGGCTTTTGACGACCATCCGTCCGGCTTGCGCGTGCGCGGGCGTTTCGGCACCGTCACCGTGGATGGGATCGAGAACTTCATGCGCCGCCACGACCGTGCGACGCGCGTGATTGAATTATGATTTCCTGCTGAGCTTACGGATGCGTGTGACGTGCCGCTGGCGCAGCCGCTCCATGGCGCGCGCTTGCGGGTAGCCGGGCTGGCCTGGCAGGCGGTGGTGGGGCGGGATTGCGGCGGCCGGTTCCGGCTCGCTGGAGAGCTCGGGCAAGGGTCGTTTGCTGATCATGCTTCATGTTAGGCGGCGCCCCCCAAAGTTGCCAGTTTTGCGCCGCCGCAAAGGCGCTGTCGCGATCTGCGCCGATCATGAAGCTTTATGGAGGCGATCATGAAGTTAATTTTCACCGTGCTGGCTTGCGCCTTGCTCGCCGGCTGCACTTCGCTGCCTTACCGTCCGGCGCAGGCGGATGGGGCGTTCCCTGGACTGGTCGATTTTGTCGCCATGGCGCCGGGCCATAGCGTGGACGTGCTGCTGGTGCATGGCATGTGTACCCACGATGTGCGCTGGGCCGATGCAACGGTGGCGCAGCTGGGCAGTGCGATGCGCGCCAACGTGCAGGGCGGTGCGGACAAGACCCTGTCCGCGCCGGCGGCGGACGGCATCGACATCGTCGAGCGCACCATCGTGCTGCGGCAGGGCGAATTGCGCATCAAGGCCCTGGTCTGGTCGCCGCTGACGACGCCCCTCAAGCGCCAGCTCGACTATGACTTGAGCGGCCGCCTGCCCGCGACGCGCGCCAAATTGAATGCACGCGCCAAGGATATGCTGATGGACGATTGCATTCCCGACGCCCTGATTTACCAGGGTGTGGCGCGCGACGCCATCCAGCAGCGCATGGCGCAAGCCATCGCGCGCGCCACCGCCGGCGCGGCGGACAACGCGCCCTTGCTGGTGCTGTCGTCCAGCCTTGGCAGCAAGATCCTGTTCGATACCCTGCTGCGCATGGACGCCGCGGCCCAGCGCACCATCGACCGCATGGCTTACCTGGTGATGGCGGCCAACCAGATTCCCTTGCTGGCATTGGCCGACCAGCAGGCCGGGCGCAGCACCATCGCGGCGGCGCCGGACGCGGACAGCCTGCATGCCCTGCTGCGCAAACGGCGCGCGCCCGCGTCGCCGCGCAACGTCCCGCACAAGCTGACGATGGTGGCATTCAGCGATCCGAACGACTTGCTGACCTACACGCTGGAGCGCGAGCGCTACGCCGGCCTCGGGGTAGACGTGGTGAATGTGCTGGTGTCGAATGCGCCGACCTGGTTCGGGCTGCTGGAGCGGCCCGACCATGCGCACATGAACTACCTGCTCAACCCAGACGTTGCGCGAATGGTCGCGTGTGGCCAGCCGCGGAGTGCGCGCTGCGAATGATGTCGAACACCTTGCCCGCGTCGGCGATGGTGTCGAAGCGCGGCACGGTCTCGATGCCGGGCCAGGACGCCAGGCCGCTGAACATATTGCCCGCTTGCGAAACGCCGAACGAGATCGTGCCTTCGCCCTTGCCGTTCTCCGTCAGCGAGAATTCGCCCAGCGTGCGCAATTCCAGGCTTTTGGTCTGGCGCGTGAAGAGCCCCGAGCGGATCACGATGCGTTCGTTGGTCACCATGTACTCGGTCCTGGCGCGCTGCCAGGCTTCCAGGAAGAAGCGGCCAACGATCATATGGAGCCCCATCAGCACGAAGGGGATGCCCCATAGGCGGAACATCATCGGCGCCTCCGAATTGATCACGGAATATTCCCAGAATGCGGCGAAACCGCCCCACAGCAGGCTGAATGGGATCATCACCACATCCGCGGCGCGCAGCATCAGGCCCTGGCGCGGGGCGCCGCGCCACAAAACGCGTTCATTGGTCGCAAGATTTTCCATGCCGACATCTTACCCGGCGCAAGTGGCTTCAAATCTGGCAGATTGTCACTTCCAGAAGAAGAGCATTCGCTGCCACCAGCTGCGCCGTGGGGCCGGCACCTCGCGGATGCCCGGCACCACCTCGAAGTCCGTCACCAGTGCCGCCACGCGCCCGGCCGCGTCATAGCCGAAATAGGAGGCATAGCGGCCATTGGCGGCGGCAAAGCTGACGGTGTTGTCGCCGGCCGCAAAGCAGGCGCTGCCCGACTCCACTGCATAAGCGAAAAACTCGCCCGGCGCCAGGGTGCGCGCATCCTGGCCGGCGGTCAGCGCGGGATACCAGTGGACGACGGCCGTGTCGGCAAGCAGCACCCGCGCGTAGGCGAGCCGCTCAGCGCTGCCGGCACTGGCGTTGGCGTCGCGCGCGGCGGCCAGCGTGACGGGATACTCGCCATTTGGCACGCTTTGCGTGAATGGCGCCAGGCCGGCATCGGCTAGCGGGTCGCCGGCGGCGAGGCGGCCGCCAACGACGGTCAGCCTGCCGGCATCGGCCAGGGAGAACTGCAGGGAGGTGTCGTCGAATGTGAAGCGCTCCGCGGCGAAGGCGGAGCGCAGTGCTTCAGGATTGGGCGCATAGCTCATGCGCCCATCATATTACTTTTGCAGGCGGGCCAGCAATTCCTTGCCCACCAGTGGCGCCGAGGCCGGGTTCTGGCCGGTGATCAGCTCACGGTCGGTCACCATATTGCCCTGCCAGTTGGCGACCTTGGAGAATTGCAGGCCGGCCTTTTGCAGCGCGGTTTGCGGGTAGAACTTCATTTCGCCGCCGCCCAACTGGGACTTGGAGGCTTCCTCTTCATCGTTGGTGAAGGAGGTCACCTTGTAGCCGGCGTAAATCCATTTCGGCTGGGCTGGGGTGGCGCCCTGTTCCATCTTGTAGGCAAAGCCTTTGGCGTCGGGCAGCGCGGACAGCAGCGCGATCGGGCCATGGCACACCAGGGCGGTCGGCTTGCCATCCTTATGGAAGGCGGCCAGCACCTTGCCCAGCGCGGGGCTGACCAGCAAGTCCTGCATCGGCGCATGGCCACCCGGCACGTACACGGCGTCGTAACGGGCGTAGCCCTGCTGCTCGACGCGCGCCAGGCTGACCACCGGCGAGTTGGCGCTGTCGGTCAGGCGCAGCTCCTCCAACAGTTTGACGTGCGCATCCAGCGCGGCCTGGTCGCCGCCGAAGAACATCGGGTTGACCGAACCTTTGTCCAGGGTCGGCGCCTTGCCGTTCGGGGTGGCGAAGGTCACGCTGTGGCCGGCATCGAGCAGCATTTTCACCGGCTGCATCAGCTCATTCAGGTAAAAGCCGGTCTGGAAGGTCTTGCCAGCTTTGAGGTCCAGCGTGGCGCTGTCGGACAGTACGACCAGCACGTTGCCGGCATTGGCGGTGGTGGCGCCCATCGCGGCGGCGGCCAGGGCGATGGCGGTGAGTTTCTTGATCATGATGCGCTCCTGAGAAGGTGTGTTTGGATGGCTCCACTTTATTCAAACCTCCGGCGGCGATAAACTACCGGCAGAGCAAACCATTTTTCCCTTAAAGGCAATAATGAGCCGTAAATTCGATCATCTGGGCGATGTCGAGACCTTTGTCACCGTCGTCGAGCGCGGTTCGCTGACCGCCGCCGCCGTTGCCCTCTCCACCACGCCGTCGGTGGTGAGCCGCGCCCTGGCCCGGCTCGAAGCACGGCTTGGCATCCAGTTGCTGCGCCGGACCACGCGCAGCCTGGGCTTGACGGATGCCGGCCGCCTTTATCTCGAACAGACCCGCGCCGCCCTGAGCCTGATCGACGAGGCCGAGCGCGCGGTGCAAGGCGCGGGCGGCGAAGTCACTGGCCGCATCCGCATCAGCGCACCCACCACCTATGGGCATTACCGCTTGCCCGCCCTGCTGCAAGCTTTCGCCGAACGTTATCCGTCGGTGCGCGTCGACCTGAACATCAGTAACCGCAATGTCGACCTGGCAGCCGACGATTACGACTTCGCCATCCGCCAGGGGGTGCTGAAAGACAGCGGCCTGATTGCGCGCAAGCTGGAAGACGCCCAACTGGTGCTGGTGTGCGCGCCGTCCTATGTGCAGCGGCGCGGATTGCCGCGCGACTTGGCGGAGCTGGCACAGCACGATTGCCTCGCCTTCCTGCTGCCGCGCACAGGGCGCGCCGTGCCATGGCAATTCCTGCGTGAAGGCGAGGAAAACGATTGGCCGCCGCAAGCGGCGCTCGAAGTGACGGAAGATCCTTTGGGGGTGGTATCGCTGGCGGAGGCGGGGCTGGGCATTTGCCAGACTTTCCGCTTCATTGCCCAGGAGCGCCTGGAGCGCGGCGCGCTGGTGGAAGTGCTGCCGGAATTGAAGGGCCGCAGCCGGCCCTTCTCGCTGATCTACACGCCGCAGCGCAGGATGACCGCTGCGGCGCGGGCCTTTATCACTTGCCTGTTCGGGCAGACATAACGGCGCGCCCGGATTTTAGTCGAGCAGATCTTCCTGCCGGCGGTAGCTTCGGCGGCACTCTGCTGAGTTAAGCAGTGCACAATCTGCCGCCGATCCCGCCTGCATGTCGGGCTGGATGTGCGCTTGCGTCGGGATTGGCGGCACTCGAGGGAGACGTGGGCGCGGCGGTGGCAGTACACTTGAAAACTTCGGCGCGGGCTGCTCGGGAGGCTGTACTGCGGCTGCGGGCGCAGGGTCGGGGGCCGGTCGCGGCACCGGGCGCCGTGCCAGTTCGCGGCGGTGTTGATCTGCGCGTTTCCAATGATTCTCGCCGGGGAACAGCAAAGATACTTCCGCCCAAGCGCTGCGGGAAATGCCTTGGCAGCGACAGATGAATTGGTGTGGAGATACCGCATCACCCAGATGCACGATGTTGTCGCCGACAACTTCCGCATAAGCGAAGCCGGAGCGGTTCCAGGCACGTAGTTGCGTACCTTCGGGCAGAAATACCGTTTTCCATTGGAACCCACGCGGGCGGCTTGGGGCTGGGCTGCCCCGTTCGGCGCGGGCAAGCCATTCCTCCATTGCCCTCGCAGCGAGTTCGCCGGCACTCAGTTCAGCTTGATGGGCGTCGGCATACTGCAATAGCCGGCACAAGGTGGTGGCGGGTATCGCCAGGGTCGCTATGTCTTTCATGCTGTTTTCCTCCGCTGTTTTGCGCTGAAACGCGCTGTTTTCCGCTGTTTTTTGGCTTGGATCACAGCGCGGGCAGGAGGTTCCCAAAAAACAGCGGAAAACAGCAGAAAACAGCGGAAAACAGCGGCTCATTTCAGCGGAAACGACATACGCAGTTGGGCGGCTACCCAAACTCAATTCCTATCGCCCGTGACACGGAAGATTTCGGGCGGGAGAATCAATGCTTTTTTTCGTTCAGGTAAGATGAACGAAGACCATTGGCGCGCATCGCACCTCGTCGCCAACAATGCACGGCTTATCCGACAACAGTACATGGAATTTATGAGTAGCGAGTTCATTACTTCTGTTCCACACCTTCACACGGAACGGCTCACGCTTCGTGAATATCGACGGGACGACTTTGACGCATTCGCAGCGCATATCGCCGACCCAGTAAGTTCGGCCCACCTGATCACGGCTGACCGCCAGGCTGCGTGGCGAATCTTCTGTTCACAAGCAGGCCTATGGCTCATACAAGGCGCCGGATGGTGGGCTGTCGAGGAAAAGGAGACTGGTCAACTCGTCGGGAATGTTGGCGCGTTCTTTCGCGAGGAGTCCACCATGATGGAGCTTGGCTGGAATACCTATCGTGCCTTCTGGGGCCAGGGATTCGCGAAGGAAGCGGCGGCAGCAGCCTTGAACCATGCGCTCGAGATCCGGCGCGAACCAAAAGTTCGGGCTCTCGTCGCTTCAGCCAATGAATCATCGCTGCGCGTTGCCAGGCGCCTTGGCCTGACTTATGAAGCGGAAACTGAAATATACGGCAAAGCGGTCGGAATTTATACGCGTGAGCGGGGAGGCCCAGCCGTCCAGGTTCGCAATGGGACGTAAACGGACGTGGATCACACGCCGCAGCGCCAATAGCGGCTGCGGCGTGTGGATTGATTACTTGCCTCCTCGGCCAGCCCTGATCAGGAAGTTCTGCATGGTCGATTCCGCCACAGACGCCCACTGGTTCTGGTCGTTGCGGAAGCGCTTCCATGGTTCGTAGATCTTGGCGAACTTGGCGTTCTTGGATGCTTCCTCGTTCATCAATTCATTGGCGGCCTTGTAGGCGGCATCCATGATCTCGTTGGAATAGTTGCGCAGCTTGACGCCGTTCTTCATCAGGCGGCCCAGCGCAGTCGGGTTCTTGAAGTCGTACTCGGCCTGCATCACCACATGGGCTTCGTAGGCGGCGCATTCCACCGCGGCCTGGTAATCCTTCGGCAGCTTTTCCCATTCCTTGATGTTGACGTACAGGGTGAAGGAAGCGCCCGGCTCCCACCAGCCCGGGTAGTAGTAGAACGGTGCGACCTTGTAGAAGCCCAGTTTCTCGTCGTCGTACGGGCCGACCCATTCCGCCGCATCGATGGTGCCTTTTTCCAGCGCCGGGTAAATGTCGCCACCGGCCAGCTGCTGCGGCACCGCGCCCAGGCGCTCCATCACCTTGCCGGCCAGGCCGGCGATACGCATCTTGGCGCCCTTCAGGTCGGCCACGGTTTTGACTTCCTTACGGAACCAGCCGCCCATCTGGGTGCCGGAATTACCGGCGATGAAGTTGACCACGCCGTAATCACGGAAGAAGTTGCGCAGCAATTCCTTGCCGCCGCCCTGGTCGTACCAGGCAGTGTGCTGGCGCGAAGTCAGGCCGAACGGCACCGCGCAGTCGAAGGAGAAGGTCGCATCCTTGCCGTAGTAATAGTAAGAAGCGCTATGGCCGCATTCCACGGTACCCGCCTGCACCGCATCGAGCACTTGCAGGCCCGGCACGATCTCCCCGGCCGCGAACACGCGGATATTGAATTTACCGCCGGTCAGCTGAGACACGCGTTTGGTGAAGGTGTCGGCCGCGCCGTAAATGGTGTCGAGGGACTTGGGGAAGCTGGATGCCAGGCGCCAGGTAATGGCAGGCGAATCGGCAGCGATGGCTGGTGCGGCAATGACCCCTGCGCCTGCACCTGCTGCTGCTGCCTTCTTGATGAAGGAACGACGTTCCATGCGACTGTCTCCTTATAAAAGGGGTTTTATCTGGAAACAGTGTATGGAAATATTTAATTTCCGGCAACCACCATCTTTTCAATCAGGATCGACCCTGTTTGCTTGGTGCCACGCACCAGGACATCGGTACCGATGCCGACGATATCCTTGAACATGTCCTTCATATTGCCGGCGATGGTGATTTCTTCCACCGGGTACTGGATCACGCCATTCTCGACCCAGTAGCCGGAAGCGCCGCGGCTGTAATCGCCCGTCACGTAATTGGTGCCCTGGCCCATCAACTCGGTGACCAGCAGGCCGGTGCCCATCTTGCGCAGCATGGCCTCGAAATCGTCGTCCTTCTTGGTCGTCGAGGACGTGATGGACAGGTTGTGCGAACCGCCGGCATTGCCGGTGGTTTGCATGCCCAGCTTGCGCGCCGAATAGGTCGACAGGAAGTAGCCCTGCAGCACGCCGTTCCTGACCACGTCGCGCTTGCTGGTGCGCACGCCTTCCTCATCGAACGGTGCCGAACCGATGCCGCCCACCACGTGCGGGTCTTCCTTGATCTGGATGTGCGAAGGGAAGATGTCCTTGCCCAGCGAGTCGACCAGGAAGGACGACTTGCGGTACAGCGCGCCGCCCGACGTGGCCTGGACGAAGGCGCCCAGCAGGCCGGCCGCCAGCGGCGCTTCGAACAGTACCGGGCAGCTGCGCGTTTCGAGCTTGCGCGCATTCAGGCGGGCCAGTGCGCGTTCGGCGGCGTAGCGGCCAACCGCTTCCGCACTGGCCATCTTCTTCGGGTCGCGCACCGAGGTGTACCAGTCGTCGCGCTGCATCTTGGCGCCCTTGCCGGCGATCGGCGT
>CAMLRG010000199.1 GCA_946482335.1 uncultured Duganella sp. | reverse complement strand
GCCACGTCGGCCGGCAGCAGGTCGCTGGTGAACTGGATGCGGTTGAACTGCAGGCCCAGCGACAGTGCCAGCGCATGCGACAGCGTGGTCTTGCCGACGCCGGGCACGTCTTCCAGCAACAGGTGGCCGCCGGCCAGCAGGCAAACCAGGGACTGGCGCACCTGCAAGTCCTTGCCGACGATGACCTGGCCGACCTGGCGCGCTACGGCGTGCAATTTGGTATACATGGTTTTGGTACGTGGTTGGGTGGACCTGCCGCCGCGTGGTAGATTACACGCATTCTATGCGAGAACGCGATTCATGAGCACAGCTATTTACAGCCATCCAGACTGCCAGCGCCACGAGATGGGCGGCTGGCATCCCGAATGCCCGGCCCGCCTGCAAGCCATTGCCGACCAGTTGATCAATGCCCACATCGACGACTTGCTCGAGCACCGGGACGCGCCGCTGGCCGCGCTGTCTGCGATCGCGCGCAACCACAGCGCCAATGCCATTGCCATCGTGCGCGACAACCTGCCCGGGCCCGGCGCCTACTATCCGATCGATGGCGACACCTCGCTCAACCAGCATAGCTGGCAAGCCGCCTTGCGCGCCGCCGGCGCCGCGGTGGCCGCCACCGATGCCGTGATCGATGGTGAAATCGACAATGCCTTCTGCGCGGTGCGCCCGCCGGGCCACCATGCGCGCCCTGGCGAACCGATGGGCTTTTGCCTGTTCAACAATGTCGCCATCGCGGTCAGGCATGCGCTCGACGTGCGCGGCCTGGAGCGCGTGGCGGTGGTCGATTTCGACGTCCACCATGGCAATGGCACCGAGGAAGCGCTGCTCAACGAACCGCGCGCGCTGATGGTCAGCTTCTTCCAGCATCCGTTCTACCCGTATTGCGAAGTGCTGCCGGAAACGCCGAACCGCGTCAACGTGCCGGTGCCGGCCGGCTCCAAGGGCGATGTGGTGCGTGCGCTGGTGCAGGAAAAATGGCTGCCCGCGCTGCACGCCTTCAAGCCGCAAATGATCTTCATTTCCGCCGGCTTCGATGCCCACCGCGAGGACGACCTGGGCGGCATGGGGCTGGTGGAAGCCGACTATGCCTGGATGACGGAACAGATCATGGCGGTGGCGCGCCAGCATGGCGGCGGGCGCATCGTCAGTTGCCTGGAGGGCGGCTACAACCTGTCCGCGCTGGGCCGCAGCGTGGTGGCCCACGTCAAGGCGCTGGCGGAAATCTGACATGCTTTCCTTGCTGCTTGCGCTGGCCGGTGCCAGCGCCTTCCCCTATGAATCGCTGGCGACCAAAGCCAGCTGCACCATTCCCGAATGGCCGCGCGCAGCCTTGCGCTACGAGCTCGAAGGCACGACGGCGCTGCGCTTCCAGATCGGCGTGGACGGCGCCGTGCGCAACGCCGGCGTGAAGCAGGGCAGCGGTTGGGCCATCCTGGACCAGGCCGCGCTGGCCGGCCTGGCGCGCTGCCGCTTCAAGCCCGACCTGCCGGCGGCGCGCGATGGCGCCGAGTACATGATCCAGTACGCCTGGCGGCTGGAGGGGCCGGCGCCGCTGCGGCCCATGCTGCTGCCCGGCAGTTGCGCCCGCTCGCAGCGCTTCCTGCGCTACGATAACTTCGACCAACGGCGCGACGGCCGCGCCGCCATCAAGCTGCGCTTCCTGGTCGGCCCGGACGGCAGCGCCCAGGGCGTCGAGGACGAGCCGGGGCAATTCGGCCCGCACGTGGTACGCGACGCCGTGGATTGGCTGGAAACTTGCCGTTTCGGCATCCCGCCCAAGGCCCGCGGCGGGCGCACCGACACCTCGTTCGGCTGGGTGGTGTTGAGGTAAAATGGCGGATTGTTCATTCGATTCGTAAGGCAAGAGCATGTCTATCCAATGGTTCCCCGGGCATATGAACGCCGCCAAGAAGAAGGCGGCGGAGCAGATGGCCGACGTCGATGTCGTCATCGAAGTGGTCGACGCGCGCCTGCCTGCGGCCAGCTGCAACCCCCTGGTGGAGGAATTGCGCAAGTTCCGCCAGCGCCCTTGCCTGAAGATCCTGAACAAGATCGACCTGGCCGATCCGGATGCCACCGCGGCGTGGGTGCGCCACTTCGAGCAGGACAAGACCGTCACCGCCTACGCCATGACGACCAAGAAGCCGGGCGACGTGGCCAAGGTGATCGCCAAGGCGCGCAAGCTGGCGCCGCACCGCAACGAGCCGACCAAGCCGCTGCGCATGATGATCATGGGGATTCCCAACGTCGGCAAGTCGACCCTGATGAATGCGCTGCTCAAGCGCCGCGTGGCCAAGGTGGGCGACGAGCCGGCCGTGACCAAGCAGCAGCAGAAGATTTACCTCGATATGGAAACGGTGCTGATCGATACGCCGGGCTTGCTGTGGCCGAAGATCGAGATGCCGTCCGACGGCATGGCGCTGGCGGCGTCGCACGCGATCGGGGCCAATGCGCTGATCGAGGAGGAAGTGGCGGTGTGGCTGGCGCAGGAATTGCTGAAGCGTTATCCGGAATTGCTGAAGGCGCGCTATAAGTGCGACGTGGCGGGGATGGATGGCGTGGCCGTGATCGAGCGCGTGGCACAGCTGCGCAGCTACCGATTGCGCGGCGGGGATTGGGATTTCGAGAAGGCGTCGCATATGCTGCTGCAGGATTACCGCAGCGGCGCGCTGGGCAGGATTTCGCTGGAAACCCCGGAATCGCGCGCGCAGGCGCTTTCCGAGCATGCGGAGGCCGAGCGCGTGAAAGCCGAGGAGGCGGCACGCAAGGCGGCCGAGAAGGAAGCCGAAAGGATGAAGGGGAAGCGGGGGAGTTGAAAACCGGTAAATCGGGGTCAGACCCGCAGGGTCAGACCCCCGTCACGCGGCGGCCGCAGGCCAGGGGTCTGACCCTGCGGGTCTGACCCCGGTGTACCGGTTTCAGGCCAGCTTGAAGCTCGACACCGCCAGCGCCCCCATGAACCGGTCCTCGTGATACACCACCTCTGCGGCCGCATCCTCCGCCGCGCCCACGGCGACCATCAACGGCAGCAAATGCTCCTCGCGCGGATGCGCCATGCGCGCCGCCGGCGCCCGTTCCCACTCCAGCAGGCGCGCCGTGCGCTCCGCCGGTTCGGCCGCCATGGTCTCGCGCAGCCAGCCATCGAACAGCCGTGAAGCCTCCGCCCCCGCCGCATTGAAGGCGCGCAGGTTATGGAAACTCAAGCCGCTACCAACGATCAGCACCCCCTCATCGCGCAAGGGCCGCAGCAGGCGGCCGATGGCCATATGCTCGGCAGGGTCGAGCCCATGCCGCAGCGACAGCTGCACGATCGGCACATCGGCTTCGGGGAAAGCGGGGTACATGCAGCTGAACGTGCCATGGTCAAAGCCACGCTCCGGATCAAGCCGCGCCCGTCCGCCAAGCAGCTCCACCACGCGCGCCGCCAGTGCCGGCGAACCCGGCGCCGGATACTGGATCTGGTAGGTATGCGGCGGAAAGCCGCCATAGTCGTAAATCATCGGCGGCCGTGCCGACGCCGAAACGAGGAAGTCGCGCCCCTCCCAATGGGCAGTAACGACCAGGATGGCTTGCGGCCTGCCGCCGGCCTGGCGCGGCAGGTCGCGCAGCGATGCGTCCAGCTGGTCGTAGGCATTGCCGAAATGCTCGCGCATCCACGGCCAGGGGCCGCCGCCATGGGACAGGAAGAAGGTGGGCAAGGTAGTCATGCCCACCAATATACTCCCCTCAGCGGTTTGTTGCAGACACCGTCATCAGCGCAAACAGGCGCGCCGCGCGCATCCATGCGACCGCCAGCACGACCAGTTGGGCCAGCACGAAGGCCGCCGCCAGCAGCAAGGCATTGCTGCCCTGTACCTGCAGGCGCGCCACGGCCAGCAAGGCCGCCAGCAGCAGCCCGCCCACCGTCAGCACCGCATACGCGCCGAACATTGCGCCCGGGCGGCGCAGCAGCAGTTTCACGCCCCGCCACCATGCCTTGACGGCGGAGGTGCGGCGGCGGTCGATCGCCAACTGGGCGCGGCCCGCGTCCAGTGTCAGGTTGGCCAGCAGGATCAGGAAGGCGGTGGCGATATCGGCTGCCAGCGTCCAGCGCGCGGCATCGGCCGCCAGCGTGGCGCCCTGCGCGAAATCCTCCGCCGCTTCGGCCAGCGCCCCGCCCACGGCCAGGGCCACGCCCAGCGGCACGACGGACCACAGCAGCATGCGGAACATGCGCGGGTATTCCGCCACCCCGCCGGCAAACAGTTCGCGCAGGCGTGCCGTTTCATGCGCGCGGCCGGCGGTGGTGACGACGCCGGTCAGGAACGGCGACAGCAGCACGGCCAGCACGATGGCGGACAGGCCGCCGGCCTGCAGCGCCACGCCGTTGCGTCGCAACTCGTCCAACACGTCGGTGATGGCCACCACGTCCAGCGCGCGCGCCAGTTCGGGCGCGCGCACCGAGTGGTCGAGCACACCGGACAGCGCATGCCAGAAGGGCAGGGCCAGCAGCAGGGTTGGCAGCAGCACGGCGCCCAGCCACACCAGCAACAGCCGCCATTGCAGGGCGGCGCGCGCCGCGTGTTTCAGGTTGGTATTCAGCTTCATAGGGTGGCAATCAAGGCGGTCAGGGATTGGGCAATGGCGGCGAGATCGAAGGTCCAGCGGCGCGCGGCGCTGCCGTCGGCTTCCAGCGTGCGGCTGTCATCGAGCTTGTTCGCGTCGAGCAGGTGTTTGCCTTCGGGGTCGATGCGGGCCGATACCGCCCTGGCCGGTTTGGTCCATTTGAAGCTTTGCCAACGCTGCGCGCCGCTCCATTGCACGGTTTCCCTGCTGCCGTCGGCGAATTCCACCACCAGCACTTGCGGTACGTCGGCGCCGCGGCGGCGCACGGTGACCTTGGTCAGGTAAGGGAAGGGCCCGGTGCCGGGCTTGGCGTCGGGATGGGCCTTTTCCCATTGCTCGCGCTGCTTCTCCGCCTGCTCGTCGGCCTGCGTCTCGGTCAGTTCCACGCGCTTGCCGTTCACCATGCGCACGCCGGGTTGGGGCAGCAGCTCTTCGCTGACGAATTTGGCGACGCGGTCGTCCACTTTCGATATGCTGTAGACCTGTTGGGCGAACACGGTTTCCACCAGCTTGCGCTGGCCGCTGACTTCGGCCAGCGTTTCGCGCAGGTCGGCCACGCTCGGATGGCGGAACTTCCAGCGGCGGTAGTATTCCTTGAAACAGCGTTCCAGGGTGTCCTTGCCCAACTGGGCTTCCAGGTCGTGCATGGCCACCGCGGTGCGCGTATAGACCGGGCCTACCCCCTGCAAGCGGTGGTAGGCGTTCTGCCCGATCGGGTCGACCGGTTCTTCGCGCGGCGTGGTCAAGCGCTCGAATTGCGCCATATCGACGCGCGGGGCAAAGCCCAGGCTGCGCGTCAGGGCGGTCGCGGCATAGTAGGTGCGGCCGGTATCGCGCAGCATGCGGTCGTTCCAGAACTGGTTCAAGCCTTCGTCCAGCATCGGCTCTTCGAACTCGTTGCTGGCCAGGATGCCGTAGAAATAGCCGTGGCCGACTTCGTGGATGGTGACCAAGTCCAGGCCCTGCGCGCCGAGGGTGCCGGGTGTAACGTCATCGTAGTGGTCGGCCGTGATGAAGGTCGGGTATTCCATGCCGCCCGCCTCGCCGGCATTGAAGGGCGGGATCACGATGGTGAGCGTCCTGTACGGGTACGGGCCCAGGGTGCGCGAGAAGTAGTCCAGCGAATCCTTCGCGCTTTGCAGCGCCGGCGCGGCATGCGATGCGTATTCGGGCGGGAACAGCACGCTGATCTTCACTGGCGGCCCGCCGCTGCCTTGCCAGGTGGCGGTAAGTGGCTTGGCGCTGCGGCTGTCGGCCGTCCAGGCGAAATCGTGCACGTCGCCCTGCATGAAGTGGTAGGTCAGTTTGCCGTCCTTCTCGACCGGCTCGCCTTGCTGTTCGCCGGTGGCGCCGACGGTGTAAGCCTTGGGCACCGTGAGCTTGACGTCGTAGCTGCCGAAATCGGCGTAGTACTCCGATTCGGCATGGTATTCGTGCGCATTCCAGCGCACCGTCGTCGCGCCGCGTTCGCCCGGCAATTCCAGCACGCCGATCTTGGGGAACCATTGCGCCACCAGGTGGAAGGTGCCGAAGTAGCCCGAGCGCGCGACCACGCGCGGCAGCTGGTCGAAGAAGCGGATGTCCAGCGTGGTGCTGGCGCCGGGCGCCACCGGCTGCGGCAAGTCCATGCGCACCACGGTCTGGTCGGTGGCCGGGCCGCCGTCGGGATGCACGAACTGCCATGGCACGTCCGCGCCGCCTTGCTGCACGCTGCGCAGCTCCATGTAGCCCCATTCGCCATCCTTGGTATCGACGCCGGAGCGGAAACCGCCGCCGCGCTTGCGCTGTTCGGTGAAGAAGGTGCTGTCGGCATTCTGGAAAGCGTTCAGGTACAGGTGCACGTACACGCTGCGCACGGTTTCGGCGCTGCGGTTGCGCCAGGTCAGGCGCTGGCGGCCATCGATGGTGTGCTTGACCGGGTCCAGGCTGGCTTCGATCCGGTAGTCGACCACGCGGTCGGACAAGGTGGCTTCCTGGCCGCTGCGGATGCCGCCCCAGGCGCCGGCGGCGCTGGGTTCGGTGACCGCGGCAGCCCTGGCCGGCGCCAGGGGAATCCCGTCGCTGGCGGCGGCGGGCGCCGTGGCGGGACTGCCGCCTTGCGCCAGCAGCGTGGCCTGGACCGCGGCACCGCCCAGCAGGGCGGCCGCGGCCAAAAGTTGTGCGATGCCCATACGTCTCCATTAAATAATTTGCAACGCGAAAATATAGCCTGACTGTCGGTAGATTGCCAAACTTTCATGGCATCTTTGAGCAGCGTATAATGTGCGCGCCTTGGTGCCCGCGCCCTGTTCATGGGCGCAGTTAAACGGGAAACGCAATGTGCTGCCCCCGCAACGGTACGCAAGCGCCGTCATGTCGACGGCAGGCCGCGCCAGAAACCACTATGCCCGCATAGGAAGGTGGCCCGGTCAGTCTTGCCAGCCCGGATACCGGCCAGGGAGGTGGGAGCGCGCCCGTGCAGGGCGCGTCTCCTGTGGATTCCGGCTGCGGGGAGGCAGGCGGAAAATTCTCATTCAAAAAGCCATGACCTTCTTCACTCCACGCTGCGCGCTCGCCGCAGCCGTCGCCGTGTGCTTCGCCGCGCCGGCATTCGCCCAATCGACCGTCGTCATCACCGGTTCCCGCTTCGCCAGCGATCCGTCGCTGCTGCCGATCGGCGCCACCACCATCACCGCGGCCGACATCCGCCGCGCCGGCGTGTCCGACGTCAGCCAGGCGATCCGCAAGATCGGCGGCGTGTACGGCCGCCAGAGCCTGACCGGCAGCCCCGACTTCGGCCTCGACTTGCGCGGCTTCGGCACCAACAGCGACCAGAACGTGGTGATCATGCTGGACGGCGTGCGCCTGAACGAGAACGAGTTGTCCAGCGCCACCCTGTCCACCATCCCGATCGACCTGGTGGAGCGCATCGACATCCTGCGCGGCGGCGCCAGCGTGCTGTATGGCGAAGGCGCCACCGGCGGCGTGATCCAGATCGTGACCAAACGCGCGCAAGCGGGCGTCCGCAGCGGCAACGTATTTGCCGAACTGGGGCGGTTCAACAGCGGCGAGGTGCGCGCCAGCGTGGCGCAAGGCTTCGACGGTTTCGCGATCGACGCCTCGGCCGGCCACCAGCGCACCGACAACTACCGCGACAACAACGACTTCAGGCAGTCGCGCTTCAACGGCGGCCTGCAGTTCAACGGCGCTTTCGGCCGCCTGTCGCTGCGCGCCGACATCGCGCGCCAGGACCAGCGCTTCGCCGGCAGCCTGACGGAAGCCATGTTCAGGGCCGACCCGCGCCAGACCAAGACCCCGGACGATTTCGGCGCGATGGATAGCGACCGCTACACCGCGGCTTGGGAGCACAAGGTTGGCGCCTTCGACCTGGCCGCCGAGCTGTCGCACCGCGAGAAGGAAGCGCAAGCGACCTATGTCAGCGCCTTCGGCGTTTCGAAGTCCGCCTACGACACCGAACAGACCCAGTTCTCGCCGCGTGTGCGCCACCTGGGCCAATACGCCGGCCTGCTGAACGAACTGGTGGCGGGCTTCGACTTCGGCCGCTGGAACCGCGTCACGACCAGCGATTTCTCCGCCGCCGACGCCACCCAGCGCAGCAAGGCCTTCTACCTGCGCGATGAAATGAAGTTCGCCGGCCCGCAGCAATTGCGCCTGGCCGCCGGCGTGCGCCGCGAGCTGTTCGACAAGGATTCGGTCGACCCGGCGCCGTTCACCAGCGCCACCTACAGCATCAAGCAGGCGCACAATGCCTGGGACGTGCAGGGCAGCATGCTCGCCGCGCCGGGCCTGACCGCCTGGGCCAAGGCCGGCCAGAGCTACCGTGTCGCCAATTCGGACGAAAACGGCTTCACCCCGCAGGCCAACCAGCCGCTGCAAACCCAGACGTCGCACGACGCCGAGATCGGCCTGGGCTACGCGCAGGGCGCCGCCAAGGTGGATGTGCGCGTCTTCCGCCACAACCTGGACAACGAGATCTACTACGACCCGACCGCCGGCATGTTCGGCGCCAACACCAACCTCGACCCGACCCAGCGCAAGGGCTTCGAGCTGGACGGCAGTTACCGCCTGGCGCCGGCCTGGCAGGTATCGGGCCACTACCAGCAGGTCGATGCCGAGTTCCGTTCCGGCCGCAATGCCGGCCGCGAACTGGCCCTGGTGCCCAAGCATATCGCCACCGTGCGCCTGGCCTGGCTGCCGTCCGACGGCCAGAGTGCCGACATCGGCGTGCAGCGCGTCGGCGCGCAACGCTACGGCAGCGATTTCGACAACAGCTGCAGCACCCGCATGCCGGCCTACACCGTGGTCGACGGCCGCTATGCGCGCAAGTTCGGGCAGTGGGAGCTGGCCCTGACGGCGCTCAACCTGTTCGACAAGCAATACTACAGCCAAGCCTTCAGCTGCCGCTCCGGCATCTACCCGGACAACGGCCGCCAACTGAAAGTATCGGCGCGCTACGACTTTTAAGGTCGCCAAGCGCTTAAACGACGCTTAAATCAGCCCTGCGGGCGGCGAAATCGCCCGCAGGGCTGATCACGGCGCGCAAAAAATGGTAATCTCGCGGCGTTTACCATTTCACTGTAAGGACCACCATGCGTTTGCTGCGACTGCTGCTTGCTTCTGCCGCCCTGATGTTCACCGCTGCCGGTGCCTATGCTGCCGAGCCGAAAGAAGGCGTGGACTGGAAAGCCCTCGACACCCCGGTACGCAGCGAAGCCCCGGGCAAGAAGGTCGAAGTCGTCGAATTCTTCATGTACACCTGCCCGCACTGCAATGCGCTCGAGCCGCGCATCTCGGCCTGGGTCAAGCAGAATGCCGACAAGATCCATTTCCGCCGCATCCACTTCGCCCGCAATGAAAAAGACCCGCTGGCGCGCGCCTACGTGACGCTGGAAGCCATGGGCACGCCCGACATCGCCAGCCAGAAGCTGTTCAATGCCATCCACGTCGAGCGCAAGCGCCTGATGCGCGAGGAAGACGTGACGGCCGTGGTGGTGAGCGCCGGCGTGGACAAGGCCAAGTATGAAAGCGTCTACAAATCCTTTGGCGTCGAGTCTAAAATGAAGCGCATGAACACCCTGGTCGGGCAATACAAGGTGGACAGCGCCCCGACCCTGGTGATTGATGGCCGCTACGTGACCTCGCCATCGATGGCCGGCCGTCCTGGCCAGCCGGAAAGCCAGTCCCATGCAGCTGCGCTGGCGGTGGCGGACTACCTGGTGGCCAAAGCTGCTGCGACCAAGAAATAACGATGGAAGACAAACAAGAAGGCGTGATGCGCGCGTTCCGGGAGTCGGCCCCAGACGAGGCCGGCCTGGTGCAGCGCACCTGGGTCAACCACCTGGCCTGGACCCTGGTAGCGGTCATGGCCGGGCTGGTGTTCTGGCTGGTGCTGGCCGTGGTCAATGCGGAGAATCAGCGCAACGCCTTGGCCAGCAAGCAATGCCGCGACCAGGTTTTCAAGGAGGAGATCGACCGCACCTGCATGCTGACCGTCAAGTCACGCGAGCATTGGTGGCAGCACCTGGTGTATGCGATGAAGCACACCACCCCTCAAAAATAAAAGTCGGG
>CAMLRG010000198.1 GCA_946482335.1 uncultured Duganella sp. | reverse complement strand
TCGACGGTACCGACCATCCTCTCCGCTCCAGGCGCGGCCCGCGAACTCGGCCGTGAATTGCGTGAACGTTTTCCGGCAGTGCGCCGCGTACTGATCATCACCGACCAGGGTTTCCTGCGCACCGGCTTGGCCGACGCGCCCATCACCAGCTTGCAGTCAGAAATGTTTCACGTGAAACAATTCGCCGATGTGCTGCCTGATCCGCCTGAACACGTCATCGACTTAGCCATCGCGGCAGCCCGTCAACATGAGGCTGAACTGGTGGTCGGCCTGGGCGGAGGCAGCTCCATGGATGTCGCAAAACTGGTGGCCGTGTTGAGCACCAGTTCGCAAACACTTGCCGAGATTTATGGCATCGGCCAGGTCCGCGGCGCGCGCTTGCCCCTGGTCCTCATCCCAACGACCGCTGGCACGGGATCTGAAGTCACCAATATTTCAATCGTCACGACCGGTGCGACCAGCAAAATGGGAATCGTCGCGCCCCAGCTCTACGCCGACATGGCGCTCCTCGACGCCGAACTGACGATTGGCCTGCCGGCGCCGGTGACCGCAGCAACCGGCATCGACGCCATGGTCCATGCAATCGAGGCCTACACCAGCAAGCACAAGAAGAACCCGCTATCGGACGGGCTGGCCCGCCAGGCGCTGGCTTTGCTGTCACGCCACCTGATCCGCGCCTGCGAGAACGGCCACGATCTCGCCGCCCGCCAAGCCATGCTTCTAGGCGCCATGCTGGCCGGCCAAGCGTTCGCCAATGCCCCGGTCGCCGCCGTGCATGCGCTGGCCTATCCCATCGGTGGCATCTTCCATGTCCCGCATGGACTGTCGAACTCGCTGGTACTTCCGCACGTCCTGCGCTTCAATGTTGGGGCGTGCGCCGAGCACTATGCTGAACTTGCGGCAATTGTGGTTCCCCATGCAGAGGGGAGCGCGGAAGCGCGCAGCGAGGCACTCGCTGTTGCGATGCAACAATTCGCCACCATCACCGGACTGCCGCGCACCCTGCGTCAGGTAGGCATCGCTGAGACCGATCTCGGCCTGCTCGCCGACGACGCCATGAAGCAAACTCGCCTCCTTGGGAACAACCCGCGCCCGGTCACCCGCGAAGACGCCTATTCGCTCTACAAACTGGCACTCTGAACCAGTCAAGCCTGCTTGCGCTTCTTGCCTTGCAAGTAGAGGATCTCGCCCACGATGCCTTTGCGGAACAGCAGGACGCAGGCAACAAAGATAAAACCGATGACCAGGCTGACAGCTTCACCAAGTGTCGCGAACCACTCGATGCCGGTGGCGCCGGCCATCATGGTACCGAAGTCGCCCAGCTTGTTCTCCAGCGAGATGATCAGGACCGCGCCGATGATCGGGCCAACCAGCGTGCCCATACCGCCCACCAGCGTCATCAGGATAACCAGGCCGGACATGCTCCAGTGCACATCCGTCAGGGTCTCGAAACCGAGCACAATCGACTTCGTTGCACCGGCGAGGGCAGCAAGTGCGCCGGAAAGCACAAACGCAGCCAGCTTGTATTTGTCGACGTCGTAGCCAAGCGAGACCGCACGCGGTTCGTTTTCCTTGATTGCTTTCAGAACCTGGCCAAACGGCGAATGCACGGTCCGCATGATCAGCGCAAAGCCAGCGATGAAAATCCCCAGCACCACGTAGTACATCGTGAGGTCGCTGCCGAGGTCCAGCATGCCCAGCAGCCGGCCGCGCGGCACCCCTTGCAAGCCATCTTCGCCGCCGGTGAAATCGGTGAAGCGCAGGGCGCCGAAATACACCATCTGCGCCAGCGCCAGCGTGATCATGGAAAAGTAGATACCTTGGCGGCGGATCGCCAGACCGCCCATCACCAGGCCGATGGCGACGCCGGCCAGCACGCCCGCCAGCAGGCTCAGTTCAAACGGCAGCCCCCAGTTCTTTAACGCGTTGCTCGCCACATAGCCTGCGGCACCGAAGAAGGCGGCGTGGCCAAACGACAGCAAGCCGGTAAAGCCGATCAGCAGGTTGAAAGCGCATGCAAACAGCGCGAAGCACAGCAGCTTCATCAGCAGCACGGGATAGCCGACAAGCGGCGCACCCAGCGCCAGCACGAATGCGATGGAGTAGCCCAGCTTCTTGTTCATTTATCGTTCCTTGCCAAACAGGCCGGCGGGGCGCAGTAATAGGATGATGACCATCACCAAAAACACGACGGTGTTGGCAAACTCGGGATAGAACACCTTGGTCAGCCCTTCGATCACGCCGAGCCCGAGACCGGTGACGATCGAGCCAAGGATCGACCCCATGCCGCCGATCACCACAACGGCGAATACGACGATAATCAGGTTCGACCCCATCAAGGGGGTCACCTGCTGGATTGGCGCCGCCAGGACCCCTGCAAAGCCCGCCAAAGCGACGCCGAAGCCGTAGGTGAGCGTCACCATCAGCGGCACGTTGATCCCGAACGCCTCGACCAGCTTCGGATTCTCGGTACCGGCGCGCAGATAGGCGCCCAGTTTGGTCTTCTCGATCACGAACCAGGTGGCCAGGCAGACCACCAGGGATGCGAGAACCACCCAGGCGCGGTAATTCGGCATCACCATGAAGCCGAGGTCCGTCGCCCCTTGCAGGGCCTCAGGCGTCTCGAACGGCTGCCCGGAGACCCCGTAAAACGAGCGGAAACCGCCTTCGATCAGCAGGGTCAGCCCGAACGTCAGCAACAGCCCGTAAAGATGATCGAGTTTGTACAGCCAGCGCAGCATGGTCTTCTCGATCACCACACCCAGCGCGCCCACGGTCAATGGCGCCAGCACCAGCATGGACCAGTAGCTCAAGCCGAAGTAGGTCATGCCGATCCACGCAAGGAAGGCGCCCATCATGTACAGGGCGCCGTGCGCGAAATTGATCACGTTCAGCAGCCCGAAAATCACGGCGAGGCCGAGGGATAGCATGGCGTAGAAGGAGCCGTTGACGAGCCCCAGCAAAAGCTGGGACATCATCATCGGTAGCGGGCGGCCGAAGATCTCCATCTAGCTTACTTCCACAACGCGCATTTGGTTTCGGCCTTGGACATATAAGCCTGGTCGCCCGGGATGGTGGCTGCGACCTTGTAGTAGTCCCATGGGTATTTCGACTCGGACTGCTTCTTCACCTCCATCAGGTACATGTCGTGCACCATGCGGCCATCGGGGCGGATCACGCCTTTGCTGGTGAACATGTCGTTGATGGTGGTGGATTTCAGCTTGGCCATCACCTTGTCGGAATCGTCGGTGCCCACGGCTTTGACGGCAGCCAGGTATTGTGCGGCGGCAGAGTAGTCGCCGGCCTGCAGCATCGACGGTTCCTTCTTCATCTTGGCAAAGTAGCGCTTGGACCAGGCACGCGTCTTGTCGTTCAAGTCCCAGTACCAGCCATCGGTCAGGTACATGCCGGCGGTCGCGTTCAGGCCGAGCGAATGGATGTCGTTGATGAAGACCAGCAGGCCGGCCATCTTCATCTTCTTGCCGACGCCGAATTCATTCGACGCTTTCACCGAGTTGATAAAGTCGCCGCCTGCATTGGCCAGGCCGAGCACTTGCGCGCCAGAAGAAGAAGCCTGCATCAGGAAGGACGAGAAATCGGTGCCGGGGAAGGGGTGGCGCACACTGCCAATAACCTTGCCGCCCGACTTGTTCACCACTTCGGTCGTGTCCTTTTCCAGCGAGTGGCCAAAGGCGTAATCGGCGGTCAGGAAGTACCAGTTCTTGCCGCCCTGCTTCACCATTGTGCTGCCGGTACCGCGCGCCAGGGCCACCGTGTCGTAGGCGTAGTGAATGGTGTAGGGCGTGCATTCTTCATTGGTCAGGCGCGAAGAACCCGCGCCGACCACCATGAAGATCTTCTTCTTGTCGGCAGCCACTTTGGCCATCGCCAGGTTGGCGCCGGAATTGGTGCCGCCGACCAGCATGTCGACGCCCTGCTGGTCGAACCATTCGCGCGCCTTGGAAGCGGCGATATCGGCCTTGTTCTGGTGGTCGGCAAAGACGAACTCGATTTTCTTGCCGCCGATGGTTCCGCCGGCATCCGCAATCGCCATCCGGATTGCTTCCGCCCCGCCCTGACCGTCGATATCCGAGTACACGCCGGACATGTCGGTGATGAAGCCGATCTTGATGGTGTCGCCGGACATCTGGGCGTGTGCGCTGCCCGCCGTTCCAATTGCGCACAGGGCTGCTGCAAAGGCGATGACGTTGCGTTTCATAGTGTCTCCGATCTCAGGTTTTTATCTAAACGCCCAGCAATTCGGTCAGTACCGGCATGCGGGACTCCAGTTCCGATGACGCAAAACTCTCCACAATCCGACCATGTTCCATGACATAAAACCGATCCGCCAACGGCGCCGCGAACCGGAAATTCTGTTCGACCATCACAATCGTGTATCCCTTGGCTTTCAGCGTGCGGATCATGCGCGCCAGTCCCTGCACGATCACCGGCGCCAATCCTTCTGAAATCTCGTCCAGCAGCAGCAGGCGCGCGCCGGTGCGCAGGATGCGCGCCACAGCCAGCATCTGCTGCTCACCGCCCGACAGGCGCGTGCCCTGGCTGCTGCGGCGCTCTTTCAGGTTGGGGAACATCTCGTAGATTTCTTCGATTGACATGCCCTGCCCCGTTTTCAGCGTCGGCGGCAGCAACAGGTTTTCTTCCGCCGTCAGCGAGGCGAAGATGCCGCGCTCTTCGGGGCAGTAGCCAACGCCGAGGTGGGCGACCTTGTGTGTGGGCAAACCGATCGCTTCCTGGCCGTCGATACGGATCGAACCTTTGCGCACTCCTGTCAGGCCCATGATGGCGCGCAGCGTCGTGGTACGGCCGGCACCATTGCGGCCCAACAGGGTCACCACTTCACCGCGGTTCACGGTCAGGTTCACGTCATGCAGAATATGCGACTCGCCATACCAGGCTTGCAGCTGGCTGATTTCCAGCGCCGCCGTCATGCTTCGGTCCCCATGTACGCTTCCATCACTTGCGGGTTCTTCGACACTTCATCATACGGTCCTTCCGCCAATACCGCGCCACGCTGAAGCACGGAGATACGGTCGCTGATGCCGGAAACGACGCTCATATTGTGTTCCACCATCAGGATAGTGCGGCCGGCGGACACCTTCTTGATCAATTCCGTCACGCGGTGGACGTCTTCATGGCCCATGCCCTGGGTCGGTTCGTCCAAAAGCATCAGTTCGGGCTCCATGGCCAATGTTGTCGCGATCTCGAGAGCCCGCTTGCGGCCATACGGCATGTCGACGGTCACGGTGTCGGCGAACGAAGCCAGGTCGACCTCGGCTAGCAGCTCCATTGCGCGGCCATTCAACTGCTCCAGCGTGCGTTCGCTGCGCCAGAAGTGGAAAGTGGTGCCCAGCTTGCGCTGCAAGCCGATGCGCACGTTTTCCAGCACCGTCAGGTGGGGAAAGACGGCGGAAATCTGGAACGAGCGGATCACGCCCATGCGCGCAATCTGGGCCGGCTTATGGGCGGTGATGTCCTTGCCGTTGAAGAAGATGTGGCCCGAGGTGGGCGCCAGGAATTTGGTGAGCAGGTTGAAGCAGGTTGTCTTGCCGGCGCCGTTCGGGCCGATCAAGGCGTGGATATGCCCGCGCTGGACTCTCAAGTCCACGTTGGCGACTGCCGTGAATCCTTTGAACTCCTTGGTCAAACTTTTTGTTTCCAAGATGTAGTCGGACATCGCGTCTCCCCGGTTTTGCTAAATCATACACAATAGCGCTGCCTTTTCCGCAATCATGATGACAGGGGAATTCGTGTTACCGGAGGTGATGGTCGGCATGACCGAGGCGTCGGCGATGCGCAGGCCGCGCACACCGCGCACCCGCAATTCGCTGTCAACCACGGCCGAAACGTCGTCGGCACGGCCCATTTTGCAGGTGCCGACAGGGTGGAAAATCGTGGTGCCGATGGACCCGGCCGCCTCCGCCAATTCTTCATCGGTGCGAAAATGCACACCGGGTTTGCATTCCTGCGGCCTATATTTCGCCAGCGCCGGCGCCGCAGCGATCTGGCGCGTCAAGTTCAAAGCGGAAGCGGCAACGCGCCGGTCCTCCGTGGTGCTCAGGTACATGGGCGTAATTTTGGGCGGCGCGTACGAGTCGGCGGAAGCGATCCGCACATGGCCGCGCGACGTCGGGCGCAGGTTGCAGACGCTGGCCGTGAAAGCAGGGAAGTCGTGCAACGGTTCGCCGAAGCGTTCCAGCGACAGCGGCTGCACGTGGAATTCCAGGTTCGGCGTCGCCTGTTCCGGCCCGGAGCGCGCAAAAGCCCCCAGTTGCGACGGCGCCATCGACATCGGGCCGCTCTGGAACAGCGCATACTCGAGCCCGATGCGCGCCTTGCCCAGCCAGCTGGCAGCCAGCGTATTCAGGGTCCGTGCACCTTCGACCTTGAACACCATGCGCAATTGAAGATGGTCTTGCAGGTTGGCGCCGACACCAGGCAAATCATGCACCGGCGCCACGCCCGCCTGGGCCAGCACGTCAGCGGGGCCGATGCCTGACAGTTGCAGGATCTGAGGGGTGCCGATCGCGCCGGCCGTGAGCAGGGTTTCACGCGCCTCCGCGCTCCAGCGCGTCCCGCCTCCGGTGAACACCACGCCTTTGCAGACGCCCTCTTCCAGCACCAGCTTTTCAACGTGGCAGCCCGTCATCACGGTCAGGTTGGGGCGCCCGGCGGCCGCGCGCAGGAAGGCTTTGGCCGTATTCCATCGGACGCCGCGCTTCTGGTTCACTTCGAAATAGGAACAGCCGAAATTGTCGCCGCGGTTGAAATCATCCACCTTGGGGATGCCGGTCTGTTCAGCCGCATCTCGGAAGGCATCGAGGATATCCCAGCGCAGCCGCTGCTTCTCGACCCGCCATTCCCCACCTGCGCCATGGAAATCCGAAGCGCCGCCATGGTGGTCTTCGCTCTTGCGGAACAAAGGCAAGACTTCCGACCAGCGCCAGCGCGGATCGCCGCACATTTCGGCCCACTGGTCGTAATCATTGGACTGGCCGCGCATATAGATCATGCCGTTGATCGACGAACTGCCGCCCAGGACTTTGCCGCGCGGGTAAATCAGGCTGCGCCCGCCCAGGCCGGCATCGGGCTCAGTGCGGAACAGCCAATCCGTACGTGGATTATTGATGCAACGGAGATAACCGACCGGGATATGGATCCAGACATAATCGTCTTTGCCTCCCGCTTCGATCAGCAGCACCTCTACCTTGGGATTTTGGGTAAGGCGGTTGGCGAGCACACAACCCGCCGTTCCTCCGCCAACAATAATGTAGTCAAACTGGCCTGCAGATTCCAAGAGCGCTCCAGATCAGGGGTTATCGATTTCCGCCAACAGGGTTTGCATCAATTTCGCCGCCGGCATCGCACGCGATTTCGCAACGCCAGTCCCGGCCCACAGCGACATCAGCTCAGGATCACCGCGCCTGGCCGCCTCGGCGCGGATGCTACCGGTCAGCGCATTCTGCACCGGATATGCGGGAAGCTCGGCCTCCACCGACTCCATCTGCAACATGAAGCGGTTCTCGATGCCGCGCGCCAGCCGCCCCGAGAACGCACGCGTCAACCGGGTGGGATTACCCTGCGCCGCCAGCAGACGGGCCTTGTATGCCGGATGGATGCCCGATTCCTCGGTGACGAGGAAGGCGGTCCCCATTTGCACGGCGGACGCGCCGAGCGAAAGCCGCTCGCGGATATCGGCCCCCGTCATGATATTCCCGGCCGAGATCACGGGAATCTGTACCGCCTGCAGAACGGCCGCCAGCAGCGGTATGGCCTCCATGACCGCCGCCAATTGCTCGCCAATGAACGTGCCCCGGTGACCGCCCGACTCCACGCCCGAAGCGACGATGGCGTCAGCGCCCACTGCCTGCCAGGCCAAGGCTTCCTCCACCGTGGTCACGGTACCGATGACGAAGATGCCCGCATCATGCAAACGTTTCACCTGCCCGGCCGTCAGGATGTCGAAGGTAAAACTGGCAACGGCCGGTTTCAATTCCAGCAGCAGTTCGAACTGCGCGGCAAAGTCTTCGCACCATTTGGCCGGCCGGGGCAATTCTGGCCACCCGAGCGAACTCCATACGGGCCGAAGCAAACCCACCGCCCGGTCGACCTGCTCCTGCGATGGTGAGGGGATACCCTGAACGAAGAAATTCAGCATGAACGGCCGCGAAGTCAGCCGCCGGATTTCCGCAACCTGGCTGCGGATCGTATCCGGCGGGAGCAAGGAAGCACCGATCGAACCCAGTCCGCCCGCCTCCGATACCGCGGCCACCATCGCCGGCGTATTCGAGCCGCCGGCCATCGGTCCCTGGATGATCGGATAAGGGAATATCGCCTTCAGACCCATTTTGCTACCCTTCCTGGCTTGTGGATAACGCTATGAATATCCACAGGCATCGTTTGTGAGTAAACAAGACTTCCCGAAAAACGCCCAAAATTGTCCAAAAACAGTTCGCAGCCCATTCAAGGTTTACGCGCCTGCTTATACAAACCGTAAACCCCTGATTTTTCGCCGCAAGGAGCACTTATCCACAGAAAGGCGAGGTTGTTAACAACCACTACTACTTTGTATACACACTAATCTAACGTAAACAAAACTCTCCACCTATACTGAACAGGCAAGTTGTTCCATGCAACCCGGCTGGAGAACCTCTTGTCGACCACTGACGCCTATCGACGCTTCCGTCGGCGCTTGCTCGTCACCATGACCATGCTCGCCCTGCTTGCCACGGCAGTCGTCGCCTGGCAGCTGCTTTCTTCTGCGCGCGACCGCGAACAAGCAATCCGGGAACAAACCCGACATTACGCGAGGGCGATCGAAGCACAGGTCCTGAGCACGATCCAGCTGTCGGACATTGCCTTGCTGGGATTCGCCAACGCCATCAGGGTTGCTCCCTACACGCCGCAAACCGTTGATGCCCTGCTTTCCTCTCGTGGAGCAACATTCGGCAACAGCTTCTGGATTACGTTCATCGATCCCGCAGGCTTCGCGGTCGCCAGCTCACGCGACATTCCCGTGCGCGGCATCAGCTACGCGGACCGCGACTATTTCCAAGCCCAGCTCAAAGGCGGCGACGAGCTGTATGTCGGCGAACCGACCCGGGGCCGGATTTCAAAATCACGGCTGTTTTTCTTGAGTCGCCGCGTCGAAAACGCTGACGGCAAATTCCTGGGCGTCATCGTGGCCCCGATCGATGCCAGCCGTCTAGCGGAAACGTTCGAAAATTCCCGCCTCAGCGAAGATGTCACCATCACCCTGTTCCACACCAACGGCCGTTTGATCGCCCGCGCTCCGCTATTCGAACAAACCTTCAACCGCGACATTCGCGATTCGAACATCTATCGCGCCCTGACGCATACACCGATTGGCACGGTCGTCACGGTCAGCCCGATCGACAAACGCTCCCGCATTGCCAGCTATCGGAAATTGCCGAACTTGCCACTGGTCGTCACCGTTGGCAGCTCGAATGTCGGTCTTGCCCTGATTTCGCAAAGGCATTTCCTGATCGCCGGCATCGCCCTCTTCCTCATCTTTGCCTTGATTGCAGCAGCATCCATCTTCGCCCTGCATTCTTACGCTGCGGCCGAAGAACGCGAGCGACGCTACCGTGCCCTCTACGTCACCTCCGCCGAAACAGAGAAAAAACTGGCCAGCAGCGAACAAAGGCTTCGCCTGATCGCCAACAACCTGCCCATCGTGATTGCTTACATGGACCGGGATGAGCGCTACTCGTTCAAGAACCGCCTTTTCACTGAAATTTATGGCAACGGAAACAGCCTGCAGGAAGTGCTCCCTCCCGCGTTGTACGCCGAAACCAAGCCTCATCTGGCCCGCGCCTTCTCCGGCGAGACCGTGCACTTCGAGCGTGGCATCCAGCGCAAAGGCCAGGCATGCTGCGATGCCATCACCTACGTCCCCGACAGGGATGAAAACGGTGCGGTCATCGGCCTATTCGTCATGGCCGAAGACATCAGCGAGCGAAAGCGCCACGAAGAGTCGAGCAAACTGGCCACGCTGATGTACGAAAATGCCAGCGAAGGCATGATGGTCACGGACGCAGACGGCCGCATCCTGTCCGTCAACCCTGCCTTTTCACGTATCAGCGGCTATGCCGCCGAAGAAGTCATTGGCCATCTCGCCTATGAGCTGACATCCAGCCAGCAGG
>CAMLRG010000197.1 GCA_946482335.1 uncultured Duganella sp. | reverse complement strand
CTGCTGGAGCGCATCGCCGAGAACGTGCGCGACAAGAAGCTGGAAGGCATTTCCGACATCCGCGACGAGTCCGACAAGTCGGGCATGCGCGTGGTGATCGAGCTGAAACGCGGTGAAGTGCCGGAAGTGGTGCTGAACAACCTGTACAAGCAGACCCAGTTGCAGGACACCTTCGGCATGAACATGGTGGCCCTGGTGGACGGTCAGCCGAAGCTGATGAACCTGAAGGACCTGCTGGCCACCTTCCTGTCGCACCGCCGCGAGGTCGTCACCCGCCGTACCATCTTCGAACTGCGCAAGGCCCGCGAACGCGGCCACGTGCTGGAAGGCCTGGCTGTGGCGCTGGCGAACATCGACGAATTCATCGCCATTATCAAGGCAGCGCCGACGCCGCCGATCGCGAAGCAGGAACTGATGAACAAGGCCTGGGATTCGTCCCTGGTGCGCGAGATGCTGAAGCGTACCGGCGAAGAAGGCCAGGCGGGCATCGAAGCCTTCCGTCCCGAGCACCTGCCGAAGCATTACGGTATGCAGCCGGACGGCCTGTACAAGCTGTCCGACGACCAGGCAGGCGAAATCCTGCAGATGCGCCTGCAGCGCCTGACCGGCCTGGAGCAGGACAAGATCGTCAACGAGTACAAGGAAGTGATGGCCCTGATCGCCGACCTGCTGGACATCCTGTCCAAGCCGGCCCGCGTGACCGCGATCATCACCGACGAACTGAACGCCTCCAAGCTGGAATTCGGCGAGAAGGATCCGCGCCGCTCGAGCATCGAGAACAACGCGACCGACCTCGAGACCGAAGACCTGATCACGCCGCAGGACATGGTGGTGACCCTGTCGCACATGGGCTACATGAAGGCCCAGCCGCTGTCCGAATACCGCGCCCAGAAGCGCGGCGGCCGTGGCAAGCAGGCGGCAGCCACCAAGGATGAAGACTGGATCGACCAGCTGTTCATCGCCAACACGCACGATTACATCCTGTGCTTCTCGAACCGTGGCCGCATGTACTGGCTGAAGGTGTGGGAAGTGCCGCAAGGCTCGCGTACTTCGCGCGGCAAGCCGATCGTGAACATGTTCCCGCTGCAGGACAACGAGAAGATCACCGTGGTGCTGCCGCTGTCGGGCGAGAACCGCACCTTCCCGGAAGACCACTACGTCTTCATGTCGACCAGCCTGGGCACCGTGAAGAAGACCCCGCTGAAGGACTTCTCCAACCCGCGTAAGGCCGGCATCATCGCGGTCGACCTGGACGAGGGCGACTTCCTGATCGGCGCGGCGCTGACCGACGGCAAGCACGATGTGATGCTGTTCTCCGACGCCGGCAAAGCCGTGCGCTTCGACGAGAACGACGTGCGTCCGATGGGCCGTACCGCGCGCGGCGTGCGCGGCATGAACCTGGAAGAAGGCCAGAACGTGATCGCGCTGCTGGTGGCGGAAAACGAGCAGCAATCCGTGCTGACCGCCACCGAGAACGGCTTCGGCAAGCGTACCCCGATCACCGAGTACACCCGCCATGGCCGCGGCACCAAGGGCATGATCGCGATCCAGACTTCCGAACGTAACGGCAAGGTGGTGGCGGCGACCCTGGTGCAGGCGAGCGACGAGATCATGCTGATCACGACCGGCGGTGTGCTGATCCGGACCCGCGTATCGGAAATCCGCGAGATGGGCCGTGCCACCCAGGGCGTGACCCTGATTGCGGTGGAGGATGGCACGAAGCTCTCGGGCCTGCAGCGTATCGTCGAAGCGGACGCCGACGAGCCCGAAGCAGAAGCCGAAAACGGCGAAGCAGCCGAATAAGGCTGCACCGCAACGGGCCCCGTCTGAGCGATCAGGCCGGGCCCGTTAGTTTTTTAACCTACCGATAAATCGAAAAACACATAAGCTATGAAGAAAATCGTCGTTGCGCTGGCAGCCAGTTTCGCTTTCGCCCAAACCGGCTTTGCCGCTGAGGCAGTGGCCCCGAGTAATGCGGCTGCCGTCCGCGAACTGCTGGACGCCATGAATTATCGTGCGACGACGAAAGCGACAATGGAGCAGATGTCGCGCAGTATCCCTTCCATGATGCGACAGCAGGCCGAAGCCGCGCTCAAGGCCGACGCCAAGCTGACCGATGCCCAGCGCGCAGAGAAACTGGCCAAGTTGGACAGTGAGTTGCCGAAGATCGGCGCTGCGGTAGAAGGCGTCCTGAACGATCCGGCCCTGATGGCGGAACTCGAAAATGAAATGCTGGCGCTCTACGCCCGCCATTTCACAGCGGATGAATTGAAGCAGATGGCCGCCTACTACCGCACGCCGGCCGGCAGCAAGACGATACGTTTGATGCCGCAGGTGATGGGCGAAGCGATGGCAATCAGCCAGCGCATCACCATGCCGCGTATGCAGAAGGCGATCGAACAAGTCCAGAAAAAGTGAGGAGCAGGCCGTGAAGAAACTCGTATTTGCCGCGTTCATTGCCGCCTTCGCGGCCGGTGCCCATGCTGCGCCGCCCAGCGAAGCCGCCATCCGCGAATTGATGGACGTGACCAACGCACGCGCCAACATGGCTGCTTCGCTGCAGAACATGTCGAAGGCGGTGCCGCAACTGCTGCGCATGCGGGCCGATGCGGCCTTGCGCAATCCGAAGCTGACGGAGGAGCAGCGCAAGGCGGAAACGGCCAGCCTGGAGCGCCGCTTGCCGATGATTTCCGCGGCGCTGCAGAAGGAAATGACCGATCCGAAACTGGTCGATGAATTGTACAAGCAGGTGGTGCCGCTGTACGCGAGCCATTTCACGGCTGAAGACGTGAAGGCATTGACGGCCTTCTACCGCAGCCCGGCTGGCAAGAAATCCCTGGAAGTCATGCCGCAGCTGGTGGGTGAAAGCGCGCAAGCGGCGCAAAAGCTGATGCAGGAGCGCGCCAAGCGCATTATCGATCAAACGAAGTAAGGAGTCTCGAAGTGGCGAACATCTACAATTTTTCCGCCGGCCCGGCCGTACTGCCGAAGGAAGTGCTGGCGCAAGCTGCTGCCGAAATGCTGGACTGGCATGGCAGCGGGATGTCCGTCATGGAGATGAGCCACCGCGGTCCCGAGTTCATTTCGATTTACCGTGCGGCCGAGCGCGACCTGCGCGAGCTGCTGGCCGTGCCGGACAATTACCGGATCCTGTTCATGCAGGGCGGCGGCTTGTCGCAGAACGCCGTGCTCCCGATGAACCTGTGCGGCGGCGCCGACAGCACGATCGATTTCATCCAGACCGGTTCCTGGTCATCCAAGTCGATCAAGGAAGCGGGCCGCTATGCCCGCGTCAACGTGGCCGCTTCGTCGCAGGCGACCGGCTTCGACCGCGTGCCGGACCAGGCCGAGTGGAAGCTGACGCCGGGCGCATCCTACCTGCACGTCTGCACCAACGAAACCATCGACGGCGTCGAGTTCAATTTCGTGCCGACCGCCCAGGGCGACACCACGCTGGTGGCCGACATGTCTTCGCACATCCTGTCCCGCCCAGTAGACGTGAGCAAGTACGGCGTCATTTTCGGCGGCGCGCAAAAGAATATCGGCCCGGCCGGCGTGACCGTGGTCATCGTGCGCGATGACCTGATCGGCAAGGCGCTGCCATTCTGCCCGTCCGCTTTCGATTTCAAGAACGTGGCGGAAAACGAATCGATGTACAACACGCCGCCCACCTACGGCATTTATATTGCCGGCCTGGTGTTCCAGTGGCTGAAGAAGCAGGGCGGCGTGGCCGCCATGGAAAAGCGTAATATTGAGAAAGCCGAGCTGCTGTACCGGGCGCTCGATGCCGACGACTTCTACCAGAACCGCGTCGCTAAAGAATACCGCTCGCGCATGAACATCCCGTTCTACTTGCGCGACGAGTCGAAGAATGAAGCATTCCTGGCCGGTGCGAAAGCGCGCGGGCTGTTGCAGCTGAAGGGCCACAAGTCCGTCGGTGGTATGCGGGCATCGATCTATAACGCGATGCCGATCGAGGGCGTGCAAGCGCTGGTCGATTACCTCAACGAATTTGCAGGACGCTGAAAACCGGTAGGGCGGGGTCAGACCCAGAGGGTCAGACCCCATCACGCGGCAGTCGCAGGCTGGGGTCTGACCCTTTGGGTCTGACCCCGGTTTACCGGTTCAAGCAGCACAGAGTGAACGCGAACATATGACAGACAAACTGAAACCCTTGCGCGAGAAGATCGATGCGATCGACGCGCAACTCCTGGCGCTGCTGAACGAGCGCGCCAAAGTCGCGCAGGAAGTCGGCCACGTCAAGGCCGAAACCAACGCCCCCGTATTCCGTCCCGAGCGCGAAGCCCAGGTGCTGCGCGGCGTGGCCGACCGCAACCCCGGCCCGCTGGCCGCGCGTGAAGTGCAAACCATCTTCCGCGAAATCATGTCCGCCTGCCGCGCCCTGGAGCGCCGCGTGACGGTCGCCTTCCTCGGTCCGGCCGGCACCTTCAGCGAGCAAGCCGTGTACGCCCAATTCGGCACCGCCATCGAAGCGCTGCCTTGCGCCTCCATCGATGAGGTATTCCGCGCCGCCGAAGCCGGCACCGCCGATTTCGGCGTTGTGCCGGTCGAGAATTCCTCGGAAGGCGCCGTGAACCGCACCCTGGACCTGATGCTGGCCACCCCTTGCCTGATCAGCGGGGAGATCGCCATCGCGGTCCACCACAGCCTGATGACCAAGACCGGTACCATGGAAGGCGTGCAAGTCATTTGCGCCCATTCGCAGGCGCTGGCCCAGTGCCAGGTGTGGCTGAACCAGCATTACCCGCATATCGAGCGCCGCGCCGTGGCCTCCAACGCCGAGGCGGCGCGCATGGCCGGCGAGGACCCGACCATCGCCGCCATCGCCAGCGAGCACGCCGGCGGCCAGTATGGCCTGGGCGTGGTGAACGCCCATATCCAGGATGACCCGCACAACCGCACCCGCTTCGTGGTGATCGGCAGCCTGCAGACCAACCCGTCGGGCCGCGACCACACCTCGATGGTGCTGGCCGTGCCGAACAAGGCCGGCGCCGTGTACCAGCTGCTGGCGCCACTGGCCAAGCATGGCGTGTCGATGACGCGCTTCGAGTCGCGCCCGGCGCGCATCGGCACCTGGGAATACTATTTCTATGTAGACGTCGAAGGGCACGTACAAGACCCGTCCGTGGCAAAGGCATTGGTCGAACTCAAGGACAATGCTGCCTTCTTCAAAGTGCTGGGCTCCTACCCGACCAGCCTCACCTGAACTTTAAAAGAGATTAGACCCATGTCCAAGAATTACGGCCCTGAATACGTCCGCGCAATCGCCCCTTACCAGGCTGGCAAGCCAATCTCCGAAGTGGCGCGCGAATTCGGCCTGAAGGAAGAAAACATCGTCAAGCTGGCATCCAACGAGAACCCGTTCGGCGTGCCGGAATCGGCGCAGAAGGCGATGGCCGCCGCTGTGGCGGAGCTGGGCCGCTATCCGGATGCCAATGCCTTCGACCTGAAGACCGCGCTGTCGCAGCGCTACGACGTGCCAATGGATTGGATCACGCTGGGCAACGGCTCCAACGACATCCTCGAAATCGCCGCCCATGCTTTCGTCGAGCGCGGCCAGTCGATCGTGTATTCGCAGTACTCCTTCGCTGTGTACGCGCTGGCGACCCAGGGTATTGGCGCGCGCCACATCGTGGTGCCGGCCAAGGACCATGGCCACGACCTGGACGCCATGGCGGCCGCCATCGAAGCCGATACCAAGCTGGTGTTCATCGCCAACCCGAACAATCCGACCGGCACCTTCGTGTCCGGCGCCGAGATCGAGGCTTTCCTGAAGAAGGTCCCGGCCAACGTGGTGGTGGTGCTGGATGAGGCCTATAACGAATTCCTGAAGAAGGAAGACCAGTACGAGTCGGCGGCCTGGGTCAAGCAATACCCGAACCTGCTGGTGTCGCGTACCTTCTCCAAGGCTTACGGCCTGGCCGGGCTGCGCGTGGGCTTCGCGCTGGCGCAGCCGGAACTGACGGATCTGATGAACCGTATCCGCCAGCCGTTCAACGTCAACTCGCTGGCGCAGGCGGCTGCCATCGCGGCCCTGAACGACAAGGAATTCCTGGCCAAGTCGGCGGCCAACAATACCGCGGGCTATCAGCAATTCGTGGAGGCGTTCAAGGAAATGGGGCTGGAGTACGTGCCTTCGTACGGCAACTTCGTGCTGGTGCGCGTGGGTTCCGACGATGCGGCCGGTGCGCGTATCAACCTGGCGCTGCTGAAGCAGGGGGTGATCGTGCGTCCGGTGGGCAATTACGGACTGCCGCAGTGGCTGCGGATTTCCATCGGCCTGCCGCAGGAGAACGCGGTTCTGATTTCTGCGCTGCGCAAGGCGCTTGCGGAGGACCGTGCTTAACAAGGTTGTCATCTTTGGCGTCGGGCTGATTGGCGGCTCGTTTGCACGGGGGCTGAGGGCTGCCGGCGCGGTGCGGCATATCGTTGGTGTGGACCGGTCGGAGGCGTTTTTGGCGCGGGCTCTTGAGCTGGACATCATTGATTCGGCTGCCCAAACCGGTAAACCGGGGTCAGACCCAAGGGTCAGACCCCAGTCGGCGGCCGCCGCAGGCCTGGGGTCCGACCCTTGGGTCGTACCCCGGTTTACCGGTTTTGAGGAAGCAATCGCCGGCGCCGACCTGATCCTGCTGGCCGCACCCGTTGCCCAAACCGCCCGCATCCTGCAGTCGATCCTGCCCCACCTCGACCCGCAAACCGTGGTCACCGACGCCGGCAGCACCAAATCCGACGTCGTGGCCGCGGCCCGCGCCGTCATGGGCGACAAGCTAAGCCAGTTCGTTCCCGGCCACCCCATCGCCGGCCGCGAAACCAATGGCCCCGATGCCGCCATCGCCGACCTGTACCGGGGCAAGAAAGCCGTCCTCACGCCCCTGCCCGAAAACGCCGCCTCCGCCATCGAGCGCGTAGCCAACGCCTGGAAAGCCTGCGGCGCCATCATCCACACACTGACCCCGGAAGAACACGATAAAGTGTTCGCCGCCGTCAGCCATTTACCCCACCTGCTGGCCTATGCCCTGGTGGACGACATCGAGCGCAAGCCCCACTCGGACTTGCTGTTCCAATACGCTGCCAGCGGATTCCGCGACTTCACCCGCATCGCCGGCAGCTCGCCTGAAATGTGGCGCGACATCAGCCTCGCCAACCAGGCCGCACTCCTGACTGAGCTGGATGCATATCTGGCACAATTAACCCGTTTGCGCGCCAGCCTTGCCGCTGGCGACGCCGCCGCCCTCGAAGCGACCTATGCCAATGCCCAGCGCGCGCGCCGGCAATGGATCGAAGCCATCGAGGCGGCTGAGCCGCCGCAACCGAAAGACGCGGCGGCAGAATAAGGAACACGCATGACTGATTACCCGCATTACCTCGACCTGCTGCCCGTCCCCCGCGTGGGAGGCACGGTGCGCCTGCCAGGTTCGAAATCGATCTCCAACCGCATCCTGCTGCTGGCAGCGCTGGCCGAAGGCGAAACCCGTGTGGTGGACCTGCTGGCTTCCGACGACACCGCCGTGATGCTGGCCGCGCTGCGCTCGCTGGGCGTGGCCTGGACCGAACAGCGCGAAGGCGACAGCACCGTGCACGTGGTGCAGGGCGTGAAAGGCAGCTGGCCGCTGCGCAGCGCCGACCTGTTCATGGGCAATGCCGGCACCGCAATCCGCCCGCTCACTGCCGCGCTGGCGGTGATCGGCGGCGATTACAAGGTGCACGGCGTGCCGCGTATGCACGAGCGCCCGATCGGCGACCTGGTCGACGCGCTCAACGCGGCCGGCGCCGACATCGAGTACACGATGAACAAAGGCTACCCGCCACTGCACATCCGCACCGGCACCTTCAGCAAAGCGCGCCTGTCCGTGCGCGGCAATGTGTCGAGCCAGTTCCTGACCGCGCTGCTGTTGGTGGCGCCGCTGATGGCGCGCGAGCACGCCGTGACCATCGAGGTGGAAGGCGAACTGATTTCCAAGCCCTATATCGAGATCACCCTGAACCTGATGCGACGCTTCGGCGCGGTGGTGGAGCAGGATGGCTGGTCTTCGTTTACCATCCCCGCCGGGCAGGTGTACCAGAGCCCGGGCACCATCCACGTCGAGGGCGACGCTTCCAGCGCGTCCTATTTCCTGGCTGCCGGCGCCATCGGCGGCGGGCCGGTGCGCGTGCAGGGCGTGGGCCGCGATTCGATCCAGGGCGACGTGCGTTTTGCGCAAGCACTGGAGCAGATGGGGGCGACCATCGTCATGGGCGACAACTGGATCGAAGCCAGTGCGGCCGGGCCGCTGAAGGCGGTCGACATGGACTTCAACCATATTCCCGATGCGGCCATGACCATTGCCGTCGCCGCGCTGTATGCGGAAGGCACCACCACCTTGCGCAATATCGCTTCCTGGCGCGTGAAGGAGACCGACCGCCTGTCGGCCATGGCGACCGAGCTGCGCAAGCTGGGCGCGACGGTGGAGGAGGGCGCGGATTGGCTGTCGGTCACGCCGCCTCCGACCTTGCTGCCGGCAGCCATCGATACCTATGACGACCACCGTATGGCGATGTGCTTCTCGCTGGCGTCGCTGGATGGTTTCATCCGGCAGGGCGCCAAGGTTCGCATCAATGATCCAAAATGCGTCGCGAAGACGTTCCCTGAGTATTTCACCGCGTTTGCCTCGATCGCCAAGCGTGGTAGCGTTTAACATTTAGCCAAAACCGGTAAGGCAGCCGCGGATCGGGTGTCTGACCCTTTGGGTCTGACACCGGTTTACCGGTTTAAAACTTAACCATATGCCAACATCGAACATCCCAGTCATCACCATCGACGGCCCGACCGCTAGCGGCAAGGGCACCGTGGCCCACAAGGTCGCGGAAAAGCTTGGCTTCCACCTGCTCGACTCCGGCGCCCTGTACCGCCTGACGGCGCTGCAAGCATTGCGCCGGGGCACCAACCTGAACGACGAGCACACCCTGGCCAAACTGGCCGAGCACCTGAACATCCATTTCACCGGCGACGCCGTCTATTTGTCGCAAGAAAACGTCACCGACGCCATCCGCCAGGAAGAAGTTGGCAATACAGCATCGAAAATCGCCGCCTTCCCAGCGGTACGCCAAGCCTTATTCGCCCTGCAACTGAGTTTCCGCAAGACACCGGGCCTGGTGGCGGACGGCCGCGACATGGGCTCCGTGATCTTCCCGCACGCCCCTTTGAAGGTGTTTTTGACCGCTTCTGTGGAAGCGCGTGCCGATCGCCGCTATAAGCAATTGATCGGAAAGGGAATTTCTGCTAGTATGCAAGACCTGCTGATGGATTTGAAAGCACGCGACGACCGGGATATGAACCGGGCCATCGCGCCGCTGGCACCGGCAGAGGGTGCGCACATCCTGGATACGTCTGCCATGAACGCTGATGAAGCGACCGAGCAGGTGTTGAAATGGTGGGCGGAAACCCACAAATAATTTGTTCAACCCTCAACCCAGTTGAAGCCGCATTGTGCGGGCCTTACTGGCTAACCTGGAATAAAAATGGAAAGTTTTGCAGCCCTCTTCGAAGAGTCCCTGTCGCGTCAAGACATGCGCTCTGGCGAAGTGATCTCCGCTGAAGTCGTGCGTCTGGACCACAACTTTGTTATCGTCAACGCCGGCCTGAAATCGGAAGCTTTCATCCCTGTTGAAGAATTCAAGAATGACCAAGGCGAACTGGAAGTCAAAGTAGGTGACTTCGTTTCCGTGGCCATCGAATCGCTGGAAAATGGTTTCGGCGATACCATCCTGTCCCGTGACAAGGCCAAGCGCCTGGCATCGTGGCTGGCACTGGAAAAAGCAATGGAATCCGGCGAGATCGTCGTTGGTACCGTCAATGGCAAAGTCAAGGGCGGCCTGACCGTTCTGACCAACGGCATCCGTGCTTTCCTGCCAGGTTCCCTGGTAGACACCCGTCCAGTCAAGGACACCACCCCATTCGAAGGCAAGACCCTCGAGTTCAAGGTTATCAAGCTGGACCGCAAGCGCAACAACGTGGTTCTGTCCCGCCGCGCCGTCATCGAAGCTTCGATGGGCGAAGAGCGTCAGAAGCTGATGGAAACCCTGAAAGAAGGCACCGTGGTGACCGGCGTGGTCAAGAACATCACCGACTACGGTGCGTTCGTTGACCTGGGCGGCATCGACGGCCTGCTGCACATCACCGACCTGGCATGGCGTCGTGTGCGTCACCCATCCGAAGTGCTGACCGTTGGCCAGGAAATCACCGCCAAGGTCC
>CAMLRG010000196.1 GCA_946482335.1 uncultured Duganella sp. | reverse complement strand
TTCGGCACCAACAACTTGCCCGATTCGTCGAACTATTGCCACGAATCGTCGGGCATGGCGCTCGGCGCGTCGCTGGGGGTGGGCAAGGCCACCATCACGCGCGAAGATTTCGAACAAGCCGAGGCCATCTTCGTGTTCGGCCAGAACCCGGCCACCAACCATCCGCGCATGCTGGGCGATTTGCGCGAAGCGGCGCGGCGCGGTTGCCGCATTGTGGCCTTCAACCCCATGCTGGAACCGGGCTTGCGCGGTTTCGCCGACCCGCAGTCGCCGCTGGAGACCCTGACCGGCCGCGGCACGCGCATCGCCAGCGAGTACTTCCAGGTGCGCGTGGGGGGCGACCTGGCCGCCATCACCGGCATGTGCAAGGCCGTGCTGGAAGCGGAGCAGGCCGGCGCCAAAGTGCTGGACCATGACTTCATCACCCGCCACACCAGCGGCTTCGAAGCCTTCGCGGCCACCGTGGCTGCGCAGCCGTGGCAGCAGGTGGAACAGGATAGCGGGCTGTCGCGCAGCCAGATCGAACAGGCGGCCGCGGTGTACATGACTTCCAATGCCACCATCGCCACCTGGTGCATGGGCTTGACGCAGCACGAATATGCGATCGAGACCATCCGCATGCTGGTCAACCTGATGCTCTTGCGCGGCAATGTGGGCAAGCCCGGGGCGGGGCTGATGCCAGTGCGCGGCCATTCCAATGTGCAGGGCGACCGCACCGTCGGCGTGACCAACCGGCCGAAGAAGGAGTGGCTGCAAGGCTTGCAGCGCGTGTTCGGCTTCACGCCGCCGGCGGCGCCGGGGCTGGACGCGGTGGCGGCCATCGAAGGCATGCTGGACGGTTCGGTGCATGCCTTCCTGGGCCTGGGCGGCAATTTCGCCGTGGCCGGGCCGGATACGCCGCGCGTGCTGCAAGCAATGGAAGGCTTGCGCCTGACGGTGCACATCGCGACCAAACTGAACCGTACCCACCTGCATCCGGGCCAGGTCGGCCTGCTGCTGCCTTGCCTCAGCCGCACCGAGCGCGATGAGCAGGCTGGCGGCACCCAGTTCGTCAGCGTGGAGGATACGGCCAGCATGGTGCACGCCTCCGCCGGGCGCGGCGAACCGGCCAGCCCCAAGCTGCGCTCGGAACCGCAGATCGTGACCGAGCTGGCGCGGCGTACGCTGGCCGGGCCGGCGGCGCCGCCGATCGACTGGCAAGCCATGGGCAGCGACTACAGCGTCACGCGCGCCCTGATCGAACAGGTGGCGCACACCGCGGTGGCGGGCTTCGAGCAATACAATGCGCGCATCGCGCAGCCGCGCGGCTTCCATCTGCCCAACACGGCCCGCCTGCGCGACTGGCGCACCGCCAGCGGCAAGGCCGAATTCAGCGCCGTCGCGCTGCCGCAGGACACCATCATGCGCCGTGCCCGCGCCGCCTTCGGCGGGCAGGTGCTGTGCCTGGCCACGGTGCGTGCGCACCGCCAGTACAACACCACGGTGTACCGCGACAGCACGGGCGAAGTGGACCGTTACCGCGGCGTGCACCACACGCGCAAAGTCCTGTTCATTGCCGAAGCCACCATGGCCCGCCTGGGTTTGCGCGACGGGCAGATGGTGGACGTGCATGCCGCCGCGCCGGACGGCATTGCGCGCAGCTGCCGCGGCTACCGCCTGGTGCGCTACGACGTGCCGGAAGGCGACGTGTTCGGCTATTTCCCGGAGTTGACGCCGCTGGTGCCGCCCAGCCTGGTGGCCCGCGGTTCGGCCACCCCCGCCTTCAAGGAAGTGCCGGTGCTGCTCACGCCTGCGGAATGATCGGTTCTTCGTGGTGCATCGGCGCATCGAGTGGAATGGTGATGCGGACCGTGGTGCCGACGCCGGGCATGCTGTCGACGTGGATCTTGCCACCCAGGATGGTGGTGACGATGTTGTGCACGATGTTCAGCCCCAGCCCGGAACTGCCTTCGCTCATGCGGGTGGTGAAGAACGGGTCGAAGATGCGGTTCAGGTTGGCCGACGCGATACCGGCGCCATCGTCGCTGATGATGATCTCGGCCTGGTCGCCGTCCGGCACCGGCACCGTGATCGACAGGCGGCCGTGGTCGCGCCCCCGGAACCCGTGCTCGAGGGCGTTGGTGACCAGGGCGGCCAGCACCTGGCCAAGCGGACCGGGATAGCTGTCCATGCCCACCAGCGGCGCCAGGTCCACCGTCACCTCATAGGGCAGCTTGCGCAGCACCGGTGACAGGGTATTCATGTTTTCCTGGATCACGGCGCCCAGGTCGAATTTACGGCGCTGCGAGCTGGCGCGGTCCACCGCCACCTGCTTGAAACTGGAGACCAGCGCCGCGGCGCGATCGATATTGCGCGTCAACAGTTCGCCAATGCCCTCGGCGTCTTCCAGGAATTTGCCCATGTCCGAGCGCCGCAGACCGCCCTCGTAGCGGATCGCCAGGTCGCGCACCTTGTCGTTCAGGGTGCTGGCGGCAACCATGCTGTTGCCGATCGGCGTGTTCAGTTCGTGCGCGATGCCGGCCACCATCGAACCCAGGGCTGCCAGCCGCTCGCTGCGGGCCAATTCATCCTGGGCGTGGCGCACCGCTTCCGTGCGCTCGGCCACGCGCCGTTCCAGCGATTCATTGAGTGCGGCCAGTTTCTGGTACAGCACGGCCTTTTCCGCCAGCCCGGCCAGGATGTTTTCCCGCATCTCGTTGATCTTGTCGGCCAGCAGGTCCAACTCCGTATTGCCGCCATGCTGCAGCCGCAACGGCGCGCTGCCCAGGTTGTCGATCTTCAGGCGCCCGACATAGTCGCTCAATTGCTGCAGCGGCTTGCCGAGCAGGTGGCGCACCACCAGCAGGAAAATGAACCACAAGGCCAGGGTCTTGATCACCGAATTCACCAGGATCAGGAAGAAACCGTATTCCACCTGGCTGACCACGATGCGCCGGTTGGAATAGACGGTCCACTTGCCGATCTGCTGCAGGCTGCCATTCTCCATCGCGTAAGCAATGGGGAATTCGCGGCTGATGATCTGGCCGAGCAAGCCGTCGTCGCGCAGCGGCGGCACCAGCCTGCCGTCGGGCAGGACGTGCATGCGTTTGCCCTGTTCGTCGAGTACGGTGCCAACGGCACGCACCAGCTTGCCCTGTTCATCCACCACCTTGATACCGACCACAATGGGCAATTCTTTCATGCCGGACAGTATGCCGCGCATGATGTCGTCATTGAAGCGCCACATGGCGTCGGCGATACCGGGGCCAAAAGTGTGCTGCATCGCTTCGATTTCGCTTTCGACGCGGGTGCGCGTGTGCTTGTATTCGGCGGTGAGTTGCACCACCGTGACCACCACCGTCACCATGAAGTAGCAACCGAAGATGATGCGCAACAGGCGGGTGGCGATCGAGCGGCTCATTTGACCCCTCACTTGGCTGCGTCTAGGCAAGTATAAACTTCGCGCTCACTTGCGTTTAACTATTTCCTGTGCCTGTTGCTGAGAAACCATAGGATGCCCTTGCCTAGCCATCTGCTAGCCCCCCAGGCCCCGCGCTTGCGGGATTTTTCGACAATGTTGCCGAATTGCGGCGCAAGCCTGATACTGGAACGCTCCATAACAGGCAGGGATGGCCATGAGCAAATTTCATCATATTACGCACTACGGTGAACTCGTCATGCCGGGCACCACGGCAAGCGGCGAACTGCCCGACGACTTCACCATGAACTCCCCGGTCGGCATTGCGCGCGACCATTACGACCACGTGTGGGTTTGCGACACCGGCAACAGCCGCCTGCTGGTGTTCAGCGCGGACCTGGACCGGCTGCTGCACGTGATCGACACGCCGGGCGAAGGCAGCGCGCAGGCGCGCCGTCTGCTGATGCCTTTCCATCTGTGCCCGCATCCGGAGCAGGACCTGATGTACTGCACCGACATGGGCAATGGCCGGGTGGTGGTGTTCGAGTACGACGAGCACTCGATCGATTTCCAGTTCGCCTTCGGCGACGCGGCCGACGGCATCAACGGCAAAGGCTTTGTGCCCTTGAGCGACCCGAATGGCATCGCCATCGTCAAGGAAGCCAGCGGCGAGCACTTCGTCTACGTGTGCGACGAGTTTTTCCACACCAAGGACGATGACCGCAGCCGCTGCGTCAAATTCACCCCGGATGGCAAGTTCGTGCTGCAATTCCGCACCGTCGACGATGCCAACAGCGTGCATGACTTGCTGTGGCCGCAGGGCCTGGCCTCCGATTCGCACGGCTGCCTGTACCTGGCCAATACCGGTCACTACGAAGTGCTGAAGATAGATACCGCCTGGCCGATCAAGAATGAACGGGTGCAGTGCCCGGGCGAGACCTCGCTGCTGCACAGCTTCGGCAACCCGGCCGGCATCGGCAAATTCAACGTCATGCGCTCGGTGTGCGTGATCAACGACCGCATTTTCGTGCCGGGCCAGGTGGAGGATTCGATCACGGTCTATGACACCGATGGCAAGCTGCTGACGGTGGTGGAAGGCATGCTGCCATTGTGGAACCACAAGCCGGACGTGGTGCATTCGATTTCCGACCTGGTGTACGGCGCGCTGGAAGACGCGGTATTCGTCGGTCCCTACCAGATTTGCGCGGCAGCCGATGCCAACGTGTACTACGTGACCGAGCCGTTCGCCTCCACCGTGCTGAAAATGCGCATCGCCCCGGACCGCGATGGCGGCGACCAGGATGCCATCCTGCTCGATGCGGTCGGCCACCGGCGCGACAACCAGACGGTGCATGCCGCCACCTCGCAGTTCAACTGCATGACGGCGGTGATTGGCGTCGACCCCAAGCGCGCCGGCAGCGGCAGCCTGCCGCAGTCGAACTGGATCGACAGCTGGGCCAGCGCGACGGCCAATATCTATAAGTACTGGTATGACCAGCTGAAGCACCATGCCCGCATCGATCCGCTGGTGGGGGCCGCCACCTCGTCCTACAACATCGACTCCGGCAACTGGTGCATGAAGACCTTCGACACCGCGGCCGACCCGATCGCCCAGCTGCAGGACAAGATGCGCGGCTTCTTCATGCCGGGCGGGCTGGCGATGGCGGTGTATTACCCGTCGCAGCCCTTGCTGGGACAGATCTGCCCGGGCACGCCGCTCGTGTTTGTCACCAACTTCAACGCCTGCACGGTGTCGATGTTCCAGTTCGGGCCCAATGGCCACCTGCTCAATTACGGCTTGCCGTTCGGCCGCGAAGGCCTGGGCGGCGATGGCACGCTGAAGGCGCCGCAAGGGCTGGAAGTAAACAGCCATGGCGAAATCTATATCGCCGATTCGCTGAATAACCGCATTTCCATGTGGCAGCTGCAGCCCTCCGGCCTGGTGTCCTTCGTCAAGAATTTCCAGTGGACGGAAAACGGCCAGCCGCTGGCTACTTTCGCCCCCTGCGACGTGTCGATCGATGCCCAGGACCGCGTCTTCGTATGCGACCAGTTCAACAATTGCATCCGCGTCTTCGACCGGGCCGGCAACAGCCTGTGGAGCTACGGCCGCGCCGGCTATTGCGACGACCTGGAACAGGACGCCGACAAGTTTTACCTGCCGGCCAGCCTGTGCGTGGACCAGGAAGGGCACCTGATCGTCAACGACCTGGTCAACCGGGCTTTGAAAATCTTCCGTATTGGCGAGGACACGCTAGAATACGTAACTGGAGAGCTAGTATTTAAAAAGTATCCCGAAGTCGGCGGCGTGTGGATGCCGTTCTTTATTTATGCGCGCGACCGGCGCGTGTACGTGCCCGACACCACCTTCAACGTCGTCAATATCTACGCCTACCAGCTGGAGTGACGGAGGTGTGCCATGTGGCGGGTTTTGTTGGCTGCGCAGTTGGCGCTCATGCTGCTGTACGGAGCCGCGCAGGCGGCCGACAAGAAAACCTACTCCATCGGCGTCGAGGATTACAAGAACTGGCTGCCGTACTCGGAAGTGAAAAACGGCGTGTACGGCGGCCTGGGCAAGGATATCCTCGATGCCTTCGCCCGCCACATGGGCTACACCTTCACCTATGAAGTCTATCCGCTGAAGCGGCGCGACCGCCTGTTCGTGGAAGGCCAGGTCGACCTGGCTTTCCCCGACAACCCGAACTGGGTGGTGGACATGAAACGCGAGCTGAAAATCAGCTACGCGCCAATGCTGGAATTCACCGACGGGGTGCTGGTGCGCCCTGAGAACGTCGGGCGCGGCGTAGGCCAGCTGAAAACCCTGGGCATCCCGCTCGGGTTCACGCCTTATCCCTACCAGCAATTGATGTCGGCCGGCGCCTTGCGCATCGAGGAAACCGCCGATTACGACGCGCTCTACGAAAAACTGATCATGCGCCGCGTCGACGGGGCCTACATGAATACCCGCATCGCCCGCCATTACTGGATCAAGGTCCGCAAACTGCCCCACGTGCCGGTCCTGTACGACCCGGACTTGCCGCACGCCTCAGGCCAGTGGTATCTGTCGTCGCACAAATACCCGAAGGTGGTGGAACAGTTCCGCCGCTTCATGCAGACCAACCGGGCCGAAGTGGAGGAGCTGAAACGCAAGTACGGCTTCAACTCCGCCGAGGACCAATAGCTACGCCGCCTTCAGTCCCAGTACCTCGATCGGTTCAATGCCCGGTGCGGCCGCAAACAATTCCGGCGCCTGCGCCATCAGCGCCTGAGCGATCGAACCGTTCAGGTGGGCCTGGCGCGCCTCTTCGGTTTCGAAGGCGTCGAATACGCCGAACACGCGCTCGGACAGGCGCAGTGCAAACCAGTATCTGGTACCGGGTTCCTGCTTTGCCAGCGACAGGCCGGTGTGCAGGAAGTCGGCGACGGCGGCTTCCTTGCCGGGTTTTGCTTCGAAACGGGCGAACAGTGCGTACTTGATCATGGTTATCTCCTTGGTTGCTTGATCGCGGATGCGATGGGAGGCACTTTACAGGCCGGGCCCATGCCGTTAAATTGGCGAGATTGACATCTTTGGTAGCGATCGCGCCATGCGAATTACCGTGCTCGCGCTGGACAGCGTGTTCGACACCGGGCTATCAGCCGTGCTGGATGCCTTTGCCACGGCCAATGAGCTGGCGCCGATGCTGGGAACGCCGCAGCCGCATTTCGACGTAACGCTGGCGGGCTTGCGTCCCACGGTTCGCAGTGCGCAGGGCATGCAGTTGCCGGTGGTGCCGCTGGCGCTGCCCGCGGCTGCGGGGCAATTGCCGGACCTGGTGGTGCTGCCGGCCATCGGGCACAAGATGCCTGATGCCCTGGCAGCTGCGTTGGCGACGGCTGAAGTAGCCGAAGCGACCGCCGCGCTGCGTGCGCTGGCGGGCCAGGGTGTACGCATCGCCGCGGCCTGCATCGGCACTTTCGTGCTGGCGGAAAGCGGCTTGCTCGATGGCGAGGAGGCAACCACCACTTGGTGGCTCACGCCCATGTTCCGCCAGCGTTATCCGCTGGTGCGGCTGGATGCGCAGCGCATGGTGGTGGCATCCGGACAGTTCGTCACGGCCGGTGCGGCGCTCAGCCACCTGGACATGGCGCTGGCGCTGATCCGCCAGGCCAGTCCCGAATTGGCGGCCATGGTGGCGCGCTACCTGGTGGTCGATGCGCGACCGGCGCAATCAGCGTACGTGATTTCCGACCACCTGGCGCATGCCGATCCCCTGGTGGCGGGCTTCGACCGCTGGGTGCGGCAGCACCTGGCCCAGGGCTTCAGCCTGGAGGCGGCAGCCGCGGCGCTGGCCACCAGCAAGCGCACGCTGGCGCGACGCCTGCAGGAGGTGCTGGGCAAGACGCCCGTCAATTACGTGCAGGACTTGCGCATCGAGCGCGCCGTGCACCTGCTCAAGACCAGCGGCGAAAATGTCGACCGCATCGCCGAGCAGGTGGGCTACCGCGACGGCGTCACGCTGCGCACGCTGCTGCGGCGCAAGCTTGGCAAGGGCTTGCGCGAAATACGCGGTTAAGGCCGCGCCTTACTGCACGTTCAGCGTCACGTCATCCACGATGAAGGAAGTCGCCACGGCCGAACCTTCGATGCCTTCGAAGTAGATGCGCACGGTCTGGCCCTTGTACGCGCTCAAGTCGAAGGTGCGCTGCACGTAGCTGGAACCCTTGTTCAGGTTCGAGTAGGTGGCGAGCGTCGCCAGCAGCGTGCCGCTGCTGTTGCGCACCTGGACCTTCAAGGTATCGTAGGCGGTGGTGGTGGTGGTTTCATCGGAGCTGATCTTGAGCCAGAAGCCCAGGGTGGCGCTGGTGGCGCCCGACGGGATGCTCACCTGCTGGTACAGCGTGTCGGTGTGCGCACTGCCGTAGCCGTTCATCCATGCTTTCCAGGTGCCGGTGCGCGCCGCGACGGACGAATCGCTGGTGATCACGCCGCTGGTGGCGCTCCAATTGGTGCTGCCCGACTCGAAGCCGCCGTTCAGCACCAGTTGCTGGGCCGTGGTGTTGCTGACGCTGAAATTGACGGCCGACGACAGTGTGCTGTTGCCGGCTGCATCGAAGGCCTTGGCGGTCAGCGCATGCGTGCCATTGGAAACGCTGGTCGAATTGAAGGCGTACGACCAGGGCGAGGCGGTGTCGCTGCCTTTCAGCGCGCCGTCCACGTAGAACTCGACCTTGGTCACGCCGACATTGTCGCTGGCACTGGCGTTGAAAGTGATGGTGCCGCTGCTGCCGCTGCTCGATGCGCTGACCGTTGGCGCCACGCTGTCGCCGGAGGCTGCCTGCTGCGTCACCCAGACCGGTGCCGACCACAGGATATTGCCATCGTTCTGGGTCACCTTGGCGTAATAGAAATGGGCGCCGTTGCCCGGCGTGATGGTGGTGTTGGCGCTGTTGGCCAGCAGGGTCACGGTGCCGTTGCGGCCGGGGACGCCTTCGAAGATCTCGACGGTGGAGACCGTCTTGCCGGAAGTGCTGCTGAAGTTCGCCACCAGGTTCAAGGTGCCGCTATTGGTGAAGCGCTCGCCCATCATACGGCCGTTGGCGGTCAACACTAGCTGCGAGGTCTTGTCCATGGTTGCGAACACGCGGCGGGCGCGGATCGCGTCCATGAAACTGGCGGTGCTCAGGGCGGTGCCGTTCGGGATCAGCACGCCGGTGCGGTTGGTGTACGAGGCGCCCCAGTTGGCGCAATGGTTGTCCTGGTTGGTGCTGAAAGCCACGTGGTAGCCCGCTTCCAGCGCCTTGCGGCAGGCGCTTTCGTAATTGCTGCGCCCCGTTTCCGATTCGGTGGTATTGGTCGAGAAAGCGGACGTGTTCATCACCTCGCACAGCGCCATCGCTTCGTCGCCGTCGGCGGTATAGCCCAGCGGGGTGCCGTTGACAATGAACTGGCCGCTGGAGGAAGGGTGGTTGAACTGGCCCAGCCAGCCGCGCTGGCGCATCAGGGTGTACAAGCTGGCGTAATCGTTCTTGGCGGTCAGGGTATCGGCCAGCAGTTGGCCGGAGCTGTTGCTTTCCCATCCCAGCAACTCGTTCGCATTCAGGATGTTCATATGGCCGCCATTGCTGATGACGCCCCATTCCAGGCCGTAGATCGCCAGGAAGTTGGGATTGGCACTGTTGAAGCTCGCCGCTTCGCTCAGGCCGGACTGGTACAGGGCTTTGGCGGTGGCCGGGTCGGCGGAGGTATTGGTGGAATCCGAACCGTCGTACATGTGGTTATGTTCGGAGGCGAGCAGGAAGTCCAGGCCGCGCCCCTTGGCATAGGTGAACGCATCGGTAGGGCCGAAGGCGCCCGCTTGCGGCGCTTGCGAGCCGGTGCAACTGGCCAGGTTGCCTCCGCCATCGCTATGGTTGGTCTGGCTGTGCAGGTTGCCGAAGTAGACGGTGTAGGGCAGGGAAGAGGGGGCGGGTGCCGATGCCATCCGCACCGGCGCGCCAGCCTTGGCCTGCTGCTGGCCGATGGCGATATCCCATTCCTGCTCGTGGACTTCGCCGTCGTAGCCGGCAATGCGGCGCAGTACCGCGTCCGGGCTGGCGGACAGGCCGCGCTTCGACTCTTCCGAAATGGCGCGCAGGCGGGCCTTGTAGATGCCGGGCGGCAGGGCGTTACGGCGGTTCCTGCCAGCCCATTCGACCGTCACGTTGACGGGCTTGTCGTGCAGGCGTTCCACGCCGGTCCAGCGCTCCACCACGCTGCCGTCGGCCGCCACCACTTCCAGCACCCAGCTCACGGCTTGTACGTCCTGGACGTTGGGGAAGCTGAATTCGAGCGTGAAGCTGCGCGCCTCGTTGGCGCCAGCCGCGGCACGGTATGGCGCATGCAGGGTGGCTTCGAATTCGTGGTGGTCGGCAGT
>CAMLRG010000195.1 GCA_946482335.1 uncultured Duganella sp. | reverse complement strand
AACCGGACATTTCGCGCAGCGAAATGTCCGGTTGCCAGAGCTGACCCCGACTTTCATGTCGAGAGCTGCCGACTTTCATTTCGTGCAGCCACCCTGGCCGGGGCCGAGGTTCAGGTTCTGGTAGCGGATTTCATACTTGCCATTCGATAGCTGGTCGATCACCAGCTTGTCGTGCGGCTGCACATAGGCGTAACGCACATTCGAGCGGCGCTCCAGGTCGTACACCTTGATGAAGACGGGCGCGGCGTTGGAACTATTGTCCAGCGTGAGCTGCATGTCGGCGCCCTTGTTTCCGATCGGGAATCCTTCCACGTAGCCGGATTGGGCCGGCCAGGGTTCGCCGTTGGGCGCTACCGGCGGCGCCACGTCGCCTTCGCAATCGATGGCGGCACTGGGCAGCACCACCTGGGACAAGGCCAGCACCTTGATGGGCGGTGCCACGGCGGGGGCCACGGGTTCGGGCGAATACGGCTTGGCGACGGCCCAGCCGTCGTCGGGGGTGACTTTTTCCACGCGCGGGGGGTGGATTTTCGGCGTGGCCGCGGCGGTGGCCGTCAGTTCGGCGGGCGGCTTGCCGCCCCAGGCGCCGGCCAGCACGCTGGAAACAGCGCGCGGCTCGGCCACGCTGAGCACCCCGCCCAGCCAGCCGGCGGCGGCGGCGCCACCGATCGTGCCCCAGAAGCGCCACGATTTCAGGGCCCGGCGCCGGCGCGGCAAGTCGAGCTGGTCGGACCAGCCGGGCTCGGCGTGCGCCGGCTCATGCTTGGTGCTTTCCAGCCATTCGATTTCCCATTCTTCCTGGGTGATCCACTCGTCGTGCTCCTTGCGCCGCTGCGGATCGGACAAGGTGCCATAGGCCGTGTTGACGATCGCCATGATGCGGGCCGCCTTTTCATCCCCGGGATTCTTGTCAGGATGGTATTTCTGGCTCAAGGCCTTGTAGGCAGCACGTATGACTTCCTGCGGCGCGCCACGCGCCACTTTCAGGTTGTCATAGTGAGTATGTATCTTTCCCATCTCTCAATCATATTACAAACGGTGGCTGCGGTCGCCATGCAGCAATTGCTGGGGCAACCCGATGCCATGGCCGATGACGAGTACTTTGAACAATTCTCCCATTTCGGCCGGAGAAAGCAATTTCTGCAGTGCGCTGGCCAGCGGCAGATAGCGCAGCGCGTCGGCCGGGTCATGGCGCAGCAGCAGGTCGCCAATGCCGGCGCCGATCAGGAAGCCGGCCTGGCTGGTATACGCCAGCACGTCGGCACCGGCATCCTGCGCCGCCAGCGCCATCGCGGTGAAATCGACGTGGGCCGTGATGTCCTGCAGGCCGGGCAGGTAGAACGGTTCCGCGTGGGCGTGGTGGCGGTAGTGGCACATCAGGGTGCCGGTGGCACGGTCGCCCAGGTAGTATTCACGCGCCGGGAAGCCGTAATCGAACAGGAAGGCGGCGCCCTTGCCCTTGGCCAGCATGGCCGCCAGCGTGGCCATGAAACCGCAGCCGGCGCCATGCACTTCGGTCACATAGCCTACCGGCAGCGCTTCGGCGTCGGGGACCTGGCGCGCGATCTGCGCGGCAAGCGCCGCATCTGCCGCCACCGGGCGCCAGGCAAAGCGCGCCCCGCCCGCTTCGTCGGCCTCGGCGGCCACGTGCAGCGCTTGCCAGCCATCCTCGGCCAGGGTGACGACGTCGACCGGCATCGCATCCAGCACTTCATTGCCGAACACGGCGCCTTCAAAGGATTCCGGCAGCGCATCGAGCCAGCGCACCTGCGGGAAGTCGCGCAGCATCTCTTGCTGGCGCGCGCGCAGTTCGCCGGACAGTTCGACGATGGCGTAGCTTTCGAGCGCCACGCCGGCGGCGACCAGCTCGGTCAGGATGTCGCGCGCCAGCTTGCCGGTGCCGGCGCCGAATTCGAGGATGTGCGGCGCGCTTTGGTCCATAATAGCGGCTGCGACGTGCGCCAGGGCTTGCCCGAACAGGACGCTCAGCTCAGGTGCCGTTGTAAAATCGCCATCCTTGCCCAGCTTGGCGGCGCCGCCGCTGTAATAGCCCAGGCCGGGCGCGTACAGCGCCAGCTCCATGAAGCGTGAGAACGGGATGGTGCCACCTTGCCGCGCGATCTCGTCGGCAATCAGGCGCTGCAAGGCTTGGGACGCGGCCAGCGCGTCGGGGGAAGGTGCTGGTAAAGACATGCCGGCATTGTAGCGGTTCAGCGCCGCCCGGCGCCATTTTGCTCATTCTTGACTATGACTTTGACATTACCGACGCCCGAGCCGACGCCGCGCGTAGCCCTGGTGACCGGCGCCGGCCGCCGCCTGGGGCGCGCCATCGCGCTCGGCCTGGCACGCGCCGGCTGGGACATCGCGGTGCATTACCGCCATTCCCACGACGAAGCGCGCGACGTGGCGCGCGAAATCGCCGCCCTGGGCCGCCGTGCCGTCACCCTGCAATGCGAGCTTGCCGATGAAGCCGCGGTGCGCGGCCTGCTGCCGCAAGCGGTAGCGGCGCTGGAACGCATCGACTGCGTGGTGAACAATGCTTCCCTGTTCGACTACGACAGCGATTTCGATTTCAACCTGGCCCGCCTCGACGCCCATATGCACTGCAACGTGGCGGCCCCGGTCCTGCTGGCGCGCGCCCTGTACGACGCCACGCCGGAAGGCGGCGAGGCGGTGGTCGTCAACCTGCTGGACCAGAAGCTTTATAATCTCAACCCTGATTTCCTGTCCTATACCCTGTCCAAGGCGGCGCTGCAGGCAGCCAATACGATGCTGGCGCAGTCGCTGGCGCCGAAAGTCCGGGTGGTGGGCGTGGCGCCCGGCATCACCATGGTGTCCGGCGACCAGAGCGAGGAAGGCTTTGCCAAGGCGCATACCCGGACGCCGCTGGGCCGCTCCAGCACTCCCGAGGATATTGCCGCCGCCGTGGTCTACGCGGCGGGCGCGCGCGCAATGACCGGCACCACCCTGCTGGTCGATGGCGGCCAGCACCTGCAGCCGTCGCCGCGCGACGTGATGTTCCTGGCCAAATGAAGAATTTTCACTTTTAAGGTTTCCGCACCATGCTGTCCGCCCTGATTCACCCGCAACTGCAAGACTGCCGCCGGCTGTTCCTGCGCAACTACGAAGTGCTGATCAATATCGGCGTGCACGATTTCGAGAAAAAGGGCGAACAGCGCGTCCTGATCAACGTCGACCTGTACATCCCGCTCGCGGTGTCGACGCCCAAGTCCGACGAACTGCACGAAGTGGTGGACTACGACTTCATGCGCGAGACCATTGCGCGCCGCATGGCCGAAGGCCACGTGCACCTGCAGGAAACCCTGGTGGACGACGTGGTGCGAGCCATGCTGGCCCACCCGAGCGTGCGCGCCGCGCGCGTGTCGACCATGAAGCCTGACGTGTATCCGGATTGCGAAGGCGTGGGCGTGGAAGTATTCAAGATCAAGGAAGAAGCATGAACGCCGTCGTCGATACCAAGGCCTCCGACAAGGAAGCCTACGAAAACAACAAGCTGCACAAGCGCCTGTGCCGCCTGGTGGGCCAGGCCATCGGCGACTTCAACATGATCGAGGATGGCGACAAAGTGATGGTCTGCCTGTCGGGCGGCAAGGATTCCTACGCCTTGCTGGACATCCTGATGACGCTGCGCGAACGCGCTCCAATCAACTTCGAGATCGTGGCCGTCAACCTGGACCAGAAGCAGCCGAACTTCCCGGCCGACGTGCTGCCGGCCTACCTGGAAAAGCTGGGCGTGCCTTTCCATATCGAGAACCAGGACACTTACTCCATCGTCAAGCGCCTGATCCCGGAAGGCAAAACTACCTGCTCGCTGTGTTCGCGCCTGCGCCGCGGCATCCTGTACCGCGTGGCCGATGAACTGGGCTGCAACAAGATCGCCCTCGGCCACCACCGCGACGACATCCTTGAGACCTTCTTCCTCAATATGTTCTTCGGCGGGAAGATCAAGGGCATGCCGGCCAAGCTGGTGTCGGACGACGGCAAGCATATGGTGATCCGTCCGCTGGCCTATGTGAAGGAAGAAGACACCGAACGCTACGCGGCCGTGAAGAACTTCCCCATCATCCCGTGCGACCTGTGCGGCTCGCAGGAAAACCTGCAGCGCAAGCAGATCAAGGCCATGCTGCGCGAATGGGAGAAGAAGCACCCGGGCCGCGTGGAGAACACTTTCTCCGCGCTGTCCACCGTGGTGCCCTCGCACCTGATGGACCGCGAACTGTTCGGTTTCAAGGACATCAAGGCCGACGGCGTCGCCAACCCGCTGGGCGACATCGCCTTCGACGAAGAGCCCTGCTCCACTCCGGCCAGCGTGCCGGGCATTATCCCGCTACAGGTTGAGTAAGGATCCGGGATTCAAAGCTATTCAACGGTTTACTTACATTGATGGTTGGCAGCCACGCCAACCATCGCCTTAACCAACCAGAAAAATCTACGGGCAAACGAAATCTCTACTCAAACTGCCTTGAAAGAATTTCTGCAGTCTCGATTACTGAAGCAGGACTTTTCTCCGGCCTTCCACCGGAGTCAATCGAGTCATTCAAGTATAATTCGTATGACTTTCCCTCCTTCTTCCATCCTAGTTTCCAGAGGGCCATTTTCATTCCAGCCGCGCGTGACAACGTTAGAGTGGCAGGCACGCCACTCACTGATTGATTTAACATTTCTTCAAATCTCGTAGTCTTTACACCGTGTCGTTGATAAGGCCAAACCGTCAACACAACGATTTGGCCGGCAGTTTTGTATATATAATTTAAGCGCTCATCCCCCTCATCGAGCGTCCCAACGAGAACAAACTCGCTTTTGCGCGCATTCTTGACGAAATTCGGATCGTTCACCTTTTTCACTGCAGGGTGTCTGAAAAAGGCTTCGGGCAATTGGATATACTCCGGGGTATTTTCAACCCAAATAATTCCAGATCTATCCAAAGTCTTTCCCTTCCACAAGAATTCACGTTGCTTAGGTGTGACCTCCTCTCTAGGCACGATTCTTTCGCCGTGCTGTAATATTTCAGTGATGACCTGAGGGGGGGCAGTCGACTGACCTGGAACTTGTGCCTGTACCTTAACGATCCATACAGAGGCGCAAAGCAGAGCAAAAGCTTTATTCATATTATTGCTCCCAGAAATAATTGCATCGCATCAGCGATCAAAAAGGCCAAAGCCCCAGTTTAGCGTATTACAATCGTAAGAAACAGTTTCCCCATACTCATGCGCTTCGCCGATTGTACCGTCGTAATAAGAATGTTTGCCGACGACTTTAACAACGCCATTCGGGGCGGGCAAAGTACTGTTATCGTAATGAGTCACCTTCGTATAAAGAGCCGGATCACCTGCCCTCGCGCTATAGATTGGATACGGTCCACGATTAATGTAGTAAGGCTGCAGCGTCGGATCATCCCTAATCATTTGTTCGACTTCTTCTGCACTGTAAGGACTCTTGTAAATACGCCAGAGATTAAACCTAGCCGGGTCTCCCAAGCTCGGGTTGCCCTGAAAATACATTGCAGCTTGCGCAAAAAGAAAAAATCGTGCTGGTTGAAAATAGTCAGTTGTGAGTGACTCAAGTATCCAATAAAAAGCTTGGTCACTCCGCAAATGCATATTCGCGAAGGCCGGGTCTGCGCCCATGAAGTTCAAAAACTTCGCGGCAGGGAGCTTGTAGCTTTCGGGGAGCGTATCAAACCGACAAGCCCTGCTAAACTTTCCAAGAGCATATGCATCAGAATATCCCAACAGAATAGTGTAAAACACGGCCGCCGAAATTAATTTATTCCTCATGATTCTTCTCCTGACTAGTATGCATACGAACTTGGCACTGGATAATTAGGCAAACTAGTTGGAGGACTGCCTGGTGGTGTCAAGTCTCGCACACCCTTTTTAGACGCTGTTGGCTCCGGATCTGGCCCGATACCCCATACGCCCCCACCCATATCGCCAGTCGGGCTGATCCATTCAATAGCCAAATCGCCATTATCATGAAGTCTTAAATAAAACGGCCACGGACATGGGCACATTGTGTTTGTTGCCCATAAGGGCGTAGTTCCCTGGTACTCAACAAAATTCCCGTCGCTTTGCATAATTGCGTGTGTTCCGTATTTTGCCATTCGGTAGCGGATGCTGCCATCATGCCGATACAATACCAAGCTGCCATCCTGTTGCATAATGAACTTATACAAGTTATTTGGCGAACTAAGATAAGCGTTGTTACTCAACGTTTCGTTGGCCAGCAACCGATCTTTCGCCATGCTTGGTTCGGCGCATAAGGCGGAAAGCAAGACAATTACTACAGGCTTTGGAAGACGCATAGTTACTCCCTTAGGTTGAACGAGAATTATCCGCCAACTTGCAAAGTGAATTCTTTTAACGTCAAATTATTTCCAAGTAACGTACCACGCTAATACTGTCGAGAAGCTCACGCATTGTCACAAATGCGAGAATAGCTGAATTCCTTTGACAGTTACATTTTTTTGTGACGTTGGGGTTAATCTGAACATTCAGTTGAATGGAAGACTTATCTTTTTCCGATCAACAACCAAAAGAACTAATATTTAAACGTTCCTTGTATTTTTGTTGCTTACGGGAATAACTGTACGGTAGGCAACCAGGCAGGGGGGCGCAAATGGGAAAAGGAAACATCCGGGCCGCGTAAAGGGCCCTCGCCGTATTGCCATCGCACCTGATGGACCGCGAACTGTTTGGCTTCAAGGACATCAAGGCCGACGGTGTCGCCAATCCGCTGGGCGACATCGCCTTCGACGAAGGGCCCTGCTCCTCCCCGGCCACCGTACCGGGCGTGATTCCGCTACAGGCGAATTGAGCCACCTCAACGATTACGTCCGGCATCGTTGAATGTCGGGCGTATAATCGCCTCCATCACTGGAAAATTCCATGCCCAAATCCCCAACGCTTGAACGGCCGCTGACGCCGGAATTGCAAGCAGCGTTGCAACGCCTGGTTGCGCTGACTGGCGAGCGTGCGACCGAAATCACGCAGGAAGCCTTGCCCGATTATCTCGCTTGGCGCATTTCGCAATTGCAGGATCTCGAGCAAGCTATCGACGATGCCGACGCAGGCAATTTCGCCACTGACGATGAAGTAGCTGCGGTCTTGAGGCGCTATGGCGCATAAGCGCGCACCGCGCTTCGCTCATTATTCAGCACGTCGTGCAAGTTCATGAGCAAATGATCCAGGTTATCAATGGCGCCCCGCCATCGCCCTCGTTCCCGCCGGCATAAGGCTCGACATCTACCTTGGTGTTCAAGAGTGGCCTGGATCTAGACAGTCTAAAAGCAAAATCGAGCTATCTAACGCGGTCTAATCCAACGCGATCAAATGTCTAAACCGGTCTAGAAGTTTCCTTGCGCGGACCAATTCGGACTACACAAACGGAAGGTCCTGCAAATCTGGCACTTTTTAGACCCAATCATCGCGTTTTGGTGCGGAATAGACCGGGCATCGAAATAAGTACCGCTCGCTGAGCTCCCGTCAGGTTAGTTTCTACACATCGAATTGCATTAATTGCAATTCGATGTGTAGAATGGTCCCCTATTTTTTCCGATGAAGGACTACCCGATGCGTCGACTCCTTGGCCTGTGTGCGGCCCTCTTGATGTTGTGCTTGGCTCCGTTCGCGTGTGCGGAGCAACTTCCGGTGCTGGCGGTTGTGGTCGATGTGCGCCATGTTGAGCAGGATTTGTGGCGCGTCGAATACCGCTTCGCGCAACCGGTCAGCGCCATCAAGCTGCCGAAGATCGGCGAATATCGGCAACAGGCGTGGAAGGCCCTGACGCCTGGCCTGAACCTGAAATCGGAGCAGGAGGCCGAGGTCTTCGCGACGCAAGGCAAACCGTTCAAGACGGCACGTTTCGAGATCAGGGCCTACACCGGCCTGGCTGAAAAGCACTACGCTTCCTTCAACCGCTTCAGCGATGGCGGCATCGCGATGTTCCTTGGCCACTTGCAGGGCGACGTGCTGCGGAGCGGGAAGACGCTCGAAATGCGCACCGATATCCGCCTGGCCGGCCTGCCGCAGGAAAACGTGATCGCGCCGCCGCCCAACCGGCTGATCCCGGGTGGAGACCGCGGCTACGCTTATTTCGGGCCGTCGCAAGCGGTGGCCGCGGGCGCGGCAAAAATCCTGGTCGACCCGCAGACTCCTGGTTGGGCGCGGGAAGTGCTGCTCGATACCGGCGCAAAGGTGTCGCAGTATTACGAGAAGGCCTACCAGCGCCCGCTCAAGGACGATTTGTTCATCATGGTTTCGGTGGCAGGCTTTGACGTGCCGGGCTTTTCGGTCAAAGGCGGCGCGGTCCTGGGCCAGCTTTCCTACCGCCTGTCGGGCGAGAAGATGCTGGGCGACCATCCGAAGAAGCGGGACGTGCTGGCCCGGCTCGTAGCGCACGAGATGGCGCACCTGTGGCAGTTTAATATCACACGCGGCGGCGTCGGCGAGGACGATCCATGGATCCACGAGGGCGGCGCGGAAGCCATGGCGCTCGATGGCTTGTTGCAAACCGGCGTCTGGCGCGAAGAGGCCGTCAGCGAATACCGCAAGACGCAGGCGGCGGCCTGCGAAAAGCTTGGCAACTCGGTCGATTCTTACGATGGCATCTACGCTTGCGGCCTCTCAAGGTTCGATAAACTGGGCGTCGGCATCGTCCCGCTGTGGCGCGCCATGATGCAGGCCACCGAAGTGAAAGGCGATGTCTACTCCCAGCAGATGCTCGACGCCATCGTGGCGAACCAGCCCCGTTAGTTCAGGGTGCGCAGGATGTCGTAGCAAGCGCCCATGGTGTGGTAGTCCACCTTGCCGGCAGGGCTCTTCTCGTCGGAGTACTTGCGGTTGTCGGCGGTGAGGATGCGGTACCAGGCGCCGTGCTGGTGATCGACGAAATAGGTCCAGCTGTACTGCCACAACTCCTCGTACACCTTTCGGTATTGTGCATCGCCAGTGCGCGCGGCCAGCATGGCGGCGGCGGCCAGTGTTTCAGCCTGCACCCAGAAGTATTTGTCGGCGTCGCACACGGTGCCGTCCGGCGCGAAGCCGTAATGGATGCCGCCGTGCTGGTGGTCCCAGGCGTTTGTCAGGGCCAGCGCGAACAGTTTCTGCGCGGCCGGCAGCAGCCAGTCGGTGCCGCGCTGCAGTTGCGCGCCGTGCTGCTCCAATAGCAGCAGCAGTTTGGCCCACTCGGTGAAGTGGCCCGGCTGGTAGCCCCATGGACGGAACAGGTTGGCCTTGTCGTGCAGGTTGAAGTCCCAGTCCACCGACCAGTCGCTGCGATAGTGTTCCCAGATCATGCCGTTGGCGCGGCCGGCCTGGCGCTGGGTGATGTTCCATGCCAGTTCTTCCGCGCGCTGCAGGAAGCGGGCTTCGCCGGTGGCCTGGAATGCCGCCAGCATCGCTTCGCAGGCGTGCATGTTGGCGTTCTGGCCGCGGTAAGGGTCGCGCACTGACCAGTCGTGGCTGGCCTGGTCCGCGTACAGGCCGTGTTGCGCTTCCCAGAAGCGCTGCTCCATCAAGTTGAAGGTTTCGGCGATGTAGCCGCGCGCTTCCTGCACGCCGGCCATCAAAGCATGCGAATAGGCCAGCAGCACGAAGGCCAGGCCGTAGCAATGGTTCTCGCCATCGAGCACTTCAGCGCGGCCGTCCTGCCATTTCAGCAGCCAGGTATAGCCGCCGGTGGCTGGCTGGCGGTGCGCCTGGCGCAGGAAGTCGACGCCGCGGCGTACCTGTTCGAGGTATTCCGGCTTGCCGAAATGGCGGTAAGCCATGGAAAAGGTGAACACGAAGCGGGTGCTGGAAACCAGGTGGCGCGTGCTCGCGTCGTACACCGTGCCGTCATCCTTGAAGAAATGGTAAAAACCGCCGCTCGGATCGACGCAGCGCGGGTAGTAGAAACCCATGGTGTGGGCAATGTGCCGCTCCAGCGTGGATGGGGCAAAGAAGTCGGGGAAGTCGCGGTTCATCATGTTTCCTTAGTCGTCAATACTGCTCTCGCGCACGACCAGCCGTACGTCGAGAATTTTTTCCAGCACCTGGCCGGGATCGGCCTGCGTCAGCAGCTCGACGCCGGCGGTGCCCAGCGCTTCCTTGTCGATGCTGATGCTGGACAGCGGCGGCACGGAAGCAGCTGCCGCACTGATATCGTCAAAGCCCACGACGGCAATGTCGTGCGGCACCTTCAGCCCCGCCTCCAGGCAGGCGCGCATGGCCACCAGGGCGGTGGCGTCGTTGTAGCAAAACAGCGCATCCGGGCGCTGCGTCATGGCCAGCAA
>CAMLRG010000194.1 GCA_946482335.1 uncultured Duganella sp. | reverse complement strand
TGTCGAAATCGACATCCTGCACCAGCTTGACCATCGCTTCGAAATCCTCGTCGGTCTCGCCGGGGAAACCGACGATGAAGTCCGAGGAAATCACCACGTTGGGGCGCACCGCGCGCACCTTGCGGATGATGGACTTGTATTCCAGCGCAGTGTAGCCGCGCTTCATGGCGCCCAGGATCTTGTCCGATCCATGCTGGGCCGGCAGGTAGAGCTGGTCGGCCAGCTTGGGGATTTTTGCGTAGCAGTCGATCAGGCGCTGCGTGAATTCCTTCGGGTGGCTGGTGACGAAGCGGATGCGCTCGATGCCCGGGATCTCGGCCACGTACTCGATCAGCATGGCGAAATCGGCGATGCTGCCGTCGGCCGTTTCGCCGCGGAAGGCATTGACGTTCTGCCCCAGCAGCATGACTTCCTTCACGCCCTGGGCCGCCAGGCCGGCGACTTCGGTCAGCACATCCTCGAAGCGGCGCGACACTTCCTCGCCGCGGGTGTAGGGCACCACGCAGTAGGAGCAATACTTGGAGCAGCCTTCCATGATCGAGACATAGGCAAATGCGCCTTCCACACGTGCCGGCGGCAAATGGTCGAACTTTTCGATCTCGGGGAAGCTGATGTCGATCTGCGGCTTGCCGGTGTGGCGGCGCAGTTCGATCATCTTTGGCAGGCGGTGCAGGGTTTGCGGGCCGAACACCACGTCCACCAGCGGCGCGCGCTTGACGATGGCTTCGCCCTCCTGCGAAGCGACGCAGCCGCCCACGCCAATCACCAGTTCGGGCTTGGCTTGCTTGAGTTTCTTGAAGGTGCCCAGGTCGGAGAACACTTTTTCCTGCGCCTTTTCGCGCACCGAGCAAGTGTTCAGGAGGATGACGTCGGCGTCTTCCGGCGATTCGGTGCGTACCAGTCCCTCGGCGGCGCCGAGCAAGTCTGCCATCTTGTCCGAGTCGTACTCGTTCATCTGGCAGCCGAAGGTTTTGATGAATACTTTTTTCTGCATACCCGCAAGTTTACCGTAAATCGCCATCCGTCCTTGAAATCGGGCCCGCCGCACTCTAGAGTTAAAACAGCAATTTCCGCCGGAGAGATGCCATGGCAGTCAACGGTATTGGGCCGAGCGCCCCGAATGTCCAGCTGGCTCAGCAAACCGATCGCGCCGCCGCCGAACGGCGCCTGGCTGAGCAACGCCAGCTGGCGCAGGAAGAGCAGCGCATCCGCCAGCAGCAGGCGGCGCGCACCGAGCAGCTCAATACCCGCCGGGAAGCAACCCGCGCCCTCGAACAAGCCCAGGCCGCCGAACAGCAAGACTTCCTGACGCGCCAGCAATTGCTGGCGCAAAACGCCCAAGCCACGCGCGGCGGCCCCGGCACCCCTGCGCCGGGCAGCATCATTTCCGTTACAGCGTGAAGTATCCGCGTAACACAATTTCCCTATGGTTCTTTCGTGCGACACGGGAATAATCCCTGTGTTGAAATGGCATTGTTGTCAAGATTTTCGGCAAATCATCGCCGGATCTTGATGTTGAACAAGGTTCGCTTGGCGTTGCAGCATGAAAATTTGTCAATACCCCAAGCCCTTCCTCAACACCCCACTGTCAAGAGAGGATCATCATGGCACACCACGCTCTCGCTTCCCAGGAAAGCTACAACCCCAACCACTTGCTGGATATCCTGTTGGGAAAAATGCAGTTGAAGAACGATGCCGCGCTGTCGCGCATGCTGGAAGTGGCGCCGCCCGTCATCAGCAAGATCCGCCACCACCGCTTGCCGGTCGGCGCTTCACTGCTGATCCGCATGCATGAGGTGACCGGCATGAGCATCCGCGAATTGCGCGATTTGATGGGCGACCGCCGCACCAAATACCGTCTATCCGATGCCCAGGGCCGCCCGAAGCCAGAAGACAAGCCCGCCGGCGCCGGGGCGCAGAACGGCATGCCGCAGGCGACCGCTCACTGAGCCAGCAGCACCAGCGCGATTTCTTCGTATTGCAGTTCCGTTTCGCGGAACAGGTGCATGCAAGAATCTTCGCTCAGGTTGAGCGCTTGCCAGGCCACGGTGGAAACGGACGGCACCATTCCGTCCGGCTGCCGCACCAGGTCCAGTGCGTGCACCATCGCGTCGGCCACGTGGATGATGGTGGCGAGGAAGCCGGCGCCCGGTTTACCGGGGTCGTGGTGGCCGGCGATCGCCAGCCGCATCGTGTCTGAAAAATTCCAGTGTTCCGCCAGCGCCAGGCCCGCTTCGACATGGTCGATACCGAGCACGGCGCGCTCCGCCTCGAGCGTGTGGCAATCGTGCTCCTGGCGGTAAGCGATCACGGCGGCATACCGGTCCGGGAAGCTCGTCACCAGCACCAGGCGGCCGATATCGTGCAGCAGGCCGGCCGTAAACGCATAGTCCTGGTTGAAGCGCACATGGCGCGCCAGCACCCTGGCGCAGGCCGCGGTGGCAATCGAGTGGCGCCAGAACAGCCGATGGTCGAAGCCCGGACACAACTGGTCGGCGAAGCAGCCGGTGACCGCGGCGGCAGTGATCAGGTTGCGCGTGCTCTGGAAACCGAGAAAGGTGATCGCCTGCTGGATGGTGGTCACTTTCACCTGCAGTCCGAACAGCGATGAGTTGGCCAGGCGCAGCGTCTTGGCGGTCAATGCCTGGTCGTGCGACACCTTCTTGGCCAGCACCGCGATATCGACGTCGTCCTGCGCGATGCTGTCGAGCAGTTCCATCACCACGGCCGGCAGCGAGGGCAAGTCGTCCAGGTTGTCCACCACATCGTCATACGTGAGCGCGGTGCTCATACGCCCTCCTTGCCGGTGCGGAAAGCGGTGACCAGGGCGCGCAAGGCATTGGCGGCCCAATCTTCGCCATCGTCCGGATCATGGCGCCGGAACAGCACCGCGATGCGCGCCAGCTGCGCTGCCCGTTGGGCGGCGGCCTGCGCCGGATCGGGCGGCGTATCGTCGACCACGGCCAGCGATTCGATGCCGTGGCCAGGCATGCGCGCCAGCATGGCTTCCGTCAGCACGGCGCCCGCCGGCAGCAGGACCTGGCCCTGCTTGTCCAGCAATTCATCGGATAGCACCATGCCGGGCCGGACGTCAGCCAGCGGCAGGTGGCGGTAAGTACCCGTCATGTTGATTTCCCCCAGGTCAGCAGGTCAATCTTACCAAAGTGCAGCGTGGGCATCACCTCTTAAAATCTTGCCAAGTGACACTGCATCCCGTACATTGGTGGGAATTCGGGAGGGCGTTAATGTTTGGTATTCAAGGCCGGCTGACTGCACTGTTCGTCGTGATCGTGACTGTCGTGCTGGGGATTTCCGGCACCTATGCACAATACAGCCTCGGACATGAACTGGAAGTGGCCAACCAGCGCCTGCGTGAAGGGGTGCTGACCCGCCTGCAAACCAGCCTCCCATCGGCCCTGTGGGATCTCGACAAGGCCAAGGTCGACAATATCGTGGCGGCGGAAATGCTGCCGCCCGAGCTGGTCGCCATCCGCGTGTACGACACTTCCGTCGGCCTGTTTTCCGGCAAGCGCCGCAAGGATGATGGCAGCATCGTCCCGATCGAATCCGAAACCACCGTGCTGGGCGCGCCGGTGGTGGCCGACCTGGCTTACCGCGACGCCGGCGCCGCCGGCAGCGCGCTGAAACCGGTGATCGTCGGGCGCGTGGTGGTCAACTTCAGCCGCGCCCAGATCGATGCCACGCTGGCGGCGGAAGTGCGGCGCAAAGTGGTGGAAGTGCTGACGCTGGACTTGATCCTGGTGGTGGCGCTGGCGCTGTCCCTGCGCATCGTCTTCGACCCCCTGAAAAAATTGCGCGACGGCTTGTTCGAGCTGGCCACGCGCGGCAGCGACGAAGTGGAAGAGTTGCCGGAAAAGCGCAGCGACGAGCTGGGCGACGTGATCCGCGGCTTCAACGCCATCCAGCGCAAAGTGAAGTCGATCATCAAGCGCACGCGCGAGGCGGAAGACCTGGCGCGCCGCTCGGCACAGGAAACCGCGCAAGCCCTGGACGACTTGCAGCGCACCCAGGAATCGCTGCTGCAGGCCGAACGCCTCGCTTCACTCGGCTCGCTGGTGGCGGGGGTGGCGCATGAAATCAATACGCCGGTGGGCATCGCCCTGACCAGCGCCTCGGTGCTGATGGATGCCACCACTTCGGTGAATGAATCGATGAAGTCGGGGCAGGTGAAGAAGTCGGAAATCCAGAAATACATCGACACCGCCGGCGAAAGCGCGCGCCTGATCATGAACAATGCCTATCGTGCCGCGCACCTGATCCACAGCTTCAAGCAAATCGCGGTGGACCAGGTCAGCGAAGCGCGCCGGCGCTTCGAGCTCAAGGAATACATCGGCGAAGTGGTGTCCAGCCTGCAGCCCAAGCTGAAGAAGACCCATATCGTGGTGCAGATCAACTGTCCGGACGACATCGTCCTCGACAGCTACCCGGGCGCCCTGGCCCAGGTCATCACCAACCTGACCCTGAATTGCGTCGAGCATGCCTTCGAGCCCGATGGCGCCGGCAATATCGACATCAACGTCATCCCGGAGGGCGAGATGATCGAGATGCAGGTGGTCGACAATGGCAAGGGCATCCCGCCTGAACTGCTGGACAAGGTATTCGATCCCTTCGTCACCACGCGCCGCGGCCAGGGCGGCACCGGCCTCGGGCTGAACATCGTGTTCAACCTGGTGGTCAAGCAGTTCGGCGGCTCGATTTCCGTCACCAGTACCCTGGGCCAGGGCGCCAGCTTCGTGCTGCGCATCCCGCGCGTCACGCCGGGCGGCGACGATGAGCATCCCGATGCGCCGCTGCATGGCCCGTCCGTGGTTGAGCGCTAGCGGCCGCTGCGGCGAGCTGAGCGCCACCGAGGTGGCATCTGCCGCATACTGCAGCCATCAGGGGGGATGTCATGGGAAAACGACGCCTGATTGCTTTGCTGCGAGGCATTAACGTGGGACGCGCGAAACGCGTCGCGATGGCCGACCTGCGCAAGGTGCTGAGCGATATGGGATACGACGACGTGCGCACGCTGCTCAACAGCGGCAACGTCGTGTTCGACTGTAATGCCGTCGAGGCCGCCCATAGCGCGGCACGCATCGAGGAAGCGCTGGTCTTGAAGCTAGGGGTGCCGGCCAAGGTCACGGTACTGGAGGCGACGCAGCTGGCGGAAATCGTCCATGAAAACAGCCTGGCCGGGGTGGCCGACGACCATTCGCGCCTGCTGGTGGCAGTCCTCAACAAGCCCGAGGTCGACCTGGGCAAGCTGGAACCGCTGGTGCACCAGAGCTGGCAGCCGGAGGCTTTTGCCCTGGGCCGCTATGCCGCCTATATCTGGTGCCCGGATGGGGTGCTGGGCAGCCGCGCCGCCGCCGCGATGGGCAAGGCGCTGGGCGATGCGGTCACCTCGCGCAACTGGAGCACCATCAGCAAGCTGCATGCGATGGCCAATCATTAGTACAGAGTTGTAATTCCACTACTATTTTGCTGCCTGCCTTGGCGCGCCCGCTGCCAGCGTCTAGAATCGGGTGTCCACAATTTTGTCAGAGCAGCAATGAAAATGAATGATACGCTACGTGGCGCCCTGATCCTGGGCGCCGTCGTACTGGCCTTGGTGATTGGCGGCTTTGCCGTGGCCGACAATGGCTGGCAGAAAGTCAGCTGCATCGGCCGCGCCATCGTCGGCGGCGTGGCATTCACCAATATCCACAGCGTGTGCGGCTTATGACCTAATGCCCGGCTGGCGTCGGCGCGCCTTCCTGCCGGCGCTGGCGGAAGGCGGCCACCTTATTGCGGTTGCCGCACAGCGCCATGCTGCACCAGCGCCGGCGGTGCGATTTGGTGCGGTCCAGGAACCATAGCGTGCAGGCATGGTCTTCACATTTGCGCACCAGCTTGAAATCGGCCGTCGCCAACAAACGCGCGGCCGCCTCGGCCAGCGGTGCCAGTAGCTGCTGCGGCGTGCCGGCCGCATAACGGGACTGCAGCGCCAGTCCGCCCCCACTTTCCGCCACCAGCACGAGGTGCCGCTGCGCGTGGGCCAGCGCAGCGTTCAGGGGGCCCAGCTGCAGCGGCGCACCGGCCTTGCGCGCCACCACGGCGGCGCGGATCGTTTCGCGCAGCGCGCGCGCTGCCGCCAGCAAGGCACCCGGCTGGCCCGGCGCTGCCGGCGTTGGCGCGCCGGCGCAGGGCAACTGTCCTGCTGCCGCCAGCCATGCCATCACATCGGCGTCGCTCTGCCAGGTTTCCTCGCCCTGGACCACGGTATTCATCATGTCCAGCGCCGGCTGGTCGCCAAGAAATTCGATCATTGTTTCCTCCTGCCGTTCATTGTAACCATCAAAAAACATCTTGACAAGTTACGTTGCGCGTGCGATCTTGTAACCGTCAAAACTAATTTTAAGAGGTTATTCATGTTCCGCACCATCAACGCCGACGGCGTCAACATCTTTTACCGCGAAGCCGGTGCGCCGCAAGCGCCGGCCATACTGCTGATGCACGGTTTTCCCACCAGCTCCCACATGTTCCGCGCGCTGATCCCGTTGCTGGCCACCAAATACCGCGTGATCGCGCCGGACCTGCCAGGGTTCGGCTTCACGGAAGTGCCGGCGGAGCGCAACTATACGTACACGTTCGACAACCTGGCGCGCACCATGGAAGCCTTCCTGCAGGCCATCAAGCTGGAGCGGTTCGCTTTGTACGTGTTCGACTATGGTGCGCCGGTCGGCTTGCGCCTGGCCGCCGCCCGGCCCGAACGCATCACCGCGCTGATCTCGCAAAACGGCAATGCTTACCTGGAGGGCTTGAGCGACGCCTGGACGCCCATGCGCAAGCACTGGGCTGACCCGAACGAGGAGAACACGACGGCCATGCGCGCTTTCCTGACGCCGGAAGCGACGAAATGGCAGTATGTGCACGGTGTGCGGGACCCGGCCCAAGTGGCGCCCGAATCGTATACCGTCGATGCCGCACTGATGGCGCGGCCGGGCAATGCCGAGATCCAGCTCGCCCTGTTCCATGATTACCGGCACAACCTTGAGCTGTACCCGGTGTTCCAGCAATTCTTCCGCGCGGCCCAGGTGCCGACGCTGGCGATCTGGGGCAAGCACGATCCCTTCTTCATTCCGCCCGGGGCCGAAGCGTACCGCCGCGACAACCCGAACGCTATCGTGCAGTTGCTCGACACTGGCCACTTCGCGCTCGAGACCCACGTGGAGGAGATCAGCAAAGCCATCCATGCCCTGTTAGACTAGATGCTTTCGAGGATAGCCCGACCGAGCATCGATGAAGTCTTACACCGTCGCACTGCTGCTGGCCGGCCTGGCGCTGGCCGGCTGCAGCAGCAAACAAACCGTCACCTATACCGCCCCCGCCACCGCGTCCAATCCGCAAGTGCTGCTGCTGGGCGAGGTGCATGACAACAAGGATGGCCACAAGCTGCGGTTCGAGGACTTGCGCCAGCGCGTGGAAGCGGGCTGGCGTCCCGCCATCGCGATGGAACAGTTCGACCGCGACAGCCAGGATTTGCTGAACGATGCGCAAAAGGGCTGCCTCGACGCCTCCTGCGTGATCAAGGTCATCAACAGCAAGCGCTGGGACTGGCAGCTGTACCACCCCATCATCCAGCTGGCGCTGAGCCACCAGTTGCCGCTGATCGCGGTCAACCTGTCGCGCGCCGATGCGTCGAAAGTGGTGCGCGATGGCGTCGCCTCCAGCTTCGACCCGGCCACTGTCGCCGCCTACAAGCTGAAGGAGCCGCTGCCGTCCGACCTGCGGCGCGGCCAGGAGAAAGCCATCCAGGAAGGCCATTGCAATATGGTGTCCGACATCCTGTTGCCCGGCATGGTCAATGCCCAGGTCGCGCGCGACGTCTGGATGGCCAAGCTGATCCGCGAACAGCAGCCGCGCGACGTGGTCCTCATCGCCGGCAATGGCCACGTGCGCAAGGATATCGGCGTGCCGCGTTGGCTGAACGCCATTGAACCCCGCTTGAATGTCCGCACCATAGGCTTTGTCGAGCCTGACGGGGTGCAGGGCAGTTATGACGAAATCCGCAAGGTTCCCGCGCCAAAGCGCGCCGACCCTTGCGCCAAATTTAAATAAGGAAGCAAGAATGCACATCGCAGGTGAAATGCTGATCGGCCAATCCGCCATCAAAGGCAGCGCAGGACAGATGAAGGCCACCGATCCGGCCCGCAATATCGAGATCGAACCGCCGTTTGGCTTGGCCACGCCGGCCGATCTGCAGCGCGCTTGCGAACTGGCCGCGCAAGCGTTCGACGCTTACCGCGAAACGACGCTGGAGCAACGCGCCCAGTTCCTGGAACGCATCGCGCAAAACATCCTCGACCTGGGTCCGCAGCTGATCGAGCGCGCCATGCTGGAATCCGGCCTGCCGCAAGCGCGCCTGGAAGGTGAGCGCGGCCGCACCGTCAACCAGCTGCGCCTGTTCGCCCAAGTGGTGCGCGATGGCTTGTTCCTGGGCGCCACGCTCGACTCCGCGCTGCCGGAACGCGTGCCGCCGCGCTCCGACCTGCGCATGCGCAAGATCGGCGTCGGTCCGGTCGCCGTGTTCGGCGCATCCAACTTCCCGCTGGCCTTTTCCGTGGCCGGCGGCGATACCGTCTCCGCCCTGGCTGCCGGCTGCCCGGTGGTGGTCAAGGCCCATCCGGCCCATCTCGGTACCTCGGAACTGGTGGGCAAGGCGGTGCAGCAAGCGGTCGCCGCATGCGGCCTGCATGAAGGCGTGTTCTCGATGCTGATCGGCGGCGTGCAGACCGGTGCCGACCTGGTGGCGCATCCGGCCATCAAGGCGGTCGGCTTTACCGGCTCGCGCGGCGGCGGCCTGGCCCTGGTGCGTATCGCCCAGGCGCGCAAGGAGCCGATCCCGGTGTACGCGGAAATGGCCTCGATCAACCCGGTGTTCCTATTGCCAGGCGCGCTGAAGGCGGGCGCCGCCCGCATCGCGCAAGGTTTCGCCGATTCGCTCACCATGGGTTCCGGCCAGTTCTGCACCAACCCGGGCTTGCTGATCGGCCTTGAAGGGCCGGAGCTGGACGAATTCGCCGCCGCCGCGGCCGCCGCGGTGCAGGCGAAGCCGTCGACCACCATGCTGACGCCGGGCATCCACCAATCCTATCAAGCAGGCGTCGGCAAGCTGTCGGCCCTGGACAACGTGGCATTGCTGGCGCAAGGTGGGGCGGGCAGCGCGGCCTGCGCGGCGCAGCCACACCTGTACAGCACCGACGTCGACACCTTCCTTTCCACCCCGGCGCTGGAAGAGGAGAACTTTGGCCCCAGCTCGGTACTGGTGCGCTGCCGCGACGCGGCCGACTTGCGCCGCGTCGCCGAACACCTGGAAGGCCAGTTGACCTCCACCGTGCACGCCACCGCCGACGACCGCGAGATCGCTGCCGGCCTGCTGCCGACCCTGGAGCGCAAGGCGGGCCGTATCCTGTTCAACGGCTTCCCGACCGGCGTCGAAGTGGCGCATGCCATGGTGCACGGCGGCCCGTTCCCTGCCACCTCCGACCCGCGCAGCACCTCGGTCGGGGCCACGGCCATCGACCGCTTCCTGCGTCCGGTGAGTTACCAGGACGCGCCCGAGTGGGCGCTGCCGTCGGTGCTGGCCAACGGCAATCCGCACAATGTGCCGCGCGTGGTGGATGGCAAGATCCAGCCGGGCGCATAAGTCCCATCGATCGTGTTAAGGTGGTCCGCATGATGGAAACTGTCTACAAGGAAGCGCAGCCCAGCCGGGCTGACATCGATGCGCTCACCGGGCCGGCGGTGCTGGAGTTCGGCACCAACTGGTGCGGCTATTGCCGCGGCGCCCAGGCGGTGATCGGCGCGGCCTACCGCGAGTACGACAACATCCCGCACTTCAAGGTGGAGGACGGTCCCGGCCGCGTGCTGGGCCGGGCCTTCCGCGTCAAACTGTGGCCGACCGTGATCTTCCTGAAAGATGGCAAGGAAGTCGCGCGCGTCGTCCGTCCCGAAGACGCCGACGAATTGCGCGAAGGCTTTGCCCTGATCGCCGGCAGCTAAGCGGGCAGCAGCAGGGCCACCACATGGCCGCGGTTCGCCAGCATGAAGGCGCGGAATTGGGGTTCGTTCACCGCCTGCCTCACCACGCCCGGCAGCAGGGCATAACGCAGCCCGGACACGGTCTCGATCGTCCGTTCGTTGGCCGGCGCCGCCGTCAGCGCGGCTTCGCCACCGTCGGTCCACCGTGCTGATGTCGCTCAACGCCAATACAAAAAAGCCCGCACCGTTGCCGGCCGGGCTTTTCTGTCGAATCCTGGTGGTGATAGGTGGACTTGAACCACCGACCCTAGCATTATGAATGCTATGCTC
>CAMLRG010000193.1 GCA_946482335.1 uncultured Duganella sp. | reverse complement strand
TGCCCGCAGCAGATCGAGGAGGCGCTGGCCTCGGGCATCACCACCATGATCGGCGGCGGCACCGGCCCCGCGGTCGGCACGGCGGCGACCACCTGCACGCCGGGACCCTGGCACATCCACGCCATGCTGGCGGCGGCCGATGCTTTCCCGATGAACCTGGGCTTCCTCGGCAAGGGCAATGTCAGCATGCCGCGGCCGCTGGAGGAGCAGGTGGAAGCCGGCGCCATCGGCCTCAAGCTACACGAGGACTGGGGCAGCACGCCGGCCGCCATCGACAACTGCCTGTCCGTGGCCGACCGCATGGATGTGCAGGTCGCGATCCATACCGACACCCTGAACGAAGGCGGCTTCCTGGAAGCGACGCTGGCCGCGTTCAAGGACCGCACCATCCACACCTTCCACACGGAAGGGGCGGGCGGCGGCCACGCGCCGGACATCATCGCCGCGGTCGGCCAGTCCAATGTGCTGCCATCGTCCACCAATCCGACCCGCCCGTTCACCGTCAACACGCTGGACGAACACCTGGACATGCTGATGGTATGCCACCACCTCGACGCCGCGATCGCCGAAGACGTGGCGTTCGCGGAATCGCGCATCCGCCGCGAAACCATCGCGGCCGAAGACATCCTGCATGACCTGGGGGCGATTTCGATGATGTCGTCCGACTCGCAAGCCATGGGCCGCGTGGGCGAAGTCATCATGCGCACCTGGCAGACCGCCCACAAGATGAAGGTGCAGCGCGGCGCACTGCCCGGCGACAATGCGCGCAACGACAATGCCCGCGCCAAGCGCTATGTGGCCAAGTACACCATCAACCCCGCCATCGCGCACGGCATTTCGCATGAGGTGGGCTCGCTGGAAGTGGGCAAGCTGGCCGACCTGGTGCTGTGGCGGCCGGCATTCTTTGGCGTGAAGCCGTCCATGGTGCTGAAGGGCGGCATGATCGCCTGCGCCCAGATGGGCGACCCCAATGCTTCGATTCCCACCCCGCAGCCGGTGTACATGCGCCCAATGTTCGGCGCGTTCGGCGGCGGCCTGAAAAAATCGCTGACCTTCGTCTCGAAGGCGGCCCACGAATCCGGCATCGCGGCACGCCTGGGCCTTGCCAAACGGGTGGTGCCGGTGAGCGCCACGCGCAAGCTGCGCAAGGCCGACATGATCCACAACGGCGCGACCCCGCACATGGAAGTCGATCCTGAAACCTATGAAGTGCGCGCCGATGGCGAACTGCTGGTATGCGAAGCTGCCGTGGTACTGCCGATGGCGCAACGTTATTTCCTGTTTTGAGACATGACCTTGCTGACCCTGCATACGAAAATTGCCGCTTCCGAGCGCGTTGACGGAGAACTGGTGTTGACTTATGACCAGCGCGAAAAATGCCGCCAGCGTGCGCGCCTCGCTTCCGGCGAAGAAGTCGCCCTGTTCACTGCGCGCGGTACGGTGCTGCGCGATGGCGACCTGCTGACCGGCGAAAGCGGCTTCGTGGCGCGCGTGCGCGCTGCCGGCGAGGCGCTGTACACCGTGCGCGCCGCCGATGCGCAGGGCTTGCTGCGCTGTGCCTTCCACCTGGGGAACCGCCATAGCCAGGTGCAGGTCGGCGACGGCTTCCTGCGCATCCGCCCCGATCCCGTGCTGCGCGAGATGCTGGCCGGCCTGGGCGCCGCCGTGACCGAAGAAACGGCGCCGTTCGAACCCGAATCCGGCGCATACTCGGGCGGGCACGGGCACGGGCACGGGCACAGCCACCCGCTGGCGCCAATCCCGCTGCGGCAGAAGATCCATCGTCCCGGGGAAGCCTGACCGTGTCCACGCAGGCATTGCTGCACTTGCTGCAGTTTGCCAGTCCCGCGCTGCCCATCGGTGCGTACAGCTACTCGCAGGGCCTGGAAGCGGCGCTGGAGCAGGGCAGGGTGCACGGCGCCGAGAGCGCACGCGCCTGGATGGTGGACATGCTGCACGAAGTGCTTGCGCGCTGGGATGCGCCGGTGTTCTGGCGCCTGCTGCGGGCACATGCGGCAGGCGATGCGCAATCGGCAGCATGCTGGGCGGAGCGCTACCTGGCGTCGCGCGATACGGCTGAATTGCGTGCGGAGTCAGTCCAGATGGGATTCTCGCTCGGGCGCCTGCTGGCCGAACTGGGACTGGCGCCCGCCTCGCAGGACGAAGAAGCCTACCCGGCCGCGCTGGCGCGGGCGGTGCATGCACTCGGCATCCGGCATGAGGACGCCTTGCTGGCCATGCTGTTCGGCTGGGCTGAGAACCAGGTGCTGGTCTGCGTCAAATCCATCCCGCTGGGACAGGTGGCCGGCCAGAGGCTGCTGCTGTCGCTGCGGCCGGAAATCGAATTGGCGGCCCGCTCCGCCCAGGCACTGGACGATATGGACCTGTCCAACTGGGCGCCCGGGCTGTCCCTCCTGTCGATGCGGCACGAAGTGCAGCACGGCAGGCTTTACCGTTCTTGAAGGAGCAATCATGGCATCCAACCCCCTGCGCGTCGGCATCGGCGGCCCGGTCGGTTCGGGCAAGACGGCCTTGTGCGAAATGCTGTGCAAGGCCATGCGCGACGATTACGACATGGCCGTCATCACCAACGATATCTATACCCGTGAAGACATGGAGATCCTGCTGCGGGCGCAGGCTTTGCCGCCGGAGCGGCTGATGGGCGTGGAGACCGGCGGCTGCCCGCATACCGCAATCCGCGAGGACGCTTCCATCAACATCGAGGCGATCGCCCGCCTGCAGGCGGACTTTCCCGACCTGGACCTGATCCTGGTGGAATCGGGCGGCGACAACCTGGCTGCCACCTTCAGTCCCGAACTGTCCGACCTGACGCTGTACGTGATCGACGTCGCCGGCGGCGAGAAGATCCCGCGCAAGGGCGGGCCGGGCATTACGCGCTCGGACCTGCTGATCATCAACAAGACCGACCTGGCGCCGCATGTGGGGGCGGACCTGGACGTGATGGCGCGCGATGCCGCCCGCCAACGCGGCGGACGGCCGTTCGTGTTCACCAACCTGCGCAGCGGTAGCGGCGTGCAGCAGGTGGTGAAGTTCATCTGCGAGCATGGGCTGCTGCACGTGAATTGATGGAACGGCTATACTGCTGCGCGATCCGTTTCCAGATTTTGGCTTTATGAAGAGATTTTGGTTGTTGTTTGCGCTGCTGTGCCCTTTGGCGCACGCGGACCAGGTCATTGGCGTGGCCGATGGTGACACATTGACGGTGCTGCGCAACGGCCGTCCCGTGAAGGTCCGCCTGGCAAATATCGACGCGCCGGAAAAGCAGCAGGCTTTCGGGGCGCGTTCGAAACAATCGTTGTCCGACCTGTGCTTTGGGCGGGATGCGACCCTCAAGTCGTCGGCCAGGGACCGCTACGGCCGCACCGTGGCAGTAGTCCATTGCGATAACGTGAACGCCAATCTGGCGCAAGTGAGCAAGGGCATGGCGTGGGTTTACCGCCAGTACAACCGCGATACGGCCTTGCCAGCGGTCGAGGCCATGGCGCGCTTGTCCCGGCTGGGATTGTGGGCCGAGGCGCGGCCACTCGAGCCATGGCTGTTCCGCAAGCGGCGCAAGGGGAAAAGCGGCGAGCGCGGCTAGCCGGCGCGGCGCCAGCAAGACTGTGCAATCTGCTTTAATATTGTCCGGCTGACCACTTCAACTGAAAGGACCAATATGGCGGAATTCAAGCTGCACTGCTTTGCCGCATCCGGCAATGCGTACAAGGTTGCCCTGTTCCTGGCGCTGGCGCAGGCGGACTGGGAGCCGGTGGTGGTGGATTATTTCGGTGGCGAGACCCGTGGCGAAGGCTGGCGCGACAACCTCAATGAAATGGGCGAAATCCCGGTGCTGGAGCACGGCGGGCTGAAGCTGAGCCAGTCCGGCGTGATCCTCGATTACCTGACCGGCGTCACCGGCAAATTTGGTGCGCGCGACGAGCAGGAAAAGCGCGACATCTGGCGCTGGATCCTGTTCGACAACCACAAGTTCACCAGCTATTACGCCACCTTGCGATTCATGGTTGGGCTGCAGAAGAGCGGCGAATCGCCGGTCACCCAGTTCCTGCGCGAGCGCGCGACGGGGGCATACCGCATCGTCGACAAGCACCTGGCCAGCACGCCTTTCCTGGTCGGCGGCCGCCTGACCATCGCGGACCTGTCGCTGGCCGGTTACGTCTACATGCCGGAAGAAACGGGCATGGACATGGCAGAATTCCCCCATATCGCGGCCTGGAAGGAGCGCATCAGCGATATGCCGGGCTGGCGCCACCCGCACGACCTGATGCCGGGCCGCAAGGGATTTTGAGCCGGTTGCGTTGACAGGAGGGCAAGCGATGATTGCGGTTCTCGAAGAGAGGTTCAAGCAGCACATGGCGCGCCATCAGGGGCTGGAGTGGAGCACCGTGCGCGACCGGCTCCAGGGCAATCCTGGCAAGCTGAAAGTGCTGGGCGAGATGGAGCGCACCGGCGGCGAGCCGGATGTCGTCGGCATCGATCCGGCCACGGGAGAGGTGGTGTTCTGCGACTGTGCGCCGGAAAGCCCGGCCGGACGGCGCAGCCTGTGTTTCGACCAGGCCGCCCTGGAGGCGCGCAAGGAAAACAAGCCTGCCGGCAGCGCGCAGGGGATGGCGGCGGAGATCGGCGTGACGCTGCTGACCGAGGAGGAGTACCGTTACCTGCAAACACTGGGTGAATTCGACCGCAAGACTTCCAGCTGGGTGCAGACGCCGGAAGACGTCCGCCGGCAGGGCGGGGCCTTGTTCTGCGACCGCCGCTATGGCCGCGTATTCGTCTATCACAACGGCGCCGAATCGTATTACGCCGCACGCGGGTTCCGCGCCAGCCTGCGCGTTTAGCCGGGCAGGAAGCGCGCCAGGGTCAGCATCATCTCGTCGATGTCGAGCGGCTTGGGGATGAAGTCGTCCATGCCCGCGGCCAGGCAGTCGGCGCGTTCGGACTCCATCACGCCGGCAGTCATGGCCAGGATGGGCAGCTTCAATCCAAGCTCCTGGCGGATGATGCGGGTGGCGGTATAGCCATCCATCACCGGCATCTGCACATCCATCAGCACCAGCCGGTAAGCGTCGGGCGCGGCGCGCAGCATACGCACGGCTTGCTCGCCGTTCTCCGCCACGTCGACCGTCGCCCCGGCGCGCTCCAGGATGCCGACGGCCACCAGCTGGTTCATGGCGTTATCTTCCACCAGCAGCAGGCGCCCGCTGATGCGTGGGACCGGCAGCGTATCCTGTGGCGTCTCGCTGGCATCGGCCTGGTCCAGCACTTCGTGGACCGTATCAAACAGGGCCGACGCGGTGACCGGCTTGGTCACCAGGCCTTTGCGTTCCGCGTCCTCTTCCAGCATTTTGCTGCGCTCATAGGCGCTCACCATGAGGATCACCGGCACTGCCGGTGCTTCCTTATGGCGCAGCGCTTCGATGCGGCTGCGGTCCTCTTCCGGCATGCTCCAGTCGGCCAGCATCACGTCATACAGCAGGCCGCGTTGGGCGGCCAGGACCAGCATCCTTTCCGCCTCTTTGCTGGAAGCGGCAATGTCGACGCTCCAGCCCCATGCCTGCAGCGTCTTGCCAAGGTAGACGCGGCTGGTGAAATGGTCGTCGACCACCAGTACCCGCAAGGGACGCGCCCCCGGCCGGGGCAGCGGCGCGTCCTGTCCGGCAGGCACCGCGCCGAAAGGCAGCGTGACGGTGAAGGTGCTGCCCTGGCCCGGCTGGCTGTCGAGCGCAAGGGTGCCGCCCTGCAGGTCGACCAGGCGCTGGCAGATCACCAGCCCGAGACCGGTGCCGCCGAATTTGCGGGTGACCGATTCGTCGGGACGTGATCATGGGCGGCCCGCATCCGCTCCGGCATCAGGCGCTGGATACTGGTGCCGACCACTTCTTCCGGTGCGTAGCCAAAGATCTGGCTGGCCGCACGGTTGAAGGTTTCGATCATGCCTTCCGCGTTGATGGTGATGATCCCTTCGCCGACACTGTCCACGACGGTGTTGACGCGGGTGTTGGCACGTTCGAGCTGCGCGGTGCGTTCATGGATCAGGGTTTCCAGGTGGTGGCGGTGGTTGCCAAGCTCGACGCCGACCTGCTGCAGGGTGAGGGCGACATCCTGCGCTTCACTGAACATCACCGGCAAGGCCGCATCGACCTGGCCGCCAGCCAGTTGGCGCGCGGCAGTGGACAGGGAGCGGATCGAACGCTGGATGCGGTCGCCAATGAACCAGGCCACGCCAAAGCCGGACAGCAGCAAGGCCAGCACGATCCAGTTCAGCCACGTGACGGATGCCAGCAATTCGCGCAGGACCGTGGCACGCGGCACCCCGACCGCGACCGACCAGCCGCTCTTGGCGGAGCGCGTGAAGATGGTATAGACCGGTACGCCTTCCAGTGTTTCGGATTCGAACACGTCTTCATCGGTCTCGGACAGCCGTTTGACCAGGCCCGGCGATGCCGGCTTGCCGACAAAACGGGCGGCATCGAGGGTGCGTGCGATGACCTTGCCCTGGCGGTCGACGATCACGATCACGCGGTCCTTGGGCAGGTTGCCGGCGCTGAGCAGGCCGCCCAGGTGGGATGGCTGGAAGCCCACCGACAGGCAATACACGACTTTACCCTGGCGCAGGACGGGGACGTGCACCGCCACCATGGGTTTGCCGGTGAAGCCGCCGATGAAGACATCGGACACCACCACTTGCCCGGTGTCGAACACGCGCTCGATGCGCTCGCGGCTGGCGGGATCGGGCATCGGCTCTCCAACAGGGCGCAGGGTGTTGAGCAACTGCACCGAGTCGCGCGTGCTGAGGACGAAGTTCGCACCGGGAAAGCCTGAATCGACAATGCCAAGGGCTTTGCGATGGAAGGCCGCGAAGTCGCCATGATCCAGCTCCGCCGACGTGGCCAGGGCGCGTGCCGCGACAATGCCCAGCTCCAGGTCGCGGTCGACCGCTTGCATCATCGAGCGCACCACAAACAGGGAATCTTGTCCGATCTGCACCCGCTCGCGCGTATAGAAGTGCTGGATCAGCAGCGCAAAGCCCAGCGTGGCGGGCAATGCGCATGCCAGCACAAGCGCGAATAGCATGCGGCGGATCGTGGGCCGCTTCGATTGCCTGCTGCGAGCCAAATTTTGCCTTCCTGAGGTGGTCTTTCTGGAATTCTTCCTGGCATTGTACCGATTTGGCCTGCGGCTGGCGCGCGGGCCTTAGCCACCTTCGCGCGGGGGCAGGAAAAAGCTGCGCGGCGCCAGGCGGAAGCGCTGCCAGACCAGGCCCGCCAACGCCCGGCCTCGGCCAAAACTCACGCGGCGCGAGCGCAGTGCAACCATTAGCGCGAGCGAAAAGCTCACCGCCAGGTTGGTCAGTGCAATCAGCGCGATGCCCGACAGCGACAACAGCCACTGGTGCGCCGTGAGCTGGTAATCCAGGCCGACCAGGGCAAAGGCAAAATTGGCGCTGGAGAAGGTAACGTGGCGGATATCGATCGGCAAGCCAAGCACGAAGCCGATGGTCCCGATGGTCCCCAGCATGATGCCGAAGAAGAAGTTACCGGCCAAAGCGCCCAGGTTGCGCCCCGTGTAGTCGGTGACCCGCGCCAGGCGCTGCTCGCCCAGCAAGCGGCGCAGCCAGCGCAGTTGCCGCAGGCGGGCGGCGATATCGTTGTAAGCCGCCTTGTTGTCGTAGTAACCCGAAATCAGGCCCGCCAGGAACAGGCAGACCCCGGCGATGGCGGCATGCGGCAAGGCCAGGCTGTGGATCGGGTCGATATCGTGCAACAGGTGCTGCGCCTTGTCCGGGCCGGCCAGGTGCTGGCCGAACATCGCCTGCCAGGCCACCGCAATGGCGAAGGCCGTGGGCATCGCCAGCGCCACGTTGCCGACGATGGCCACGAATTGCGAGCGCAGCACCCTGACCACCAGGCCGGCCAGTTCGTCGAGCTTCTTGTGCCCCTCGTCGATCGCGGCGGCGATGCGCGCCGCCGTCATGGCGGGCTGCTTGGTGGCGACGGTGAAATGCAGCACGTGGATCAGCATGAAGCCGAAAGCGTAATTCAGGCTGTACAGGGCCGCATAGCCGATCGGCGCCAGCACCAGGCGTGCCGTCAACACCTTGAGCATGGCCATGAAGCCGACGATGAAGCCGGCGCCGGCGGCCGAACGCGCCATGGACAGCCAGTCGGCGCGTGTGCTGGCAACGTAGTGTTCTCCGGAACGGCCCGCATGCTCCGTCACCTGCAGCGCAAGCAACTCGGTATTGGTCTGGAACAGGTCGGACAGGCTCCATTTGCGGTTGTCGGCTTCGACCAGTTGCCGGAACAGGTCCAGCGCGGTGGGCAGGCTCGATCGCAGTGAAGGTGCTTCCAGCAAGTCCAGCAGGGCGCGCAGGCGGCTGATGCTCTGCGTCAGCCGCAGCAGCAGGCGCGTCAGGCTGACCGAGACGCCTTGCACGGCGGCGGCGCGGCGCACGCGGCCGATAATCTCTTCGCATTGGCTGAGCAACACGTCGAGATGTCGTGCATCGGGCACCTCGGCCCGCGCATCGGCCAGCCGCATGCGCCAGGCTTCCGTGAATTGCACCAGCTCCGCATTCTGGCGCAGGAAGGGCGATTCAAAGCGTTCGATATCGGGGTGGACGCGCACCAGTTCGGGCTCCAGGCCGATGGCGCTGATGCGGTAGGACAGTACCTGGACCGCTTCGAGCGTTTCGCCCAGCACCTGGGCGTGCAGCCAGCCGCGCTCCGGCAGGCGCAGCGCGCGCAGCAAATCCAGCCAGACCGACGCTGCGACCCCGTTGACCCACCGGTAGTCGTCGGGCCGGTGGAACACTTCGCCGAAGACGTCCTTCAGGTAGTCGTCATTGACGGTGGGCGGCAGCCATTTGTGGTTGAGCCGGCGCCATAGTTCGCCGAAGAAGCCCTGGTTTTGCAGGATGCCGGTATCCGTCAGCAGGTGCACCAGCTTGCGGCGTCCGATGATTTCGGCAAGGTACTCGCGCAGGCCGCGGGCCCATTCGGGCTGCGTGCCAAGGAGGTGGGCCAGGGCGCGCAGGCGGTCCGTGGCTTGCTGCACGTCGCCGGCGTGCCCGGGGCGTATTGTGTCGACCAGATTTCGCAGCAGGGAAATATCGCGCGAAGGTGCAGTGGCCAGCACGCGTGCCAGTATGCTATCCATCTTCATGGGCGGAAGGATACTGGCGATTGTGACAATTGTCCAATCGGGCCGGCTGGTTTTCTTGTCAGTTCATCATGGCATGGCTGCGATATAGGCGTCGATCGGGCGCCGGATGCCAACGGCATGCATCGCGCGGTTCGCCGCGGTGGCAATGTCGGGCGTCGCGGCATCCCACCGGTCAAACGGTGTGCGCAGGATCGACAGGATGTCGGGATCGGCGACGCCGGCCATGGACAGGTATGCCCAGGCATATGCTCCGCCGTACACGAAGTCGATGCAATGGGCATTCAGGACGAGGCGCTCGCCATAACGCGAGCCGGGATTTGATGTAATTGTGCGCATGAAAGCTCATCATGAATCAAGCGCACAAGTACAAGGTGCAGCGGATAGCTGGACGGCGCAACGCGGGTTGGGAAGCGCCGTGGAGGAATATGAAGCACTCTAGCATGCCGGGTGCCGTACATCAAATTTTCCGGTGCTGGTCAGGATCCCATTGTTGCGTCGAGGCGCTTGCCGGCAATGCGCACGTTTTCCAGCCTTAACCCGGCCACATTGTGCAGCCAGATCGGCTGGGCGGCGTTGACGGGATTGCCGAAATCGCAATTGGTGACCGTGATGCGGCGCACCGGCAGGATGGCCGGGGCAGGCTGCGGTCCATTGTAATCGCTGGCGACCGGGCCCAGGATGGCGATGGCCTGGTAGCAGGACCCTGTCGTGCCGCCTTTGCTCACGTTGCCGGCGCTGATGTTTTCGATATGGACGTCGGACACGTCCGGCGGCCGGATGCGCACGCTGTCGGCGCTCGGCTGGTAATCGCAATCGAAGGAGACGATGGCGCCGGCCGCGGTGGCCAGGCCCCGCGTGTCGATCGGCGAGCCGGGCAGCAGGGCGTAATGCGAAGGGCTGAGCTGCACGCCGTTGGGAATCCTGACGTTCTTCACGTAAAAATGGCGCAGGTAACCGCCGCGGTTCATATTGGTCTTGAGGCGGATCGCGATGTTCAGCGGATCGGTCTCCCAGTGCGCGTTCTCGAAGACCAGGTCGCGCGCATAGACGTGCTCGATGCCGCCTGCCATTTCCGAGCCGAGCGTCACGGCGCCGTGTCCGCTGTGCATGATGCAGCCCTGGATCACGACGTTGCGGGTCGGGCCATGCTGGATGTCGCGGTTCTTGCCGGCCTTGATGGCGATGC
>CAMLRG010000192.1 GCA_946482335.1 uncultured Duganella sp. | reverse complement strand
AGCGGGAATTGCGGCGGCGATTGCACTGCCTCGTACGGCGGGATATCGCGGGGTAGGGATCGACATCGAAACGGTGTTCGATAGCGCGAAGGCGCTTGCGGCGCGTGCCGTGGTGGGCTGCGCCAGCGAATTGGACTGTCTGGCGGACTTTGAAGCCGCGCTCGGAAGATACCTTCCATTGACACTGCTCTTTTCCGCCAAGGAAAGCTTCTTCAAGGCGGTGCATGGCGTCGTGGGACGCTATTTCAACTTCGACGCCATCGAGCTGGAGAGCCTGGATCCGGCCGGCCGGCTGATGCACTTGCGTGTTTGCGAAACCCTCAGTCCCGAATGGCGGCAGGGTGCACGTTGCACGATCCGTTACCAGGCGCTGGACGTGGCCCACGTTGCGACGCTGTGCGCGTGGTGACCCCACCACGGGGCAGTGAAATATCATAATTACAACTAGCGGAAATCGTACTTTTTTTCAACTGAGCTCGCGCGTACCCTGTCTCTTTGCTGATTTGGCAATCTTGCCGCTTGGTCAGGGGAGACGAATACATGACACAGGCACTGAAGGCCCGGCACCTGCTGGGCTACGGGGTCGCCGACGCAGGCCAGGCGCTGATCGGAACGCTGGTCGGCTTCTACCAGCTGTATTTTTTCACCGATGTCATGCGGCTGCCGCTGGCGAGCGTGGCCGGACTGTTCCTGATGACGAAGGTGCTCGATAGCGTGAGCTATCCCTTGTTCGGCCTGATGGTGGACCGCCTGGCGGGACGCACCGGGCAATTCCGGCGCTGGCTGGGCTGGCTGATCGTACCGGCATTCCTGTCTTCGGCGCTGCTGTTTGCGTTCGACCGTAATTGGGACACCGGCACCCGCGTCGCCTATGCCTATTGCGTGGTCAGCGTGTTCGTGCTGGTTTCGGCGCTGATTTCGGTGGTCTATACCGGACTGATCTCGTCGATCGCGTCCCTGGCCAGCGATCGGGCGCGCCTGTCGACGATGCGCTTTGTCTGCGCCTTTGGTGCCAGCACCGTGGCGACGCTGTCCATCAAGTACATTGTCGATGCGGCCGGGGGCAAGGACAGCGGCGGTTTCTACTATGTGGCATTGGTGTTCGCATTGACCGCTGCGCTGACCATGTACATCACTTACGCCTCGATCACCGAGCGCATTGCCACGCCGGCGGCAGGCAATCCGGGCAACATGCTGGCGGGCTTGGGCACCATCTTCAGGAACAGGCTTTTTCTCGCCCCTTTGCTGGCCACCTTGTTTACCGGCGTGTTCGTCGCCATCAAATCGCAGACGACCTTGTATTACATCACCTACGTGATGCGGCGCGCCGATATCGCCAACTTCATGCTGGCGGCAGGCACGGTGTCGTGCGCGGTCGGGGTGGCGCTGGTGGGGCTGCTGATCAACCGCATCGACCGGCAAAAGCTGTACCTCGGGCTCATGACGGGCAATGCGCTGTTCATCGGCCTGATCTACCTGTTTGGTGAAGGCGACACTGCCCTGATCATCGGCAGCCATTGCCTGAATTCGCTTCTCGGTGGCGCCTGCGCACCCCTGATGTTTTCGATTTATTCCGACGTGGTGGATTACTTTGACCATGTTGCCGGCCAGCGCTCGCCGGCACTGATCAACTCCCTCGCGATGCTGGGCGGGCGGCTCGGCGGCTCGCTGGGCATGGTGCTGGCGCCGCTGGGACTGGCTTACTTCCACTATCAGCCGGATGCCGTGCAGTCGGCAGCTTCCCTGCATGGCATCACCCTGATGTTCACTCTTGTGCCGGCGGGCTTCGCGCTGCTGTCGGCAGCGGCCATGGTGGTCTATAACATCACCAACCAGCAGGCGGAGGCGAGGTCGGAGCGCCTGGCCAGGGCGGGCCTGGCATGAACGGCGCACACATCGTCGAGCGCCTGGTGTCCGGCGCGCAGCAGGCGCCGGATGAACTGGCCTACATTTTCGTGGGTGACAGCAAGGAAGAGCGCTTGACCCGCGCGCAATTGTACGCAAGCGTGCGGCGGATTGCCGGCAACCTGCTGCGGCATTGCGCCCCCGGCGACCGCGTGGCCATCCAATTGCCGCAAGGGGCGGCTTACGTGACGGTGTTCTGGGCATGCCTGTTCGCCGGGCTGGTGCCGGTGCCGCTGTATCCCTCCGCGAACCCGGAGGTGCGCCGCAGGCTGGCGGGGATACTGGCCGACAGTGGGGCCAGCTTATCGGTTTACGAGGTGGCGGACGGCACTGGCGGCCAGCTCGAGATGGCCGCCCTGATGCTGGATGGGCCTCCCGCTGCCATGGCATGCCTGGCACCGGAATCGCTGGCCTACCTGCAGTACAGTTCGGGTTCGACCGGTGCGCCCAAAGGTGTCATGATCAGCCACCGCAACATCATGGCCAACCTGGCCATGCTGGCCGAATCGGCATCGGTGCGCGCGGAAGACGTATTCGTGAACTGGCTGCCCCTGCATCACGATCTCGGCCTGGTGAATACGGTGCTGTTGCCGATGGCGACGGGCAGCCTGTCGGTGATCGGCACGCCCTTGTCCTTCATGCGCAATCCCCTGTCCTGGCTGGACAGGCTGTCGCACTACGGCGGCACCATCTCCGGCGGGCCCAATTTCGCCTACCAGGCCGTGCTGGATCGGCTGCGCAGCCGGCCCGGCCGCGGCGCAGCCTTGCTCGCCACGCTGGACCTCAGCCGGTGGCGGATCGCATTCAATGCCGCGGAGCCCGTGCAGGCGGCCACGCTGGAAGCTTTCGCAACCGCCTTCGAACCGGCCGGCTTTGCCGCGGGCTCCTTCTTCGCGGCCTATGGCATGGCGGAAGCGACCGTTTTCGTGTGCGGCGCGCCATGGAACCCCGACCGGGAAGCGCTACAGGCCCCGCATCAGGCCCGGACCGTCGCCTGCGGCGCCGCCGACGGTCGGGACCTGGTGGTGGTCGATGCCGACGGCCAGCGCTTGCCCCCGGGCGCGGAAGGAGAGATCTGGATCCGTGGTCCGCATGTCAGCGCCGGCTATTTCGGGCGGGCCGACGATGCGCAGTCGCCGTTCCACCGTTTCACTGCCGATGGCGAAGGACCGTTTTTTGCCACCGGCGACAGCGGCCTGGTCGAAGGCGGCCAGCTGTATGTGCTGGGCCGCATCAAGGACATCGTCATCCAGAACGGCCGCAATATCTACCCGGCAGACGTTGAGCAGGTGGTGCAGGACGTCCTGGCCGGCGATTCCCGGTATGCAGGCATTGCGCTGGTGGGCAAGCGGCAGGGTGGAACGGAAGTGCCCGTAGTGGTGCTGGAGGCACGTTCCCGCGCCCCATTGACCGACCCGGAGCTGGCGGCCAGGATTTCGTCGCGCGTCTTTGAAGAACAGGGCGTGCTTCTGGATGAGATCGTGATGGTGGCGCTGGGTGGCATCCCGAGGACTTCCTCCGGCAAGGTGCGCAGGCAGGCCCTGGCCCAAGCCCTGGACGCTGGCCAGCTTCCTGCGCAAGCCTTGTTGTCGCGTGGGGAAGATGACGAGGGTGAAGCCGCGGTTGACGCCGCGCTGGAGGCGCGTCTGGCGGCAGTGCTGGCGGCGCTGACGGGGCAGGTGGTGGACCAGCCGCACCGGAGCTTCTTTGCTTACGGCATTTCCTCCTTGCAGATTGCACAGCTGGTGGTGGAGCTGGAGGAGCACTTTGGCGCCGCCCTGTCGATCAAGGATGTGTTCGAGCACCCGTCTTTGCGGCGTTTGAGCAATCTGCTGTGCAGTTGGCGTCAGGCGGAGGCGCTGCCGCCCCCGGCCACGCAGGACCGGGCCGTACTGTCGGCCAACCAGCAATTGATGCTCTCGATCGAGGGCTGGTCGCCCGGCAATCCGGCCTACCATTTGCCGCTGCTGCTGGACTTCGATGCCGGTATCGATCCGGCGCGGCTGGCGCGTTCAGCGGAGCAGGCGCTGATGCGCCATGCGATCTTGCGCACTGCCTACCCGCCCGGGCGGGAGGGCGGTTATGCGCCGCAATTGCTGCCGGCGTCCGGATTCAGGATCCCGGCCGAGCGGGTGGACGGTTCGCGGCGCGGCAACCAGCTGGATGCGCTGATTGGCCGCGCCTTTGACCTTGGCAGCGGCTATCCCGTGCGCGGCCAGGTGCTGACCGGCGGCGCCGGCGAGGCCGTCACATTGGCCCTGGTGTTCCATCACATCGCTGCCGATGGCTGGTCGCTGCGGCTGCTGGCGCAACAGATCCTGGCGCGCTATGGCACGGGAGACGCGCCGCAGCCGCAGGAAGAGGCCGCGGTGGCCTGGTCCGTGCGCCCGGTCGCGGCCGCCAGCTACCAGTCTGCGCTCGCGTACTGGAAGGACAGCCTGGCCGGGTTGCCCGACGTGCACAACCTGCCGCTCGATGGCGCGCGGCCCGCTGCGCATGGACGGGCGGCAGCCGGCCGCCACGCGATCCGGCTGGACCCGGGAGCCGTGCAGGCGCTGCGGACGCTGTGCGCAGGGCAGGACGCCACCCTGTTCAGTGGCGTGCACGCCTTGCTGGCCCTGGCGCTGGCGCGCTTCGGCAACCAGGCGGACATCGTGCTGGGCACGTTCCTCGCTGGGCGCGACACGGCGGAGCAGCGCGCGCAGATTGGTTTCCAGGCGCAGGCGGCCTTGCTGCGCACACGGCTGGACTTGGACTCGGACATGGCCGGCCTGATTCGCGATTGCCGGGATACCCTGCTGGCTGCCCGCGAGCATGCCGTGGTCGGCTACCTGGATTTGCTGCGCGAGCTGAAGCCGGTGCGCGATCCCAGCTACAACCCGCTGTTCCAGATCAGTTTGAATTATCACGACTACGGGGCGGCGGAAGTGCAGCATGGCGGGCTCCGCGCACGCATCCTTGCCGTGGCTGCCGCGGTGGCGCGCTACGACTTGTCCGTGGATCTCTACCCCGATGCCGGCGGCTTGCGCATCTGTTTCGAATACGATACGGCGCTGTTCGGACACGGCACGATCGTGCGCCTGGCCGACTTCTGGGAGCGCTTGCTGGCCAGTGCGCTGTCGATGCCAGGCATGCCGGTAGGACGCCTGCCGGGGCACGATCTCCCCGCGCCGCCAGCGCCGCCGGACAGCGAGGTGTCGCTGTATGAACGCGTGCGCGCGGTTGCGGCGGCCAATCCTAGGGCTGTCGCGGTCCGCCACCAGGGCAAGGGCCTGACATACCGCGAGCTGTCCGACGAGGTGGACCGGCTCGCGCAGGAGCTTGCACGGTTCGCGAGGGCCGGGGACCGCGTGCTCATCTTCATGCACCGCACCCCCGCCTACATGACGGCGATACTGGCGATCCTCAAGCTCGATTGCACCTATGTGCCGCTGGATCCCGACTATTACCAGGATGCGGTCGCCGCGCGCATCCGCTTCATCGGGCCGGCCTGCGTGCTGGTGGACCAGACGACGCTACAGGCCTTGCCGGCCGCCGAAACAGGGATTCCGGTGCTGGCGGTGCCGCCTCCAGGCGAGCACAGCGCCCGGCCGCTGCCGGCAGCGGTGCCGGGGCTGGCGCATGGCCGCCATCCAGCCTATATCCTGTTCACTTCCGGCAGCACGGGTTCGCCGAAGGCAGTCAGCATGGGGCATGCCGCGCTGGACAACCTGATCACGGAAATCAGCGCCACCATCGACCATGCGGCGCCGGTGGTGCTGAATTATTCGTCGATTGCCTTCGACATGCACTTTACCGAAGTGTTTACCGCGCTGTTGAATGGCGGGACGGTGGTGCTGGCGGATGCGGCGATGCGGCGCAATACGCTGGCACTACTGGGCTTGTTGCGCGAGGAAGGCGTCACCTTGCTGAATCTGTCTTACCCCGTGCTGTGCGAATTGGCAATGGGCGCCGACCAGGGCGGCGTGCGCTTGCCGGCCCTGCGCATGGTGCTGTCGACGGCGCAGCAACTGAAGATCACGCCCGGCCTGCGCAGCTTTTTCGCACGGCACCCCGATGCCCGTCTGTTTAACCACTATGGCCCGACCGAAACCCACGTGGTGACCGTGGCAGCGCTCGGCAACGAGCCCGACAGCTGGCCGGACGTGCCTGACATTGGCAAGCCTATTCGTAACACGGCTTGCTTCGTGGTCAACCCCAGCGGCCTGCCTGAAGTGCCTGGTGCGATCGGCGAGCTGTACGTGGCCGGGGTGCCGCTGGCCGGCGGATACCATGCGAATGCCGCCATGACAGCACAACGATTCGTGCAGCTCGATATCGGTGGCGGTAAGGTGCTCAGGGCATACCGCACCGGGGATTTCGTCCGTATGCGCCCCGACGGTTCCCTGCAGTATTACGGCCGCAAGGACCATGAAGTAAAGATACGCGGCTTGCGCGTCGACCTGAGTGACATCGAGGCGTCCATCCAGCGCTGTGATGGTGTGGCGCAAGCCGTGGTAACGGCCCGGCAGCTCGGCGCCGGTACCCAGATCGTCGCCTATGTCCAGCTGGAGGGCGGGAGCGGCTCCACCGCAGCCACAATCGAAGCTGGGCTGCGGCAGGCTTTGCCGAACTACATGGTGCCGGACCGCCTGGTACTGGTCGACGCCTTCCCCTTGAACCAGAATGCCAAGATCGACCTGTCACGATTGCCGCTGCCGCCGGACCCTTCCGGGGAGCCGGGCGAAGCGGCCCAATCGGCCCATGAGTCGGCCATATTCGCGATCTGGTCCAAAGTGCTGAAGCATGATGGCTTTGGCCGCCATACCAGCTTCTTCGAAGCCGGCGGCGATTCATTGGCCCTGATGGCGGTAAAGCGCGAACTGGATGTGCGCTATGGGCGCGATATCGACCTGGTGGAAATCTACGGCAGCCCGACCATCGCCAGGCTGGCCGGCCTGGTGGGCGGAACGGCCCAGGCGGAGTGCGCCAGCTCGGCGCGGCAACGCCGCAACCTGAATATGGCAAGGCGGCAGCGCCTGGCCCTTGCGAAAACGGAGCAACTGGATGGACGGGGATCATAATCTCGATATAGCGGTAATTGGCGTCTCCTGCGAATTCGGCAGCGCCGCCGACATCAGGCAATACTGGGAAGCGATTGCCGGTGCACACACGCTGATCCGTACCATGGATTCGGCGGAGCTGCGCGCGCGCGGCGCGCCGCCGGAAGGACAGCACGGCATGATGTGCCGCATGGCAGCCTTGGGCGACATTGCCGCTTTCGATCACCGCCGGTTCGGCGTACCCGCGCGCGATGCCGAGATCGCCGATCCGCAATTGCGCCTGATGTTCAAGCACAGCAGCCTGGCGCTGGCGTCGGCCGGCTGCGACCCGGCCCTGCATGAAGGGCGCATCGGCCTGTTCGGCAGTGCCTCCACTTCCTCGGAATGGGCCAACCAGGTGCGCGCCAGCCAGAAGGAACAGGCGCTGACGCTCCACGAGATGAGTTATGTCGACCGTGATTTTTACATGACGCGGCTGGCATACGGCCTGGGGCTGACCGGGCCGGCGGTCCTGGTGAACACAGCGTGTTCATCGTCCCTGGTCGTGGTGCACGCCGCCATCCAGTCCCTGCTGGCCGGAGATTGCGACATTGCCCTGGCCGGCGCCTGTTCGCTCAGGCCGTTCTGGGGCGGCTACCCGGTGCAGGAAGGCGGCATCTTTTCCCCGACCGGTTCCTGCATGCCATTTTCGGCGGACGCGGACGGCACCGTGCCGGGCGAGGGCGCGGCATTCCTGGTGCTCAAGCCGCTTGACGCTGCGCTGGAAGCCGGCGACCGCATTTTCTGCATCGTCAAGGGCAGTGCGGTCAATAATGACGGCGACGACAAGCCTGGCTATGCCGCCCCCTCGGCCGCGGGACAGGCAGCGGTGGTGGGCGCCGCCTTGGCCGCGTCCGGCATCGCGCCTTCCCAGCTCGCTTATGTGGAATGCCACGGTACCGGCACCCGGCTTGGCGACCCGGTTGAAATTGCAGCGCTGGACCGGGCATTGCGGCGATGGGGCAAGAGCGATCCGCTGCACATCGGCTCGGCCAAGGCCGCGATCGGCCACACCGATGTGGTGGTCGGCATCGCCGGCTTGATCAAGGCCGCGCTGATCCTGCGCCACCGCACGATACCGCCGCAGCGCATGGCGGGCGGCCTGAATCCTTTGTGCAAGTTCCCCGAAACCTTGTTCCGGCTGGCGGGGCAGCCCTTGGCGTTGCAGGCCGGCGTGCCGCACTGCATCGGTATCAGCTCGTTTGGGGTGGGCGGCACCAATGCCCATGCCGTGATCAGCGCCGGCAGTGCGGATTTTTCGCTGGACCTGCCGGAGCCGGCGACGGCGGCGTTGCCGAGGTTCGACAGAATTCTGCTGCAGCGCCACCTCCAGCAGGACGAACCGGCAAGTGCGGCGCCGCCGCAGGCGCGTCCGGGCGGAGTGCCCGACGAACCGGAGCTGCTGGCTGGGATCATCGACATCATGAGGCAGCATGCCGGCAGCGGCGAGATCCAGCCTGGAACGCGCCTGCGGGACCTCGGTATCGACTCGATCGCGGTGCTCATGATCACGGAGGATTTGCAGGCACGCTTCGGCCGCACACCGACGCCGGCGCAGTTCGTCGAATTGAAGACGGTCTCGGACCTGGCCCTTGCCATGCGCGCGCCGGCCGGCAGTGCGGCCGCAGCCGGCGGACCGCAGCCGGAGGATATTCCCGGCGAATCACCGCTGGCGTTCGGACAGCGCCGCTTCTTTTATCCGCATGTAGCGAATCCGCTCACGGAGAGCTACGCCGCGGTATTCCGCCTAGGCGAGGGCGTCGCGCCGCATGCCGTGAAAGGAGCGGTGGCACGGACCATCCTGCATCACCAAGCGCTACGCTCGCGCTTCGTGCAGGATGTGGAGGGGCAATGGCGCGTCCATTACGGAGATTATCCTGCCGACGGCTATTTCAGCGTGGTGCAGCGGGAGAACTGTGCGAAGTTCGATGCCGAGGCCTATTGCCGGGACGCCCTGGGCGCCATCGAATTTACCCGCGCCCCCCTGTTCTTCGCCCATATGGTCAGGTTTGCGGACGGGCCGCCGCTATTGATCCTGTTCAGTCATCACGTCATTTATGACGGTTATTCGCTCAATATCGTCTTCCAGGACCTGCTCACGCATTTCAAGGCCGGTTCCAGCGGCCCGCCGCCGGCAACGCCGGTGTCGCTGTACGTGGCGGCACAGCGCGATTGGTACCGGCGGCTGGACCAGCAGGCCCAACACGCCTACTGGAGTAAGCCCGAGTGGCGTGCATGCCGCCAGCTGCCGGTCGACATGGCCGATCGGGGCGTGGGCGGCCTCACCGCCGACGAGGCGGAACACCGCCGTACGTTCGACGCGGCAACGAGCGCGGCGCTGGTCAAAGGGCTCAAGCAGCGCAAGATCGCCATGCTCGATGCAATCATTTATGCGGTCAGCAGTTTCTACCTGGGTGAGGCCGGCGGCGAGTGGATGCAGTTGTGCTGCCCCTTCGGAGGACGCTCCGAGACCATCGGCACCGAAGGACAGGACTACTCCAGGACGGTCGGCTTGCTGGCGTTGAATGGCTTGCTGCTGATACGCCAACCGGACGGCGCAAGCGAACTGGAAAAAGTGATGGACATCAAGCGACAGCTGGCTGACATCCCCGGCAAGGGGACGGCCTATTTCATCGAGGCGTGCAATCCGGCGCCAGGGTCCCGGGAAAAGCGCGCGCTGATGCCGGTATATGACCGCCAGGTCGGTGTCAACTTCTTCGGGTACGAAGGCTTCGACACGGCGGCCGTTGAGGCGGGCCAACCGGAGTTCCTGCGCGAATTCCAGGTAATGCCGCCCGGGCTGGCGCGCTGGTACCGGCTGGACCTTGATTTTGGATTCGCGAACGGCTGCTTCTCGGTTGGCTGCCGGTATGCCAGCACCCAGTATCACGCTGCCACGATTGCGCGGCACGTGGACCATATTGCCGGTTGCCTGCTCGCGGTGGCCGACTGCGGTTAATTTCACCCAAGTTTTTCAGGAGGATGTTGGATGTCGTTGATTTCGAATACAAGTGCACTGGGTCTTGCGTTCCCACTACTGTTCTCGCCTGTGATGGCGCAGGAAGTCACCGTGGCCGGCGGCAAGGTCGCCGGTCTTGCGATGGCTGACGGCAGCACAATCTTTTACGGCATCCCCTATGCCGCGGCGCCCACCGGCGAAAACCGATGGAAGCCGCCGGCGCCTCGGGCTCCCTGGAATGGGGTGCTGGATGGGCGCAAGCAGGCGCCAGCCTGTGTTCAGGGTGATGTCGGCTGGAACCAGGGCTTCATGGCCGGCGCGCAGGAGGACTGCCTGACCGTTTCCATCCGTACGCCGGCGCATGGGACGAAGGCAAAGCTGCCCGTCCTGGTGTACGTGCACGGCGGCTCGAATGCTGCGGGTGGCGCCG
>CAMLRG010000191.1 GCA_946482335.1 uncultured Duganella sp. | reverse complement strand
CGTCAGCAGCAGAGAAGCGAGATTATGCGGTACAGCGTGCAACTCGTCAACCCCTTCTTTTTCTCGTTTCGCTTCGCGCTGTTGGCTGCGTTGCGTTGCGAGGGACAGAACTATAGCAAGCCACATCCACTCTGACAAGGGCTGAACGTGAAAAAGCGCCCACCCACCGTACTGGTCGTCGACGATTCGCCGACCTTGCAGCTTGCCCTGCTCGACCATTTGAGCCGCCATGGCTTCCTTGTCATCCTCGCGCACGACGCCCGGGATGGCATGATGCGCGCCGCTTTGGCGGAACCCGACCTGGTCATGCTCGACATTGTGATGCCCGGCATCGACGGATTTGAGACTTGCCGCCGTCTGAAGGCTGACCCCAGGACGCGTGAAGTGCCCGTCATTTTCATGACTGGCCTGAGCGACGCGAAACAGATCGTCAGCGGCTTCGCGGCGGGAGGCGTCGATTACATCACCAAGCCGTTCCGTGCGGAAGAAGTACTGGCCCGCATCAACACACACCTCGCCCTGCGCCGTGCGAACGAGGAATTGAAGCAGGCGTACCAATCGCTGGCACGTGCACAGGAGGACCTGGTCCAAAAGGAAAAGCTGGCGGCGCTGGGCGCGCTGATGGCAGGCATTGCGCATGAACTGAATACACCGATTGGCAACAGCCTCATGGTGGCCAGCACCTTTGAGTCGCAAACGGGGGCGATACGGGAACACTTCGCCAATGGCGAGAACATGCGCCGATCGGAATTGGCGAGCTACCTGGAAAATGCCGGCACCACGACCGAAATCCTGATGCGCAACCTGCAACGCGCCGCCGACATGGTGAGCAACTTCAAGCAGGTCGCAGTGGACCAGACCAGCATGCAGCGCCGCGCCTTCCTTTTGTCTGAAGTCGTGTCAAGCAATGTGTTGACGCTGATGCCGGCGATCAAACGCACGCCGTTCCAGGTGGTACAGGCGGTGCCCGACGCGCTGATGATGGATAGTTACCCCGGTCCGCTCGGCCAGGTCATCGCGAACCTGGTCAACCACGCCATCATGCGTGCCTTCGATGGCCGTAGTGAAGGCCAGGTTGAAATAGTGGCTGAATACGAAACCTCCGATCGCATCGCTCTTCACGTGCGCGACAACGGCAATGGCCTCAACGCTGCCGACCGGGAGCGTGTTTTCGATCGCTTCTCCACGACCAAGGCTGGTGCCGGCGGCTCGGGCCTTAGCTTGCACATTGTGCACAGCATCGTGTCCGACATCCTGGGGGGAAGCATCACCGTCGCCAGCACGGAAGGACATGGCACCTGCTTTACGCTGTCCCTTCCGCTGGAGGCGCCACGTCACGAAGACGCATGCGGCCCTCCTTGAGCCATGCGATGAACTCGCGCGCCGTCATTGGCCCGGCGGCCAGCGGGCCCTGGCCGGCACGGCATCCCAGCTCGCGCATCAGCGCCCAGTCATCGGCATGTGCAATGCCATCGGCGCATGCCGGGATGCCCAGCTTGTCCGCCATATCCAATAGCCCGTCGAGCAAGGGCCGGCGATGGCTGCGCTGCGCTATTTCGTGCACGAACAGCGGGTCGATCGTTATCTCCGATAGTGGAAAACAGGCATAGTCGCGAACGCTTGCTTCATAACGCCCGCAATGCACGGCGCCGATGCGAAAGCCGCGCAAGTTGAGGCGGGCAATATTGTGCAGTGCTTCCGGTTCGCAGGCGGCAATCACGGCTTCGCTGACCTCCCAGCAGATGTCGCCCGGCCTCAAGTCTTGCGCCTGGACGCTGGCCACCAGGCCGCCCAATTCCCCCAGGTCGTCCACCAACTTGTCCGGCAGGGGAATCGACAGCCTGATGGCTGGCAGGTCCATCGCCCGCATAACGCGAAGGTCGGCCACGGTTTGCGTGACGAGCGCGCGCATGATCGAACCAGCCAGTTCACGATTGTCTGCCAATGCCTGGAATACCGCACCAACGCCCGACAGGCCACGGTGCGGATGGCGCCAGTGGCCACGCATGGAAATACCCGCCAGGTGGCAGCTGTCGAGCGCCAAGCGCGGTACGTACAGCGGGACGAACTCGCCCGCTGCCAGGGCCGCATCGATCTCGGCGACGCTGGGGGGTTCCGCCGCGACGCGCGAGCCAAGCTCGGATAGGGTCTGCATCGGCGCGTCGTGCAGCAAGGCTTGCAATGCTTCCTGCCGCACTGGCTTGGCAATGGTGGCCAGGATGCGCATGGTGCCGCCTTCCGGCAGGCTGGGCGCCGCATCACGCAGGCGTTGCTGGCTGGCGGATGTGGCTATCAGGTTGGCAACGCAATGCCGCTGGGCCAATTGCTGGATCAGCTCCACGCCATCCATTCCCGGCATATCAAGGTCGGTCAGCAGCAGATCGACCGGGGTGCCGCACTGCTCCAGCACGCGCAAGGCATTGATGCCGTCGCTCGCACTGAGCACGGTGCCAAAGCCGATTTCACGCAGCAATCGGGCTAGGTGCTCGCGTTGCACCGTGCTGTCTTCGACAATCAATACTGAGCTTGCGCTAAAGTCCTTCATCCACCCTCCGATAGATGGCTGGGGCCTGGCTCTGCACCGGCAGCGCCATCTCGTGCAGGCTTTCCGATTCCCCAATATACATGAAGCCGTCCGGCCGCAGGTAACCGAGCACGCGCCGCATGACGAGGCGCCCCGTTTCGCCGTCAAAATAGCCCAGCACATTGCGCAGGAAAATCGCATCGAATCTGCCAAGGGAGGGCAAGCGCGGCGCGTTCAGGTTGACCTGGACAAATTCAACGCATTCGCGCAACCCGCGCGACACCAGCAAGCTACCTGCTTCAGCTTCGACGCAGAATCGGCGCAGATAATCGGGCGGGATGCCGGCGGCGTGCCCCATGGGATAGCGGCCCCTGCGCGCCGTGTCGAGCACACGCGGACTGATGTCGGACGCCAGCAGTTCCCAGCCCTGGGCCGGCAGCGCGTCGGCCAGCACCATGGCGATCGAATAAGCCTCCTCCCCGGTGGAGCAGGCAGCGCTCCAGGCGCGGAATGGGCGCGCTTTGGGCCTGCGCTCCGCCAGTACGGCACGCAAGTGTTCGAAATGGCGGGCTTCACGGAAGAAGCCGTTGGCATTGGCGGTTGACGGAAGGCTCACGCTGCAATCGTAACAGTTTGCCGATCGCAGCGGCATCTGCGCGACATTTGAGAAATATCAAATCCGCACACAATCGTGCGAAGCGAATAATCTGCTAAGATTTTTGACAAATGCACCCGCCCCGGGTGCATTTTTTTTTGCGCAAAGGAGCAGAAATGAAGAGATTTACCCCGGTAGTACTGGCCGCAGGACTCTTTGCCGCCGGCGCAGCACATGCAGCACCCGGTACCTGGATCACGCTGGGCGACGCCGCCTACGCCAAGCTGCGCGAGGCGGTGCCCCAGGCAACATCGAAGATGAGCAGGCAAGGCCCTGGCAAGGAAAAGATCCACCTGATGCAGGTCGACGACCAAACCATGCTCAAGCTGACAGCCGCCATCCATAAGGACTTGAAGCGCTGCGGTGGTTTCATCACCCACTCCAGTGAAGAGGAAGGCCGTCAGGCCGTCGCCAAAGCCAGCGCGGCTATCACGACGCTCGCGACCCGCCCAGCCTACGCCATCGACAACTCGGCCCAGGTGACGCCTGTGCTGCCGCTGCTGCAGGCATCCAACATCGCGCAGACCATCAATGACCTGTCTGCCTTCGCCAACCGCTACTACCTGACCACCAACGGCGCCAACGCATCCAACTGGCTGGCGCAAAAATGGTCGTCGATGGCTGCGGGGCGCAGCGATATCAGCGTGACGCAGTTCTCGCATACCGGCTACAACCAGAAATCGGTGATCATGACCATCAATGGCACCGACAACGCATCGGAAGTGGTCGTCATCGGCGGTCACCTCGATTCGATCAATATGAGCGGCAATGGGGAGACTTCACGCTCGCCAGGGGCGGACGACGACGCCTCCGGCATCGCCACCCTGACCGAGGCGGCAAGAGTGCTGATCTCATCGGGCTACAAACCGCGCCGCACCATCAAGTTCATGGGCTATGCAGCGGAGGAGGTTGGCTTGCGCGGCTCCAAGGACATTGCCGCCAATTTCAAGACGAACAATGTGAACGTGGTCGGCGTGCTGCAGCTGGACATGACCAACTACCGCGGCTCGGCCAAGGATATCTGGATTTACACCGACTTCACGGACAGCCAGCAGAACGCTTTCCTGGCATCGCTGGTGTCGACCTATACGCCAGCCGTCACCGTCGGATACAGCGCCTGCGGCTACGCCTGCTCCGACCACGCATCCTGGCATAACCAGGGCTTCCCCGCTTCGTTCCCGTTCGAGACGCTCGATGGCGAGGACAACCCCTACATCCACACCGCCAACGATACCTATGCCAATATGGGCAGCCAGGCTGACCATGCGCTGAAGTTCGCGCAGCTGGCGACGGCTTATGCCGTGGAGCTGGGCAGTGACGGCCCCGGCGTGCCCGACAAGGTTGAGACGTTCAGCGGCAGCCTGGCACTTGGCCAGAAGGCCACTTTCGGTCCGTTCAAGGCCGGCGTCGGTACCTTCAAGGCGGAAACCACCGGCACGGGCGACGTAGACCTGTATGTGCGCAAAGGCGCCGTACCGACTACCACCAGCTATAGCTGCAAGTCCGACGGCTCGAGCGCGACCGAAACGTGCAGCACCAGCGTAACGGCCAACGGCGATGTCTACGTGATGCTGCATGGGTACACGGCTTCGACCTACAACTTGAAGGTCACTTACCGGCCGCAGTAAGTCACGTTGCCAGCGGGGCACTGGCGCAGAAGCCGGAAGCCGCCGCCTGCGCACCGGGTATGCACGGTGCGCAGGAATTTTCGGCCACTTTTCAGGTGTAGGCCATCACTGTCGTCATCGCACCGACGATAGACGCGAACAGTATGCTGTGCTTCACGGTAAACCGGAACAGCTCAGACTCACGCCCAACCAATCCAGCGGCGGCACATGCCACAGCGATGGATTGCGGCGAGATCATCTTCCCTGTCACGCCACCCGTGGTATTGGCCGCTACCATCAAGGTGCTGTCGACACCGATCTGATGCGCGGTGGCATTCTGGAGGGAACAGAATAGCGCGTTGGATGAGGTGTCCGAACCGGTGAGGAAGACGCCAAGCCAGCCCAGGAAGGGAGAAAAGAACGGGAATGCAGCGCCTGTGCCGGCGAGAAGCAGAGCCAGTGTGGATGACATGCCCGAATAGTTCGCGACAAAAGCGAACGCCAGCACCAGGCCAATGGAAAGGATCGGGCGCCGCAGCTCGACCAGCGTGTCGCGGAAGGCTCGCGCTCCATCGGCAGGTTTCATGCGCAGCAAAGCCATCGAGATCAGCGCCGTCAGCAGGATCGCGGTGCCAACGGCAGAGAAGATATCGAGTTTGTAGAGCGCCTCGTACGGCTTTGGCGTGGCGACAATCGGGGCGGACTTGATGACCAACTGATCGAGGTACGGAACGTGGAATTTCAGCACGGTGGCTGCCAGTGGGCCGGTGACGCTGAACAGGGCCTTGAATTGCGGCAGGCTCCAGAGCGTGACCACCGCGGTAAGGATGCCGAACGGCGCCCACGCCTTGATGGTCTGCGCCGCACTGTAGGGCGACCGGCGCTGCGCGCCATCGGCGCCAAGCGCGCCGCCTTGTCGCGTATCGCCGGAGACCGACGCGAATCCGGGCATGCCGGACAGCGCCGCAGCCCCACCCATCGCCACGGACGTCAGTCCATGCGCCGCCTGCTTTGAACTGGCGGGCTTCCATACCTTCAGCAAAAGCGTGAGCGATACCAGGCTGACCAGCGCCGAGGTGATATCGGGCAGTTCAGGACCGAGGTAGTTGGAAGTAAAGTACTGGGTGAGGGCGAAACTGCCGCCCGCCACCAGTGCAGCAGGCCACACTTCCTTGATTCCGCGCACGGAGTCCATCATGAACACCAACCAGAATGGCACGATCAGCGACAGCAGTGGCAATTGACGGCCCGCCATGGCGCCGATCTGCATTGCGTCGATGCCAGTCACCTGCCCTGCCACGATGATCGGAATGCCCATTGCGCCAAACGCCACCGGCGCAGTATTGGCAATCAGGCATAAGCCCGCAGCGTATAGCGGATTGAAGCCCAGCCCCACCAGCAAGGCCGAGGTGATGGCGACAGGTGCGCCAAAACCTGCCGCACCCTCCAGGAAGGCGCCAAACGAAAAGCCGATCAATAGCATCTGCAGCCTCTGGTCATCGGTGATGGCAAGTATCGAGGCGCGGATGATTTCAAGCTGCCCCGTGCGCTCCACAACCTTGTAAAGGAAGACGGCCGTGATGATGATCCATGCGATCGGCCACATGCCGTACACGAAGCCGAAGCCGGCTGCCGCCAGCGCCTGCGGCAAAGGCATGCCATAGGCGAATATGGCGACGCCCAGCGCAAGCAGCAGCGTGATCGCGCCGGCCACGTGGCCTTTGATACGCAGCGCCGCCAGGGCGACGAAAAAGAAAATGATCGGAATGGCTGCGGCAAGGGCCGAAAGCCATAAGCTGCCTAAAGGGGTGTATATCTGCTGCCAGGTTTGCATGGTGTCTCCTCTCTTAATAAAATCATTCCGGCTGGCCGCGCTCGCGCATCATGTCGGCCAGGCTGCGCTGAGCGGGCTTGAGCGGCAGGCGGTGCTCGGTCCATCCCATCTGCTGCTTCGGCGCCAGTGCGCGCCATCGCGTGGCGGCCCAGCGGAACAGGCGATAGGCACTGGGCCGCGCGAACGCTCCGCTCCAGAATTGCCAGACCAGTTGCTCGCTGCGCTTGAACTTTGCACCTTGTCCACGCAGGCGATGCGCTACCTGTTCGTCAGGGTTGCGGTTCGCCTCCGTCCGCAAGCGCACCAGCAGCGACGGGATGGGAATGCGCACAGGACAGACTTCGCCGCACGCCCCGCACAGGCTGGATGCCGTCGCCAGGTCTGCCGTCGCCTCCAGCCCGAGCAAATGTGGCGAGATGATCTTGCCGATGGGGCCCGGGTATGTGGTGCCATAGGCATGCCCGCCAATCCGCGCGTACACGGGACAATGGTTCATGCATGCGCCGCAGCGGATGCATTGCAGCGTGGCGCGCAGTTGTTCATCCGCATAAGCCTGCGTACGGCCGTTGTCGAGCAGGACCAGGTGCATCTGCCGTGGCCCGTCCTTTTCTCGGGCGCGGCGCGGTCCCGAAATCAGGTTGAAGTAGGTGGTGATTGCCTGGCCGGTGGCGGAGCGGGTGAGCAGGCTGGCCAGCGGCACGATGTGTTCCAGCCGGGCGACCACTTTTTCCATGCCCATGATCGCGATGTGCACATCCGGCACCGTGGTGGACAAGCGGCCGTTGCCTTCGTTCTCGACCAGCCACAGGGTGCCGGTATCGGCGGCGGCGAAATTAACGCCGGACAGGCCGATATCGGCGTCCACGAACGCCTGGCGCAAGGCGCGGCGGCCGGTCTGGATCAGCGTGTCGACGTCTTCGCTGTATGGCGCTTCAGGAATATGCCGCTCGAACAGCGCACCGATTTCTTCTTTGGTCTTGTGAATGGCGGGCATCACGATATGCGAGGGCTTCTCGCCCGCCAACTGGACAATGTACTCGCCCATGTCCGACTCAAGGCATTGGATGCCGCGCTCTTCGAGGTAATGATTCAGTTCGATTTCCTCGCTGGCCATCGACTTCCCTTTGATGATGCTGCGCGCATGGGCGCTTTGGGCGATGTCGTGGATGATTGCGTTGGCTTCCTGCGCCGTTGCAGCCCAGTGCACTTGTACACCGGCTGCCGTCAAGCGCTCTTCGAGCTGGACCAGCAATTGCGGCAGGTTTGCCAGCGCATGTTGGCGGATCGCTTCGCCGATGTCGCGCAGGTTTTCCAATTCGTCCGCGCGTGGGAATTGGCTACTGCGCTTGTTTTGCAGGAAGTCCATCGCGCCACGGAAACTGGCGCGCAATTTATGGTCGTCCAGTGCGATGCGTGCCCGCTCCCGGAAATCCGCTGGCGGCACGAAATTCAGCGGTGACGTCGTCATGGCAGCATCTCCCCGTCTATGACGATGACGCTCCACAGCCAGCGCGGACCGTGTGCGCCATATGCAAGGGTCTGCTGGATGTCCGATGTCTTCGAGGGCCCGGTTACCAGCACCAGATTGGCCGGCATGCCATCGCACCAGCGCTCGGCTCGCGCGGCCGCATGCAAGTCCGGATGCAAAGTGCTCGCATAAACCAGCGCTATGTGCAGCGGCGGAACCAGCGACACCGTGCGCGGCGTCCCCCCGTCCGGTGCAAGCACCAGGGTGCCGGTGGCGGCGATTCCGGAGCGGGCAACGGTAAAGCCGGCATCGACGCTGGTGAACAACTCCTGTTTCCATTCCTCGATTGGGCGGTCGAAGGGCAGCGCCTGGATTTCCGCCGGCAGGGCCCGTGCCAGGGCGGCGCCTTCAACGCCGGACGTATCCAGCAGCAGACGTTTCACCCCATGCGCGGCCAACCTCGCCGCCAGGAGCGCAGGCCATTCTTGCTGCGTCGCGCACAGCACGTCCGCGCGCGAAGCAGACATCGCCTGTTTCATCAGGTTTGCGAGAACGTCAGGCCCGGCCGGGCCGCCTGCTTGGGCGGCGTAGTGTTCGTCGATGCGGCGATCCAGTTCGGCCAGCGTTTCGGCTGCGGCGGCGCGTGGCATGGCTGGCTGCCTGGCCGCACGCAAGCGTCCGAGAATGCGCTCACGGGCACTCATGGCGCTCATTGCGCAGCTCCACGCACACGGCGCCACAAGAAGCTGGCCATATGCTCGACCTGCAACGGTGCACGCTGGTATTGCGCGGCATGGCCGATATTGAGCAGGCAGCCGCAATCGGCTGACACCAAGGTGCCGCAGCCGGTCGCGCAAGCGGATGCCACCTTGTCCTTTACCATCGCGCCGCTGATGTCTGGATGCTTCAGGCAGAAAGTACCGCCAAAGCCGCAGCATTCAGACTCTCGTTCATGTTCAATGCGGGAGACGCCCGGCAATGCATCCAGCATCTCAACGCCATGCTCACGCGTGCCCATCTCGCGTCGTGCACCGCATGATGTGTGCAGGAGCACACGCTCATCCTTCTGCGCCGACGCCGGATAGCGCACCCGCAGCACGCGCACCAGGTATTCTGTGAGCTCGTACACGCGCTCTGCCAGCGCGCGCGCCTTAGGTCCTGCCACCGGATCGCCGGAAAACAATTCGGGCCAGTGATGGCGCATCATGCCTGCGCAAGATCCGGAAGGGACAATCACCGGCCAAGGCTGGGAAAACAGGTCCAGCTGCGCCAGTGCGACGGCACGTGCCTGCTCGGGATGGCCACTGCTGTACGCAGGCTGGCCGCAGCAGCTCTGGCCGCGCGGGAAATGCACGGTCACCCCCTCCCGTTCGAGCAGCTGCGCCGCATCGATCCCCGCTTGCGGCATGAACAAGTCGATCACGCAGGTGCCGAACAGGTAGGCATGCTGCGACCGCCGCGTGTAGTCTCTAGATTCCATGTCTCACTCCACTTTGCTTTTCTTGCGACAGCCACCATAATTCCCGGATGTTCGGGGCGTCACAAATTGGTTGGACCAATGATTTCGGAGGCTGGAAATGAAGGTGGTGCGAGGCAGTGGGCTTGTTGAGTCGGTGATACGCCGGATCGAAGCGGCATTGCTGGATGGGTCTTTTCCTGCCAACTCGCGCATGCCTTCCGAACGCGCCCTGGCTGAACGTTACGATGTATCCCGCAATACGATCCGCGAAGCGATCCAGCGCCTCACTGCACGCGGGCTGGTAAGCAGCCGTCAGGGTGTAGGCGTGTTCGTCACGGATCAACTACGTACAGGCAGCGCCACCCCATGGGGGCAGTTGGTGGCCGATTCAACCGCGATGCGCGGGGACGTACTCGAGTTCCGCCGTGTACTGGAGGGAGCGACGGCCTACTTTGCCGCCCTGCGCGGCGACGAGGAAGACCACGTCCGAATCCTCACGGCGCTCGACGCCCTGGAGGTAGCGCGAAAGGCGAATGACCCGGCTGCGGAGGCGGCAGCCGACACACGGCTGCACGAAGCAATCGCACTGGCATCGCACAACACGATGTTCCTGCATTTGCATACGAGCGTGATCAGCATGCTGCGCGAGCACATCACGCTGAGCGGCAATAACTTGCGCGCACTGGAAGCGGAAGTTGCGCAACAGTTGCTGATCCAGCACCGCACCATTTGCAAGGCCATCTGCGCACGCCAGCCGGAAGAAGCGCGCACTGCGATGCAGGGGCATATCGATTTCGTCGCCAGCGGGCTCGATAACTGAACTGGTCCAACCAGTGCTTTTTTGATGCTGGTTTA
>CAMLRG010000190.1 GCA_946482335.1 uncultured Duganella sp. | reverse complement strand
GTCTGACATTTGGACATTTCGCGCGCGAAATGTCCAAATGTCAGACCTGACACCGAATTTTTTAGGCGAACGACAGTTCCACGCCCGAGGCGGCGCTGATCTGCTCACGGGTCACGCCCGGCGCCAGTTCGGTGACCTGGATGCCGGTCGGGGTCACTTCCATCACGCCCAGGTCGGTGATGATCATGTCCACCACGCCGACGCCCGTCAGCGGCAAGTCGCATTTCTTCAGCAGCTTGTGCGAGGTCGAGCCATCCTTGGCGGTGGCCACGTGCTCCATCAGCACCACCACCTTCTTGACGCCGGCCACCAGGTCCATGGCGCCGCCCATGCCCTTGACCATCTTGCCAGGGATCATCCAGTTGGCCAGGTCGCCCTTTTCCGACACTTGCATCGCGCCCAGGATTGCCAGGTTGATCTTGCCGCCACGGATCATGGCGAAGGAATCGGCCGAGCTGAAGTAGGCTGCGCCCGGCAACGCCGTCACGGTTTGCTTGCCGGCGTTGATCAGGTCGGCATCGACCTGGTCTTCGGTCGGGAACGGGCCGATGCCCAGCAAGCCGTTTTCCGATTGCAGGAACACTTCGATATCGTTCGGCACATAGTTGGCCACCAGGGTCGGCAAGCCAATGCCCAGGTTGACGTAGAAGCCATCCTGCAGTTCTTTCGCCGCGCGTGCGGCCATTTCATCACGGGTCCATGCCATGTTGTCTTCTCCTTAGTTGGCACGCACGGTGCGCTGTTCGATGCGTTTTTCCGGGTTGGCGTTGAGCACGATGCGGTGCACGTAAATGCCCGGCAGGTGCACGGCATCCGGATCGATGGCGCCGACTTCGACGATCTCTTCCACTTCCACCACGCACACCTTGCCGGCGGCAGCCACGTTCGGGTTGAAGTTGCGCGACGTCTTGCGGAACACCAGGTTACCAGTCTTGTCGGCCTTCCAGGCCTTGACCAGGGACACATCGGCGACCAGCGAGCGTTCCATCACGTACTGCTCGCCGTCGAATTCGCGGATTTCCTTGCCGTCGGCGACGATGGTGCCCACGCCCGTCTTGGTGAAAAAGGCCGGGATGCCGGCGCCGCCGGCGCGCAGCTTCTCGGCCAGCGTGCCTTGCGGGGTGAATTCCAGCTCCAGTTCGCCGGCCAGGAATTGCCGTGCGAATTCCTTGTTCTCGCCCACGTAAGACGAAATCATCTTCTTGATCTGGCGGGTTTCCAGCAATTGGCCGAGGCCGAAGCCATCCACCCCGGCGTTATTGGAAATCGCGGTCAAGCCCGTGGCGCCGGAATCGCGCAATGCCGCGATCAGCGCTTCGGGAATGCCGCACAGGCCGAAGCCGCCCACGGCAATGGTTTGACCGTCGGCCACGATGCCGGCCAGGGCAGCCTTGGCATCCGGGTAAATTTTATTCATTTTGTCTCCTTGCTGAATTGACCAGATGGCGTTTGAGGATAGAATACGACCGCCCAAACTTCAATACCGTAGAAATACCGCCATGCCGATCGACTTTGAATCCATCTTCAAGTACGCCCCGGTGGGCATGTGCGTGTCGGACAACCGGGTGATCCAGGCCGGCAACGATGCGCTGGGCGCCATGTTCGGCTATGCGCCGGGGGAATTGGCGGGGCAATCGTTCCAGGTCCTCTATCCGACCCAGGATGAGTACCAGCGCACCGGCGACCGCATCATCCCGATCATGAATGCCAAGGGGCGCTATTCGGACGAGCGTATCATGCGCCGCGCGAACGGCGAGCTGTTCTGGTGCCATGTGACGGGGCGGGCGCTGGATCCGGCCCAACCGCTGGGCGCCGGGATCTGGACCTTCGAAGATGTATCGGAGCAGCGGCCGGTCTCGGCCGCCCTCACCCCGCGCGAGCGGGAAATCGCAGCGCTGCTGGTGGAGGGGAAGACCAGCAAGCTGATTGCGAGGGATACGGGCTTGTCGCCAAGGACGGTGGAAATGCACCGGGCCAGCTTGATGCGCAAGTTCGGTGCGGCGACTTCGACGGAGCTGGTGCACAAGCTGGTGGGTGTTGCGCGCTGAAACCGGTAATGCGGGGTCTGACCCCAAGGGTCAGCCCCCGGTCGGCGGCGGCCGCGGACTGGGGGCAGGCCCTGAGGGCCTGACCCCGGTTTACCGGTTTCAGCCCGCCATCATCCCATCATCAGCCGAGATGATCGCCCCATTGATGAAATGCGCCTCATCCCCCGCCAGCAGCAGCAACAGGCCATCCAGATCCTCCGGCTTGCCGGCCCGCTTGCGCGGCAGCATATCGATCAGCCGCTTGCCCTGCTCGCTGGCGAAGTAATCCTCATTGATCTCCGTCTCGATATACCCCGGGCAAATGGCATTGGTATTGATCCCATACTTGCCCCACTCCACCGCCATGGCCTTGGTCATGTGCACCACGCCCGCCTTGCTCATGCAATACACGCCGATCTGCGGCAGCACGCGCAAGCCCGCCACCGAAGCGATATTGATGATCCGATGCTGCTTGCGCGGATCACCCTTGGCGCGCGCAATCATGCGCTTGGCCGCTTCCTGCGCCACAAAGAACGCCCCGCGCAGGTTGCAGTCCATGACAAAGTCATAATCCTCGGGCGACACATCGAGCAAACGTTGTGTCATTGACACACCGGAATTATTGACCAGGATATCGATCGGCCCCGCCTCCGTTTCGGCGTGGGCGATGGCGGAGCGGATACTGCCATAGTCGGTCACGTCCAGCGTGACCACATGGGCGGCGCCGCCATCGGCTTCGATTTCGGCACGCAACTCCTTCAAGCGTTCAATGCGGCGCGAGGCCAGCACCACCTGGCAGCCTGCCTTGGCCAGCACTTTGGCGAAACGGGCACCCAGCCCGCTGGAGGCGCCTGTGATCAGGGCTATCTTGCCCTCAAAATTGACTTCGATCCCCACCGGCAGCTCCTCGTGATTCTGTTCCGTAATGATTACACAAAAATGCATCGTATTAGATTGCCACGTCTAATATTACCCCTCACAATGGCGCCACCGTTGCAATCCCAAAGGAAAAAGAGCACACTCGTTCTATTTCCTTCACCGAATTTTCCATCATTCTTATAAAAACACTATGAGCAACCTTGTAGAACAGTACGGCCCGCGCGAAGCAATGGAGTATGACGTTGTGATCGTGGGCGGCGGCCCGGCCGGCCTGTCGGCAGCCATCAAGATCAAGCAACTGAACCCGGACACTTCCGTGGTCGTGCTGGAAAAAGGCGGCGAACTTGGCGCCCACATCCTGTCCGGCGCCGTCATGGACCCGCGCGCCCTGACCGAGCTGATCCCTGACTGGAAAGCACTGGGCGCCCCGCTGAACACCCCGGTCACCGAAGACCGCGTACTGTTCCTGACCGAAACCAAGTCGGTCAAGACCCCGAACTTCCTGCTGCCGAAATGCTTCGAGAACCACGGCAATTATGTGATTTCGCTGGGTAACGTGGTGCGCTGGCTGGGCCAGCAAGCCGAAGCGCTGGGCGTGGAAATCTTCCCCGGCTTTACCGGCGCCGAAATCCTGTACAACGACGATGGCTCGGTCAAGGGCGTGGCGACCGGCAATATGGGCGTCAAGCGCGACGGCGAGCCGGGTCCGGATTTCCAGCTCGGCATGGAATTGCACGGCAAATACACCCTGTTCGCCGAAGGCGCGCGCGGCCACCTGGGCAAGCAGCTGATGGCCAAGTACGACCTGAACAAAGGCAAAGACCCGCAATCGTATGGCATCGGCATCAAGGAATTGTGGGAAATCGACCCGGCCAAGCACCAGCCCGGCCTGGTGATCCACACCACCGGCTGGCCGCTGGACACCAAAACCTACGGCGGCTCCTTCCTCTACCACCTGGAAAACAACCAGGTCGTGGTCGGTTACGTGGTGGGCCTCGATTACGAGAATCCTTACCTGTCGCCTTACGAAGAGTTCCAGCGCTATAAGACCCACCCGGAAATCCGCACCTTCTTCGAAGGCGCCAAGCGCATTTCCTATGGCGCCCGTGCAATCACCGCCGGCGGCCTACAATCGCTGCCGAAGCTGGTCTTCCCGGGCGGCGCCCTGATCGGCTGCGATGCCGGTTTCCTGAACATGAGCCGCATCAAAGGTTCCCACGCTGCCATCAAGTCCGGCATGCTGGCCGCCGAAGCTGTGGTCGAGGCGCTGGGCGCCGGCCGCACCGGCGACGAACTGGCCGCCTACCCGGCCGCCTTCGAGCAATCCTGGCTGCATGAAGAACTGCACGTGGCGCGCAACGTCAAGCCATGGCTGAAGAAAGGCCTGTACGTCGGTTCCGTGATGACCTGGGTCGACCAGGTGGTCCTGCGCGGCAAGGCACCATTCACCCTGCACCACTCGACGCCGGACCACGCCAGCCTGCGCCCGGCATCGGACTTCACCCCGATCAGCTACCCCAAACCGGACGGCAAGCTGACCTTCGACCGCCTGTCCTCGGTGTTCATCTCCAACACCAACCATGCGGAAGACCAGCCGATCCACCTGACGCTGAAGGATGCGTCGGTGCCGGTCAATATCAACCTGGCCAAGTTTGCCGGCCCGGAAGCGCGCTACTGCCCGGCCGGGGTCTATGAGTTCGTGAAGACCGACGAAGGCCAGGACCGCCTGCAGATCAATGCGCAGAATTGCGTCCATTGCAAGACTTGCGATATCAAGGACCCGACCCAGAATATCGTCTGGGTGACGCCGGAAGGCGGCGGCGGCCCCAACTATCCGAATATGTAAGTGACAAGGGGGCCCAGGCCCCCTTCTGGTTTTTATTGCACCGCACAATCGAAAGTTCCAAAAAAAATCAAAAAAATTTCCACTCGGCACTTAATGCCCCTGATCAAACGGTCGTCTTGTACTCCTGAGAGCGCAAAAATCTGACCGCTGCTCGATTTGAACTAACCCAACAGGAGTTTTCCATGCTGAGCCTTCACACCAACGCAGCGGCCCTGTCCGCGCAAAACTCGATCTCCCGTACCCAGACCGGCCTGTCGACCTCGATGACCCGCCTGAGCACCGGCCTGCGCATCAACTCGGCAATGGACGACGCAGCTGGCCTGCAGATCGCCACCCGCCTGAAGACCCAGACCTCGGGTATGCAAGTTGCAATGCGCAACACCCAGAACTCGATCTCCATGCTGCAAACCGCTGAAGGTGCACTGGACGAGACCACCAACATCCTGAACCGCATGAAGGACCTGGCAACCCAGGCTGCCGACGGCTCCTCCACCGTTGCCGACCAGACCGCGATGCAGTCCGAATTCAACAGCCTGTCCAACGAGCTGTCGAACATCCTCGGTAACACCAAGTTCGGTGGCACCGCACTGTTCCGGGATGCCACCGGCACCCTGACCGCAGCCCTGAACTTCCAGATCGGTGCTGATGCTTCGGAAAAGATGGCAGCTGACTTCTCGACCAAGCTGGCGACCGTCAAGACCGATATCACCGCGGCAGCTGGCGGTTTCGTAGCCACCGGTGCCGCCGGTGCCGCAGCCGGTACTGAAATCAGCGGCGCCACCGCGGCCGCCGGCTCCACCAACGCAAACGCCACCATCACGGACCTGTCGACTGCCATCGACTCCGTCGGTGCACTGCGTTCCGAGCTGGGTGCGATTTCCAACCGTCTGGACCACGCGTACAACAACCTGTCGAACATCTCGACCAACACCAAGAACGCAACCGGCCGTATCATGGACACCGACTTCGCTTCCGAATCCGCGAAGATGACCTCGTCCCAGATGCTGCTGCAAGCTGGCACCGCAATGCTGAAGCAGTCCAACAGCCAGTCCTCGCTGGTCCTGTCCCTGCTGCAGTAATAGCGCAGTAAGACTGAAAAAGCCAACCGCGCGCGGTTGGCTTTTTTTATATCGCCGTATTACTATCGGTTTGTATGGCAATCGACCGCGTCACCCCGTCCAATCCTTCGCTGAGCATCCCCGACCGCCAGGTCCGCGAAAATCCTGGCCAGGTCCACGCGCAGCCAGTGCCGCCGGTCGCCCAGCCGCCCGGAGATGCCCCCGACTTCGCCCTGCATAGCGGCTTGCCTGCCGCCGTCGGTGCGCTGATCGAGGCGATGGAAGGATCCCAGCACAACCAGCTGGCCAAGTCGGCCGCCGCCGCGGGTTCCGCTGCCGGCGCCCTGCTGGCGCACGAAGCGCTGTCGATGCAGCCGAACCAGTTATTCCCTTTGCGCCAGCTGGTCTGGCACACCCCGGATACTTCGATGCTGGCCGCCTCATGGCAAGTGATGGTGCGCACCTACAGCGAGCAGCGCGCCGCCCTGCAGCAGCAAAACGAAGGACGCCACGTGCCGGCCAGCCTGTTCATGGCCGACCCGCCGCCGCCGGTCATGCGCGACAACCGCCCCTACCCTGGACTGGTGTCCGAGCTCGACGCCTGGCGCTTTGCCGTCTATGCCTGGGGCGCGGAGAAGCTGACCCTGCGCGTGGTGGCGCGCGATCCGGGCCAGGATGGCCCCGATCAGCGCCGCCGCCGGCCGCGCGTGGCGGTGCGCCTCGAAATCAATTCCGCCGAACTGGGCAAGGTGGTGGTGCAGATGGAACCTGCCGAATCGGGCGTGCTGCTGGAGATCGGCGCCCACACCAACGAAGGCATGCAGCAGATGCGCGCCTGGCTGCCGCAGATCGCAAGCATCATCGGCGGCTGCGGCCTGCAGATCGTACGGGCCCGCCTGATGCGCGAACTGTCGCCGGTCAACCCGCTCGACAATGACCCCACCCGTACCCAGATCGCCCTGCTGAGCACCGCCATTTTCAAAGCCATGGCGGAAGTGGCCGTCTTCCTGTCCCAGCCCCGCCTGCCAGACGCCGCCCTGAGCGCCTGAACTACCAACTAGCAACACCCAAGTTGCTTCCAGGTTAAGGATTTGTTACAATGCGAAACATTCTCATTCGCGTTCTCATTCCTATTCTCATTCCATGAAATCGTCCCCTACCCGCCTCCAACCCAGCCGTCTGGCCCTCGCGATCACCGGCGCACTGCTGGGCAGCCCCGCCCTGGCGCAGACCGAACAGCCGCAAGTCCTGCCACAGGTCCAGGTCACCGCCACCGCCGAAGGCTACGACCAGAAAACCATCAGCACCGCCATGAAGGGCGACGCCCTGCTGCGCGATACGCCGCAAGCGGTGACCGTGATCTCGCGCCAGCTGATGGACGACCAGGCCATGCGCAGCATCGCCGATGCGCTGCGCTACGTGCCGGGCGTGGTGACGGCGCAAGGCGAAGGCAACCGCGATACGGCCGTCTTCCGGGGCAACAGCAGCACCGGCGATTTTTACCTGGACGGCATCCGCGATGACGTGCAGTACTACCGCGACTTCTACAATATCGACAGCGTGGAAGTGCTGAAGGGCGCCAATGCCATGGTATTCGGCCGCGGCGGTTCGGGCGGCGTGATCAACCGCGTCAGCAAGCAGGCGGAATGGCGCCAGGTGCGCGCAGCCACGCTGAGCGTTGGCTCCGACCGGCACAAGCGCGGTGCGCTCGATGTGGGCGGCGCCCTCAACCAGGACGTGGCACTGCGCCTGAATGCCATGGCCGAACGCAGCGACAGCTATCGCGACGGCGTTGAACTGGAGCGCAAGGGCATCAACCCGACGGTACAGCTGCGCGCCGGCGCCGCCACCCGCATTGGCCTGGGCTATGAACACTTCCGCGACGAACGCATCGCCGACCGCGGCGTGCCATCGTTGAACGGCCGCCCCTACCCGGCCGATGTCGGAACCTTCTTCGGCAATGCCGCCCTGAGCCCGACGGCGGTCCGCGTGAATGCCTTCAGCGCCGTGCTGGAGCATGATTTCGGCAACGGCCTGGTGCTGCGCAACCGCACCCGCATCGCCGACTACGACAAGTACTACCAGAACGTATACGCCAATAGCGCCGTCTCGGCCAGCACCGGCCAGTTGGCCGTGGGCGCATACCGCGATGAAACCCAGCGCCGCAACCGCTTCAACCAGACCGACCTGAATGCCAGCCTGGACACCGGCAGCGTGCGCCACAAACTGGCCTTCGGCTTCGAGTTCGGCCGCCAGGACACCGACAACCTGCGCCGCAACGGCGTGTTCGCCGGCTCGACCAGCGTGCCGGCCAGCAAGCCGGTCTACACCGGCGGCCTCAGCTTCCCGAAAGCCACCACCGACAATGCCAGCGAAGCCAGCGTGGCCGCCGTCTACGTGCAGGACCAGATCGAACTGTCGCCGCAATGGCAAGTGGTGGCCGGCTTGCGCTATGACCGCTTCAGCGTCGATTTCACCAACCGCCTGGCCACCAGCAACGGCCGCTTCGAAGTGACCGACACCCCGGTCTCGCCGCGCGTCGGCCTGCTGTACAAACCGGCGCCGCATATGTCGGTGTATACCAGCTTCAGCCGCGCCTATGTACCGCGCGCGGGCGACCAGCTGACCTCCCTGTCGGCCAGCAACCGTGCCTTCGATCCGGAGCAGTTCGACAACGTCGAACTCGGTTACAAGTGGGATATTTCGCCGCTGCTGTCGGCCACTGCCGCCGTGTACCGCCTGGACCGCAGCAATGTCGTGGTGCCGGGCGCCGTGACCGGCACCAGCATCCTGGTCGACGGCCAGACCAGCAAGGGCCTGGAGCTGGGCCTGTCGGGCAAGGTCACCGCCGCCTGGAGCGTGATGGGCGCGTACGCCTACCAGCATGCGGAACTGACCGCCAACCAGTCGGCCACGGTGCGCTCCGGCGCCAAGCTGGCCATGGTGCCGGAGCACACCTTCTCGCTGTGGAACCGCTATGACGTGAACCAGCAGTTCGGTGCGGCGCTGGGCCTGGTGTACCGCGACAGCCTGTTCACCTCGACCGCCAATACCGTGACCCTGCCGTCCTACACCCGTTTCGACGGCGCCCTGTACTACAAGCTGGGCGCCCAGTACCAGTTGCAACTGAACGTCGAAAACCTGTTCGACAAGGTGTATTACGCCTCGGCCCACAACGACAACAACATCACGCCGGGCGCGCCGCGCAGCTTCAAGCTGACCCTGAACGCCAAGTTCTAAGGCGGCATCACCGTGCCTGGGCCCCTGGCCCAGGCAGCGCCCCGCGTCCAGTAGCCGGGCTGGGCGTAGATGGCCTTCAGCTCGTCGATGAAGAAGCGTATCTTCGCCGGCAAATGCCTTTGCTGCAGGTAGACGGCCATGATGTCGTAATCCGGCAGCGCAAAATCGTCGAGCACCGTAATCAGGCTGCCTTCCGCCAGCTGGGCCTGGATCTCCCAGGTTGAACGCCAGGCCAATCCCAATCCCTCGCATGCCCAACGGTGCAATAGTTCGCCATCGTTGCAATCCAGCTTGCCCTGCACCTTCACCGTGACCGGCTTGCCGCCCTGCTGGAAGTACCAGCCGCGCTGCTGGCCGCCCTGCAGGTTGAAGGCCAGGCAGTTGTGCTGCGCCAGGTCGTCCAGCGTGCGCGGGATGCCGTGCCGCGCGAAGTAGTCGGGCGTGCCGCACACCACGCGGCGGTTCTTCGCCAGCCGCACCGCCACGAAACTCGGGTCGATCACCCCGCCGATGCGGATGCCCAGGTCATAGCCTTCGCGCACCAGGTCGATCACCTGGTCGGTCAGGTTGAAGGAAATCTGCACGTCCGGGTTGGCGGCCAGGAAGCCCGGCGCATGCGGCGCCACGTGCTGCCGGCCAAACGAGGCCGGCGCCGACACGATCAGGTGGCCGGTGGCTTTGTGCCGCCCTTCCGAAATATTGCGCTCGGCGATCTCCATGTCCGACAGCAGCTTGCGGCAATCCTCCAGGAAGACATTGCCCTGCTCCGTCAGCGTCAGGTGGCGCGTGGTCCGGTGCATCAGTTTCACGCCCAGGCGCTTCTCCAGCGCGTCGATACGGCGCCCCAGCATCACCGGCGTGATGTGCTGCTCCAGGGCGGCGCGCGCCAGGCTGCCCTTGTCCACCACCGCGACGAAGGCTTCGATTTGCTTGAGTTTATCCATGGCCTTGATTATTCCATACCAGTAGTATCGAATGAAACGATTTTTTGTCGTCTTATCAGGGAAAGTGATCGCCTATAGCATACAAATCATTCACAACAAGCTCTACAGGAGATCACCATGGCTAAGATGACAGCAGCTGAAGCAGCTGTCCACGTACTGCAGAAGGAAGGCATTTCGGTCGCATTCGGCGTACCGGGCGCCGCCATCAATCCGCTGTACGCTGCACTGAAGAAGGTCGGCAAGATCAAGCACATCCTGGGCCGCCACGTCGAAGGCGCCTCCCACATGGCCGAAGGCTACACACGCGCCGCGCCAGGCAATATCGGCGTCTGCATCGGCACCTCCGGGCCGGCCGGCACCGACATGATCACCGGCCTGTACTCCGCCCAGGCCGACTCCATCCCTATCCTGTGCATCACCGG
>CAMLRG010000189.1 GCA_946482335.1 uncultured Duganella sp. | reverse complement strand
CCGGTGATGGCCGGTGCGCTCACATCGCCAGGACCGGTCATGACCAGATTGACATTGGCGGCCCGCATGCGGTGCAAGTGCATGTCGCCACTGCCGCTGGCTTTGACGGTCAGTTCGGTGGCGTTGCCGGAAACGCTCAAGTCGCCCGGCCCGGTCGAAATCAGCTTCAGCTCGTTGCTGTCGACGCGCTCCAGCTCGACATCGCCGCTGCCGCTCATGCTGAGGGCTTTCAGGCCGCTGGCGCTGATTTTCACGATCACCGGCTCGCGCTGCTTGCCGAAGCTGAACACCCATTGGTTGCGGCGGATCGGGCGCACGTGCAGGGTATCGCCCTGGACCACGGTTTCCAGTTGCTCGACCTGGCGCTTGGGACCGCTGACTTCCACTGCCGGCGCGCCCTGGGCATTGATCAGCACCCTGTAGGGGCCTTCCAGTTCAATGCGCGAAAAGGCTGTCACCGGGCGGTTTTCGCGGGTCGGGGTGGCATCGGCCTTCTTTTCGGTCTCCGATGGGCTGGCATGCAGGGCCGAGACGCCCAGCGCGATCAGCGAAAAGGCGGCGCCGTAGGTGATCAGCTTATTCATTTTGATTGTCACTGTTCAGGATTGGTGATGCTGGAACGATACGCGGATCGGCGCCGCTCCTGGCCCGGAAAAAGACAGACGCGCGAAAACGGGGAGCCAACTGCAAATTTCCGATACTGAAATGCAGGCGGGGGAGGTTAAAAATTTGTGATTTCGCCCTGAAATGTCATAATGCTCGTCAGGAGAGGACATTTATGATCAAGTATTTGGGAACCAAGAAGACCGACCAAGGTGGAACGGTATACGTGTTCCTGATCAATGGTTTGCAGAAGGAGATCCGTGAAGGTTCCCTGAAGCAATACCCTGGCTGTTATGAAGCGCTGCCCCCTTCCGCCAAAGCCAAGATCAGTGCGAACCGTGCCTGGTTCCAGAAGCTGTAAGCGATGCCGGGATTGCGCGCCCTCGCGGCTGGCCTGATGGCGGCCTGTTCCCTGGCGCAAGCCGCGCCGCCTTCCCATTTTGGTGTCGTCCTGGGCAATGGCTTGCTGTGCCGCGACCAGACCTCCAACCGCTATTTCTTCGATTACCTGCGCCAGCATTTCGGCCCCCCGTATAAACGCGAAGGCGGCGCCTACTGGTTCCGTACCGACGACGCCATGCTGTGGGGCGTGCCGGTACTGGAAGTGATCGTCAGCGATGAAAGCTTCCCTTACCGTTTTGTCGGCGCCGTGGCCGATACCACGCCGGAAGAGCTGGAAAAGGCGATCCAGCGGCAGGATGGCATGTCGTATGCGAAAATCGACACTTCGCGCTATCCGGTCCGGGAGTCCAAGCCGGGCAGCCGCATCGTCTATTTCAATACGCGATCCAAGATATACTGCGCCAAATTCAAGCCCCTGCCGCCTGCGTTGCGCTAAGCGCCGACCATGTACACGCAATACTTCAACCTCAAACAGCAGCCATTCTCGATTGCCCCCGACCCGCGCTACCTGTTCATGAGTGAACGGCACCGCGAGGCGCTGGCGCACCTGCTGTATGGGGTAGGGAGCGGCGGCGGCTTCGTGTTGCTGACCGGCGAGATCGGCGCCGGCAAGACCACGGTGTGCCGCTGCTTCATGGAGCAGATTCCGGCCGATTGCCGGCTGGCCTATATCTTCAATCCCAAGCTGACGGTCGAGGAATTGCTGCAGTCGGTGTGCGAAGAATTCCATATCGCGCTGCCGGGTACAGCGCACAGCGTCAAGGCTTATGTGGATGCGATCAATGGCTATCTGCTGGCATCGCATGCATCCGGCCTGAATAATGTGCTGGTGATCGACGAGGCGCAGAACCTGTCGGCCGACGTGCTGGAGCAGCTTCGCTTACTGACCAACCTGGAAACCAGCGAGCGCAAACTGCTGCAGATCATCCTGATCGGGCAGCCGGAATTGCGCCAGATGCTGGCACGGCCGGAACTTGAACAGCTGGCGCAGCGCGTGATCGCGCGTTATCACCTGGGGCCGTTGTCGGAGCCGGAAGTGGGCAGCTACATCCAGCACCGCCTGGCCGTCGCTGGCGCTGGGGCGGCGGAATTGTTCCCCCAAGGCGTGCTGCGCCGGGTGCACCAGTTGAGCAAGGGCGTGCCGCGCCGTATCAACTTGCTGTGCGACCGGGCGCTGTTGGGGGCTTACGTCGAGAACCGTGCGCAAGTGAACCCCACCATCCTGCGCCGCGCGGCAGAGGAAGTGTTTGCCGGCGAGGGCGCGCCGTCCCGCCACCGGCCATGGCGCCTGGCCGCCGCCGGCGTGCTGGCAGGGGCCGCGCTGACCGCGGCGGCCGCCTGGCAGTTGATGCCGGCGGAGCGCGCGCCGGCTGGTGTGGCGGCCGCGGCGGCTTCCGCCGTGGTGCCACCGTCGGCTGCAAGCATCCGGGCTGGCGCCAGCGCGCAGCCATCAGCGGCAGGCGAGCGGGCCACCGCTCCGGAGCAGGCCGGGACAGGGCGCGCCGCTGAAACGCCACCGTCGCCAGCCCCGGCCTCGGCCACTGCGCAGGCCGGCGCAGCCGCCCCCGGTGCCGCCACGCCTGCGCCAGTCGTGGCGCCTGGCGCGCTGAGCATGGAAGCCGCCCTGGGCCTGCTGGCCGCCCAATGGGATCTCGCCCTGGCCCCAGGCGAGGGTTGCGCCGAAGCGGCCAGGCGGCAATTGCGCTGCCTGCAGACCAAAGGCGGCCTGGATGAAATCCGCAAACTGGACCGGCCCGTCATCATCAAGCTGCGCGACGATCCGGTGCAGCCCACGGTCGCGCTCCTGACCGCGCTCGACGAGCGCAGCGCCACGCTGTCCGGAGCGCGCGGCAGCGAGAAAGTCGCGCTGGACACGCTGGAAGCCCGCTTCGACGGCAGCTTCACGACCTTCTGGCGCGCGCCGCGCAACTGGCGCGATGAAGTCGAAGCCGGCGACAAGGGGCCCGAAGTCGATTGGCTCGCGCGCCGCCTGGCACACATGAACGGCGCGAGGAAGCCACGCGACAACCAGCCGCTGGCTGGCGACACCCTGCGCTATTTGCGCGAATTCCAGGCCGCCCAAGGGTTGAAGGCCGATGGCGTGGCCGGACCGAAAACCTTCATCCGCCTGTCCCAGCCTGGCGCGGCGAACGATCCACGCTTGCAGGCGGTGGGGAAATAATATGTCCTATATTCTCGAAGCACTGAAGAAAGCGCAGGCGGAACGCCAGATCGGCAGCGCACCGACCATCCACGCACCAACGCTCACCAGCGCGCCGGCAGGGCAGGGCAGAGGCCGGCGGCGCACGCCCCTCATCGTGGCGATGGTGTTGATGGGGGCCGCAATCGCCGGATTGGCGACGATGCTGGTACGCCAGCAGCAGGCTGCCATCCAGGCCCAAGTCTCCGTGACGGCACCTTCGCCTGGCGCGGCCCAGCCAACCGTGCCCGCCACCGCTTCGCCTGCGCGCAGCGCGGTGCCACCGCCCGCGCCCGCAGCCGCCGCTTCCCCTTCGCTCAGCGCGGCGCAACCCCCAGCGTCCGCAACCACGGCGTCGCCTCCGCCTGACGCGGCGCAGCCTACACCGTCGGCATCCACGCCGTTGCCACCGCCTGGCCCGGCGCAGCCAACCGCGTCCGCGCCACCGGCCAAGGCCGCCGCCACGGGCAGCGTTGCGGCGCAGCCCGCGTCCCCAGGTGCCGCCCCACGCACCACAGAACCGGCGCGCATGGCGGCCGCCGCGCGGCAAAGTGAGCCTGGACCGAGCGGGGCAAACGCGGCACCGGCAACGCCGGCACCGGCCGAAGAATACGTGCAATCCCTGCACGAGCTGCCCGAACCGATCCAGCGCGCCATTCCCGCGATTGCGCTCGGCGGCTACATGTACTCGAAAAACCCCGCCGACCGCCTGCTCCTGATCGACAAAGTCCTGCGGCGGGAAGGCGAGGAAGTCGCCCCCGGCCTGGTGCTCGACAAACTGCTGCCCAAGCAAGCCATCTTCAGCTTCCGCGGCTACCGCTACCGGGTGCCGCTATGACAAGCCGGCAAAACGTCATCGGCGTCACCGGTCCATCCGGCAGCGGCAAGACCACCCTGATCGAATACCTGGTCACCGCGCTGTCCGCGCGAGGCTGGAAGGTCAACGTCATCAAGCACAGCCACCACGACTTCGAACTCGAGCCGCCAAGGAAAGACAGCGCCCGTTTCCGCCACGCCGGCGCCGCCGAAGTGATGATCGCCTCGCCCTACCGCTTCGCCATCATCCACGAGCTGCGCGGAGCCGCCGAGCCAGGCGCCGACGAGCAGTTGGCCCGCCTGCAACCGGCCGACCTCACCCTGGTCGAAGGCTTCCATGCCTGGCAAATCGACAAGATCGAAGTCTACCGCCCGGTGTGCGGCCAGCCGCCGCGTTATCTGGACGACCACAGCATTGTCGCCGTCGCCTCCGACCAGCCCGCCCCGGCAGACTTGCCGCCCCGCCTGCACTGGCTCGACCTGAACCGCCCGGATGCCGTACTGGCCTGGCTGGTGAAAAAAATCCCGCGTCCGGCCTAAAGTTCGCCAAAAGTCATCCGTAAATCAGGATAAGACCAAGTGGGAGGATCAAATGGACGCCGTAAGCATTGCAAAAGCAGCAACGACAATCGCCGAGACGAGCAATCGTGTCGAAGTCGGTTACGCCGTGCTGAAAAAGGCGCAAGACGTCCAGGCGTCCAGTGCCCAGGCCCTGATCGAAGCGATCCCGCCGGCCCCTGCGGCCAGCAACCTGCCATCGCACCTCGGCCAAAACATCAACACCACCGCCTGAATCCCGCGCCGGCCAGGCGCCAAGGAACCCGCCGCACCGCGACCCGGTGCCAGCGGGTTTTTTTTATGGTCTAATCGCACACCCAACCCTACAGAGGAGACCCGCATGAAAAATCGTCAAGCCCTGATCGCAGCCGCCCTGGCCACCGTATGCGCCACCGCCAGCACCGTCGCCGCCGCCCAGGACAAGCCGGCCGAAAAGGAAAAGTGCTACGGCATCGCCAAAGCCGGTCAGAACGACTGCGCCACCGGCACCCACGGCTGTTCCAACCAGGCCAAGAGCGACAATATGCCAAGTGAATGGAAGTACGTCGCCAAAGGCACCTGCGAAAAAGCCGGCGGCAAAACCACCCCGCCAGCCAAGTAATCGATGCTGCAGCACGCCGGCGTAGGCCTGCGGGCAGCGCACTATCGCCAGTTCCTCGAGCAGCGGCCACGCGCCGCCTGGCTCGAGGTGCACACGGAAAACTACCTGGACCAGGCCGGCGGCGACTTCCACGTATTGCAGGAATTGCGCCGCGACTATGCGGTCAGCCTGCATGGCGTCGGCCTTGGCCTTGGTTCCGCACGCGGCTTCAGCGACGAGCACCTGCGGCGCGTCGCCAGCCTGGCGCAGCGCATCGAGCCGGCCCTGGTATCCGAGCACCTGTGCTGGGGCGCCGTCTTCGATCGCCACCTGAACGACTTGCTGCCGCTGGCGCTGAACCACGCCGCGCTCGACCTGATGGAAGAACGGGTAGGGCGCATGCAGGACGTCCTCGGCCGCAGCATCCTGCTGGAAAACGTCTCATCCTTCGTACGCTTCGCCGACGACGCCATGAGTGAAGCCGAATTCCTCGCCGCCCTCGCGCGCCGCACCGGCTGCGGCCTGCTGCTGGACGTAAACAACCTGTACGTCAACCAATGCAACCATGAGGAAGACGCCCTGGCCGCGTTGGCTGCCATCGCCCCCGGCACCGTCGGCGAAATCCACCTTGCCGGCCACCTGGTCACGCCCGGCGCCGTCATCGACCACCACGGCGCAACGGTCGCCGCCCCCGTCTGGCGCCTGTACGAAGCCGCCCTGGCCCGCTTCGGCGCCCTCCCCACCCTGATCGAATGGGACACCTGCATCCCCGCCCTGGAAGTGCTGCTCGGCGAAGCCGACAAGGCCAACGCCATCGCCGCACGCTTCCCCCCAACGACTTTTGTCCACCCTGGGGTCAGGAACGGAGGTGGACATTTTCCTGCCGGCAGCGACGCGCTGGCGCGGCAGCAGCAAGCTTTCGCCGACGCGCTCTTCGCGCCGGCAGCGGAAGGCGGCTTGCGGCTCAAGCATGCCGAGCGCTTCGGCCTCTACCGTGGCAACCTCACCTCGACCTGGTCCAAGGCCCTGGCCGCTGCCTATCCCGTCATTGCCCAACTGGTGGGCGAAGAATTCTTCGCCGCGTTAGCCCGCGAATACGGCCGCGCCCACCCCTCGGCGAGTGGCGACCTGAACCGCTTCGGCGCCGATTTCGAAACCTTCCTGCGCGGCTTCGAGCATGTGCGCGACTTGCCCTACCTGCCTGACATGGCGCGGCTGGAATGGCAACTGCACCGCATCCACTACGCCCCCCACGCGGAAGCCCTGCAAGCGCAGGATATCGATCCGCAAACGGTGGAGCAGCGCAGCTTCCGCTGGCAAGCCACCGCCCAGCTGTTCGCCTCGCAATGGGCGGTGGTGCCGCTGTGGCTGGCGCACCAGACGGCCACTGGCACCGCCTTCCCGCAAGTCATGGACGAGCCCAGCCACGCCCTCCTGAGCCGGCCTGAATGGACGGCGCAAGTGACGCCGCTGCAAGCGCCGGAATACGCCGCCTTGCAGTCGATACAGAATGGGGAAACTGTCGGCGCGGCCCTGGATGCCGCCTTTGCGCTGGATGAGCACTTCAACGTCGCCGCCAGCCTCCAGCAATGGCTGCGGCAGCAAATCCTAATGAAACGCCCGCATTAACTTGTCCTCGCCGGACAAGTCGCGATGCAGGATATTGGCGCGATGGGTGGCCTCGATCATGCGCAGCAACTGCGCATCTTCGCAGCGTTCCAGCTCCTCATTCGCCGCGAGCAAAGCTTGCGCCAGCTTGGCGCGGGCCGACTGGTACAGCACGCTGGTATAGTGGTCGGTGCTCTTGAGCAACTCCTCGGCGTTCTCGATGACCTGGCGCAGGTCGCCGATCAATTGACCTTGCGCCTGCACTTGCTTGTCGTTGGGGCCGTTCATGGAGTGGTCTCCTCAGGCAGCACTACCCTCGGCATGGACGTCGATCTGGACGTCGCCCAGGCGCACCCGCTGGCCCGCCCGGATTTTCGCCGTCTTGCGCAACTCCTGCTTGCCGTCGACCTTGACGTCGCCGCTGGCCACGATCTGCTTGCCGGCGCCGCCGCTGTCGCACAGGCCGACCACCTTCAAGAGCTGGTTCAGTTCGATGTACTCGCCTGTCAATTCGAAATCTACTTTCTGCATTTTAATCCTCTTTCTGTTGGGCTGGCGCCGGGTGTTGTATTTCCGCTAGGCATCAACCCTTGCCGCCGGGCTTGGTCATCTCCAGCGGGACAATCCACTCATCGAACTGGGTTTCATTGACAAAACCCAGGGCCAAGGCTGCTTCCTTCAAGGTGGTGCCCTCGTGCTGTGCCTTCTTCGCAATTTGCGCGGCGCGATCATACCCGATATGCGGAGCCAGCGCGGTCACCAGCATCAGGGAACGCTCCATCAATTCCCCGATGCGGTCCAAGTTGGGCTCGATGCCATGCGCGCAATGCTCATCGAAGCTGCGCATGCCATCGGCCAGCAGGCGGGCGCTTTGCAGGAAATTGTGGGCGATCAGCGGCTTGAAGACGTTCAGTTCAAAGTTGCCGGACGCGCCGCCCACCGTGATGGCCACATCGTTGCCGAACACTTGGCAGCACAGCATGGTCAGCGCCTCGCTTTGGGTCGGGTTGACCTTGCCCGGCATGATCGAGCTGCCCGGCTCGTTTTCCGGGATGCTGATTTCGCCCAGGCCGGAGCGGGGGCCGGACGCCATCCAGCGCACGTCGTTGGCCAGTTTCATCAGGGCGGTCGCCAGCGTTTTCAGGGCGCCATGGGCGGACACCAGGGCGTCATGACCGGCCAGGGCGGCGAATTTGTTGTCCGCGCTGCGGAAGGGCAGCTGCAGCCGCGCCGCCAGCTCGGCTGCAATGCGGGTGGCGTATTCGGGGTGGGAGTTCAGGCCGGTGCCGACCGCGGTGCCCCCGGCGGCCAATTCCAGCACGGCGGGCAGGGTGGCTTCAATCGCGTTTTCCGCATAATCCAGCTGCGCCACATAACCCGAGAATTCCTGGCCCAGGGTCAGCGGCGTCGCGTCCTGCAGGTGGGTACGGCCGATCTTGACGATGCCTTCGAATGCCTGCGCCTTGGACTGCAAGGTCGCGCGCAGTTGGCGCAAGGCCGGCAGGACGTTGTGCGCCAACGCCTGCGCCGCCGCCACATGCATGGCGGTGGGGAAGATATCGTTCGACGATTGGCCTTTGTTGACGTCATCGTTCGGATGCAGCCTGCGCCCTTCGCCACGCTCGCCGCCCAGCAGCTCGGAAGCGCGGTTGGCCAGCACTTCGTTCATGTTCATGTTCGACTGCGTGCCCGAGCCGGTCTGCCAGACCGCCAGGGGGAATTCGCCCGGATGCATGCCGTCGAGGACTTCATCGGCGGCCTGCATGATGGCCTTGGCCTTGCCGCTGTCGAGTACGCCCAGGTCCACGTTGACCTGGGCTGCCGCGCGCTTCACACTAGCGAGCGCGGCGATCAGTTCCGCCGGCATCCGTTCGCTCGAAATGCGGAAGTGTTCCAGCGAACGCTGGGTTTGCGCGCCCCACAACTGGCTGGCGGGAACTTCGATCGGACCAAAGCTGTCGCGCTCGGTTCTGCTATTCATGCGGGGCTCCCTCGATGGAAAGTGATGTCTGGATTCTAACGCGATTGGCTGCCACTCTGCCGGGGCTTCAAAATTGCGGATTTCTGCCGTTAATGGATTCATTAAGGAAATAGGCCTGTTCCCCATGTTAAGCAAACGATTGACCATCCGCGCCCTGGCGCTGCCCCTGCTTGCCGGCGCCCTGTGCGGCCCGCTGCAAGCGGCCGAGCTTGGCGAAGTGAAGGTCAACTCGCACATCGGCCAGCAATTGTCGGCCGATATCGAACTGGTGGATTTGACCCCTGCCGATTTGGCCGAGTTGCAAGCCAAGCTGGCCAATCCCGACGTGTTCAAAGGCGCCAACCTGTCGATGCCGCCGGTGCTGGGCGGCCTGTACATTTCGGTTGCCAAGCGCGACAACCGCCGCTTCCTGCACTTGACGACGCTGCAACCCGTGACTGCCGACGCCCTGCATCTGTTCCTCGAATTGAGCAGTGGCGGGCGGCAGATCATCCGCGCCGCCTCGCTTTGGCTGACGCCGGAGCCGCCAGCGCCGCGAGTCGCGCGGGCCAGTCCGGTGCCGGCAGCGATGCCATATTCTCCAACGCCGTCCGCGGCACCGGTTGCAGCGGCAGCGCCCCAGGCCCCGGCCCCGGCTCCCCAGGCGGCGCCGGAGAACCTTGACGCGGCGTTGAACGAAGCCGCCCAGCGCGCATTTGCGCACCGGAGGGAAATGGCGCAGGCCCAAGCCCAGGCCGCCACGCCGGCCGCCGCGCCTGCATTGGCGCCGGCGCCTGTGGCTGCGAAGCGTTCGCCGGCGCCCGCGCAGCCGATGGTGCGGAAAGAGCAGCCCAAGCCCGCCGCCGCGCCGACCCAGGCGCCGGCGATCGGTGAAGCCTCCGCCGCCAAGCCGGTGGTGGCGGCGCCGGCTGCAGCCTGTGCCCCGGCGCAGCAGGTGGAAGCGCAGATGCAGCAATGCCAGGCCATGACCAGTCAATTGGCCGACATCGAAGGCAAGGTGAAACGCCTGCAAATTGCGCTCGGCGCGCCCGGCGCTGCCGCACCGCCCCCCGCCGCCACCAAGGCCGACGGCGCGCCGGCGATGTCCCATGCTGCCCCGGCCAAGCCCGGCGCCGCCCCCATCAAACCCGGGGTGGCCGCTGACCTCGCAGGAAAATCGAAGTCAAACCTGATCATCATAGCCGGTGCCGTCATCGGCGCCCTCGCAATCCTGGGCGGCCTGGTTTACTTCCTGCGCAAGCGCCGCGGCAAGGGACCGCTCCAGATCTGGCAATCGTTCCGCAAGAAGGGCAATGCCGAGGCCAAGGAGCCGGTGCTGGAAGAACCCGTGGCTGCTGAGGGGTAACTTGTGTTGCGTTCCCGCGCTAGACAAGAAATTTTTACCTGCGTTATACTGGGCTCACACGGACCGGGTTCTGCCGCAGTCACCACCGATAGTGTGACGCGACCCGCAGAGCGACGTTGAAGAAACGACCCCGTCTGGAAGCAGTTCATAGCCGACTGAGGCGATATGAACGCCGGGTGCAACCGGCGCTGAGGCGACGCCAGGAGATACCTGGTGCTCGCCCCTCCGAATTCCCAAGGCGCCCCAAGCGGGCGCCTTTCTTTTGAAAAGTCGGGGTCAGCCGTGAAGGTGGTTGTGCCAGGGCGCGGTAACGTCTCGGATGGGGAGATC
>CAMLRG010000188.1 GCA_946482335.1 uncultured Duganella sp. | reverse complement strand
TCAGCTCTGGCAACCGGACATTTGCTGCGCAAATGTCCGGTTGCCAGAGCTGACCCCGACTTTTTTAAAAGGATTTACTCGAGGTTCTGGACTTGCTCGCGCATCTGCTCGATCAGCAGCTTGAGTTCCATCGATGCGTCGGCCAATTCCTTGACGGACGCCTTGGCGCCCAGGGTATTCGCTTCGCGGTTCAATTCCTGCATCATGAAGTCCAGGCGCTTGCCGACCTGGCCGCCTTTTTTCAGGATGTGGCGGGTTTCGCCCAGGTGCGCCGACAGGCGGCCCAGCTCTTCCGCGACGTCGATACGGATGCCGTACAGGATCACTTCCTGGCGGATGCGTTCCATGGCGTCCTGGCGCGACATGGCCGTGTTGGAACCCTGGCAAGCCAGGCCCAGGGCTTCCTGCATGCGTTCCACGGCTTTTTGTTGGAATTGTGCAACTACCTGCGGGATCAGCGGCGTGATGCGCTTCACGATCGCTTCCATCGCCTCGATCCGGGAGATCAGCATCGCTTCCAGCGCCGCGCCTTCGCGCTGGCGGCTCTGGACAAAGGCGGCCAGGGTCTTGGCCATCAGTGCCGACACGTCGGCTTGCAGCGATTCCTGGCCAATCTGCGCTTCCTCCACCACACCGGGCCAGCGCAGCAGTTCGGCCACGCTCATCTGGGTGGCGCCGGCAAAGTGCTGGCTCACTTCGCCCTGCAGGCGCGCCAGTTCATTGAGCAGGGTGACATTCAGCGCCTGGGTGCCGGCGGCAGCGGCCTTGCGGCCAAAGCTCAGTCGCAGCTCGACCTTGCCGCGGGTGATGGCCCCCATGATGGCGGAGCGCAAATCGGGCTCGAGCGCGCGCAGATCGTCATTGATGCGAAACTGCAGGTCAAGGAAACGCGAATTGACGCTCTTGATCTCGATTGTCAGTGTGCCCGCCGCGCTTTCGCTGGTGGCCACAGCGTAGCCAGTCATGCTGGAAATGCTCAAAGGATATCCCCGATTTTGTCTTTGTCTTTACAATGTATTGCTTGTCCCACACAATCCGGATTAGTTGAAGCGAGGAAACTTATGGCAGTTCAGAACAACGCTCCATTACCGGATGGTCTGGAAATTGCTGGATACCGCATTGTAAAGAAAATTGCGTCAGGCGGGTTCAGTATTGTGTACTTGGCTTATGACGCGGAAGGCAATGCGGTTGCAATAAAAGAGTATTTACCAAGCACTCTTGCATTACGTCAAGAGGGCGAGATGGCGCCTGTTGTATCGAAAGCCAACCTTGCCGTCTTTAGAATCGGGCTGAAATGCTTTTTTGAAGAGGGCCGTGCACTAGCGAAAATTTCACATCCCAATGTTGTAAGAGTGTTGAATTTCTTCCGTGCCAACGAAACTGTTTATATGGTAATGGCCTACGAGTCGGGCCATTCGCTGCAGGACCATATCCAGCGCCAGCGCAGCAAGGGCCGCAATTGCAGCGAAGCGTTCGTGCGCCAGATTTTCACGCAAGTGCTCAAGGGCTTGCGCGAAGTGCATACCAACAAACTGCTGCACCTGGACCTGAAGCCGGCCAATATCTACCTGCGCACCGACGGCACGCCCATGCTGCTGGACTTCGGCGCGGCACGCCAGACCGTCAATTCCGACAGCCCCAAGCTGATGCCGATGTACACCCCCGGCTTTGCCCCGCCCGAGCTGTACAGCAAGACCGAGGCGCTGGGACCCTGGACCGACGTCTACTCGATCGGCGCCTCCATGTTCGCCTGCATGGTGGGGCAGCCGCCGCAGCCGGCCGACCAGCGCCGCAAGGAAGACAAGATGGAGCCGCATTTCGAAAAGCTCGAAAGCCTGTACTCGCCGGAGCTGGTGAAGATCGTGCGCTGGACTTTGCAGATCGACCCGCTGGCACGCCCGCAAAGCCTGTTCGAGCTGCAAAAGCTGCTGCAGCAACCGCCCACCACGCCAGCGCCGCCTTCCGCGCCTGGCGCACTGGAAAAGCTGGGCAAGCTGGCCGGCAAACTCGGATTCGGCCGCAAGAAAGACGGCGCGCCGCGCACGGAACGCTAAGGAGGGCATGCGATGCAATTCGCCGTATATCAGGAAACGCATATTGGCGGCCGTAAGGTCAACCAGGACCGCATGGGCTACAGCTTCACGCGCGACGCGCTGCTGCTGGTGCTGGCTGACGGGATGGGCGGGCATGCCAGGGGCGAGATCGCCGCCACCATCGCGACCCGCACCATTTCGCAAATGTTTCAGCAACAGGCCACGCCGTACGTGAAGGGCGCTGAACGCTTCCTCGACGAGGCGCTGCTGGCCGCCCACCACGAAATCCACAAATACACCGCGGCCCACAATATGCCCGAGTCGCCGCGCACCACCATCGTCGCCTGCCTGGTGCAGCACAATACCGCGGTATGGGCCCATTGCGGCGATTCGCGCCTGTACTGGGTGCGCAATGGCCAGGTGCATGGCCGCACGCGCGACCATTCGCATGTGGAGAACATGATCGAGAAGGGGCAGATCCCGGCGTCGGCACGCAATACGCACCCGGACCGCAACAAGCTGTACTCCTGCCTGGGCGCCGGCAGCGCGCCGCGCGTGGAAATTTCCGGCCGCGCCAACCTGCTGCCGGGCGACACCTTGCTGCTGTGTTCCGACGGCCTGTGGGCGGTGGTCAGCGATGAGGAGCTGGTGCAGATGCTGACCACGCAAACCGTGGTGCGCGCAGTGCCGGACATGCTGTCCACCGCGCTGCGCCGCGCCGGCGAAGCCAGCGACAATGTGACGGCGCTGGCCATCATGTGGCAGGGCGCCCTGGTGTCGGACGCCGCGCCGACCACGCATGCCGGTTCCACCGTGATTTCGACCGAAGCGCTGCCGGAGGATGTGGTGAGCACCACCATCCACGGCGCCAAGAACGAAGTCGACGTGTTCGACGACGATGAAATTGAAAAGGCGATCGCGGAGATCCGCGGCGCCATCGAGAAATCCTCCCAATTGCTTAAATAGGAAAGACATGACATCCGTAACCCGCCCAAGCGGCCGCGCCGTCGATGCGCTGCGCACCATCCGCATTACCCGCGACTACACCAGGCACGCTGAAGGTTCGGTACTGATCGAATGCGGCGACACCAAGGTGATCTGCACCGCCAGCATCGAAGAGAAAGTGCCCGGCTTCCTGAAGGGCAAGGGCCAGGGCTGGATGACGGCGGAATACGGCATGCTGCCGCGCTCGACCCATTCGCGTATGGACCGCGAAGCGGCCAAGGGCAAGCAAAGCGGCCGCACCCAGGAAATCCAGCGCCTGATCGGCCGCTCCCTGCGCGCTGCCTTCGACCTGGAAGCGTTCGGAGAACGCACCCTGCAACTCGATTGCGACGTGATCCAGGCCGACGGCGGCACCCGCACCGCATCGATCACCGGCGCCATGGTGGCGGCCTATGATGCCTTCACCAAGCTGAAGGCGCGCGGCCTGATCGAAACCATCCCGGTCAAGCACTTCGTGGCGGCGATTTCGGTCGGCGTGTACCAGGGCGTGCCGGTGCTGGACCTCGATTACCTGGAAGATTCGGACTGCGACACCGACATGAACGTGATCATGACCGACAACGGCGCCTTCGTCGAAGTGCAGGGTACGGCGGAAGGCGCCGCCTTCGACCGCGCCGCCATGAACCGCCTGCTGGACCTGGCCGAAGGCGGGATCCGCGACCTGGTCAAGCTGCAGAAACAGGCGCTCGGCCTGCTGTAATCAAGGCAGTTGCAGGACCTGCACGCTGTCCTTGAAGACCAGCAGCAGGCGGTTGCCGTGCAGCGGAATGGCGCGGCGCAGGAAGTCGTCGGCCGGGCCCAGCGCGGCCGCCAGGGTCGACACGCTGCCATCCACATTCAGGCGGCGCACCGCGTTGTTTCCGACGAAGATGGCGTTTCCCTCGCCATCGACGCGCACATCCTCGGCCGGTGCATCGACCAGGGTCGTGACCGCGCCCTGCATGGTGACCTTGCGCAGCGAAGTATGGTCGGCAACCAGCAGGCTGCCGTCGGGGGCCAGCGCCAGGCCGACCGGGCGCACGAAGCGGGCTTCGGTCCCGGTGCCGTCCAGGTGTTTGCCATCGCGGCAAATGATGTCGCCGGAGTGCCAGCCGAAGGGATCGCACATGCCTGCCAGCGTCGTGAGCGTGCCGTCAGGCGCGATCTTGCGGATCGTGTGCGAGTCCGTCAGGTAGAAGTTGCCGGCATCGTCGAAAAGGATTTGTCCCCAGCCATTCAACTGGTCTTCGTTGTAGATCGGCGCGATCGCCTTGACCAGGGCGAGGTCGGTGCCGGCCGTGACCTTCTTGACGGCACTGCCTTGTTCGAAGATGTGCAGGACACCCGCCGGGGACCAGGCGATCGAGGTGGGGGAGAACAGCTTGTTGGCGAACTCTTCGCGCAATCCGGCAGCCACGCCGATTGCACCGCTTTCGGTTAGCCGGAACACCGCGTCCTTGACCTGGTCAACCAGCAAAAAGCTGCCATCCGGGCTGGCCAGCGCATCCACCAAGTCCGTAAAGCTCCCGCTGCCCGCGGCGACCACCGTCTTGAGCGCACCTTCCGCGAAGCCTGGATGGAGCCCGAGTGCGTAGGTCTTGGTGGCGCTCCCTGAAGCGACGCGTATATTGACCACCGTACCGCTTGTAAGCGAGCCGCTGGCAGGAGGCGTATAAGTCGCCTTGCCGTCCGTGCCGACGGTCAGGCTGCCAGGCGCGCCGGGCTCGAGACTCCATTGGTAGGACTCGTTGCCGCTGGACGGCTGGCTCGATGCGCTCAGCACGACGGGATAAGCACCGACCCGGGTGTCGGGCATATTGGCGTCGATGGAGAGCGTGACGGTAGGTGCAGGCGGCTGCACAACGGGCGGCGCTGCCGGGGCAGCGCTATCGCCGCCGCCGCAGCCGGCAAGGATGGCCAGCGCGGCGGCGCCGGCAATTATGCAGAGTTTTCTCATGAAAAAACTTTATCATTAAACCAAACCTGACAATCTCACCAATTCTTGTATCGTGCGGGCTGGTTTACAATGGCGGGATGACCCAGAAAATCGTTCTCGCATCTAACAACAAGGGCAAGCTCAAGGAATTCAACGAGCTGCTCTCGACCATCGGCTTTTCCGTCCATCCGCAGGGCGACTTCAACGTGCCCGAGGCGGAGGAGCCCTTCCATACCTTTGTCGAAAATGCACTGGCCAAGGCGCGCCATGCGTCGCGCCTGACCGGCTTGCCGGCGCTGGCCGACGACTCGGGCGTGTGCGTCAATGCGCTGGGCGGCGCGCCCGGCGTATATTCGGCGCGCTATGCCGGCGAGCCGAAATCGGACGCGCGCAATAACGAGAAAGTGATTGCCGACCTGGCATCGCATGCCGACAAATCGGCCTATTACTATTGCGTGCTGGTGTTCGTGCGCCATGCCGACGACCCGCAGCCGGTGATCGCCGATGGCCGCTGGAATGGGGAAATTTCCGCCGAGGCGCGCGGCGAGGGCGGCTTCGGCTACGATCCCCATTTCCTGGTCCCATCGCTGGGCAAGCACGTGGCCGAACTGGCGCCGGAAGAGAAGAACCGCCTGTCCCACCGCGGCCAGGCATTGCGTGCCCTGGTTGAGAAGCTCAAGCAATGATCCCGATCAAGCCGGTCGGCAATGCCGCACCAAGCCGCACCATCGACAGTGCCGCCGGCGTCGCTGCAACTTACCTGCGACCCGGGGCGCTGAACCTGCAAGCCTTGCCGCCGCTGTCGCTGTACATCCACTGGCCGTGGTGCGTGCGCAAGTGTCCCTACTGCGATTTCAATTCGCACGAAGCGAAGGGCGAGCTGCCGGAAAAAGAATACCTCGACGCGCTGCGGCGCGACCTGGAGATGTCGCTGCCGCTGATCTGGGGCCGCAAGATCTACACCATCTTCATCGGCGGCGGCACGCCCAGCCTGATGTCGGCGGCCGGCATGGACCGGCTGATGTCGGATTTGCGCAGCCTGCTGCCGCTGGATGGCGCCTGCGAAATCACGATGGAGGCCAACCCCGGCACCTTCGAGGCAGAGAAATTCCGCAGCTACCGCGACAGCGGCATCAACCGCCTGTCGATCGGCATCCAAAGCTTCAACAGCGGGCACCTGACGGCGCTGGGCCGCATCCACGACGCGGGCGAAGCCAAGCGTGCGGTGGAGATCGCGCTCGCCAACTTCGACAACTTCAACCTGGACCTGATGTACGCGCTGCCCGGCCAGACGCTGGAGCAGGCGCGCCAGGATATCGAGACCGCGATCGGCTTCCAGCCGCCGCACCTGTCGCTGTACCACCTGACGATGGAGCCGAACACGCTGTTCGCCAAGTATCCGCCGCAATTGCCGGACGACGATACCAGCGCGGACATGCAGGACATGATCGCCGAGCTGACCACGGCGGCCGGCTATGGCCACTACGAAGTGTCGGCCTACGCCAAGCCGGGCCACCAGGCGCGCCACAACCTCAATTACTGGCAGTTCGGCGATTACCTCGGCATCGGCGCCGGCGCGCATTCCAAACTGTCCTTCCCGCACCGCGTGCTGCGCCAGGCGCGCTTCAAGCAACCCAAGTCGTATATGGATGCGGTGGCCGCCGGCAATCCGGTTCAGGAAGAACGCGAACTGGGGCGCGACGAAATGGGCTTCGAGTTCATGCTGAATGCGCTGCGCCTCCAGGACGGCTTCGAGCCGAACCTGTTCGCCGAGCGTACCGGCGTGGCATTGAACGCCATCGAGAAGCAGCTCAATGAGGCCGAAGCCAAGGGCTTGCTATACCGCGACCACATGCTGATCAGGCCCACGGAACTGGGCCAGCGCTTCCTCAACGACCTCCAGCAAATCTTCCTGGGCGAAGTTTAAAACTCTTCCCATTCATCGTTGGCTGCCGCCGGGACGCGGCGCTCGGTCTTGGAGCGGCGCTCGGTTGTGCGTGCCGCCGCGCCTTTATCTGCCGGGGAGCCGGCCGCCGCCGCGCGCCCGGGTGTGCGGGGCGTGGCGCGTTGATCCGGCGCAGCAAGCCGCTTTGGCCCTTGTGCGAGGGTGGCGGAGGCGGTGTCGTCCGCAATTTCCGTTTGGCGCGCCGGCTTCGCGCTCCAGCGCACCACGGCTTCGGTTCCGAGACGGAACGATGCGGCGACCTGCGCCAGCTTGGCCGCCTGTTCCTGCATGCTTGCCGCAGCCGCGGCGGCTTCCTCCACCAGGGCGGCATTCTGCTGCGTGACCTGGTCCATCTGTCCGATGGCGCGGTTCACTTCGTCGATGCCCATGCTTTGCTCGCGGCTGGCCGAAGTGATTTCGCCCATGATGTCGGTCACGCGCCGCACGCTGTTCACCACCTCGCCCATGGTGGTGCCGGCCTGCTGCACCAGCGATGTGCCGGCATTCACCTGCGACACCGAGTTGTCGATCAATTCCTTGATTTCCTTGGCGGCGGCGGCCGAGCGCTGCGCCAGGTTGCGCACTTCGGAGGCGACGACAGCGAAGCCGCGCCCTTGTTCGCCGGCGCGCGCCGCTTCCACGGCGGCATTCAGCGCCAGGATGTTGGTCTGGAATGCGATGCCGTCGATGGTGCCGATGATGTCGACGATCTTGCGCGAGGAGGCATCGATCGAACCCATGGTGTCGACCACCTGGCCGACGATTTCACCGCCGCGCGCCGCCACGTCGGATGCCGCCTGCGCCAGCTGGTTGGCCTGGCTGGCGTTCTCGGCGTTCTGGCGCACGGTCGAAGTCAGCTCTTCCATCGATGACGCGGTCTCTTCCAGCGAACTGGCTTGCTGCTCGGTGCGCGAGGACAGGTCCAGGTTGCCGGAGGCGATTTCGCTGGATGCCGCAGCAATCGCCGTGGTGCCGGTTTGCACCTGGCTGACCACGCGCCGCAGCGCATCGTTCATGCCGCGCAGGGCTTTCATCAGGTCGCCGATTTCGTCGCGCGCGGTCTCTTCTTCGAACTGCGTAGTGAGGTCGCCCTCGGCCACGGTGTTGGCAATACCCAGCGCGGAATGGAGCGGCACGGTGATGCTGCGTGAAATGATCCAGGCGGCCCAGGCGCCAAATGCCAGCAGCAGCACGCCGAGCGTCAGCATCAGCCGCGTGCTGCGGTCATGGGCTGCATTGATGCCGGCTGCCGTGGCATCGATGGCCTTGCGCTGTTGCGCCAGCAATTCCTTCACCTTGTCCTGGTAAGCCTTGGCGGCCGGGTCGAACACTTCGCGGTACAGGCGTTCGCCTTCCGCCGCATCGCCGGCCTTCCTGGCGTTCATCACCTGGTTCTTGGCGTCCTGGTATTTGTTGCGGATGGCGATGGCGTCCTGGTAGATCTTGCGTTCCTCTTCGGATTCGAGCAAGCCTTCGATGGACTTGAGCAGTTCGCCGCCGCGCTTGGTGCTCTCGGCGATCACGGTGGCGAAGGTGTTGGACAATTCGGTGTCGCTGCTGCGTGCGATCATGTGGGTGCGCGCGATGGCCGAATAGATCAATACGTACCAGTCCGATACGATGCGTTCTTTCGCCAGCGGGCGGTCCATCATGGCGCGCGTGGCATTGGCGGTGGCGTTGGATTGGTAAAGGGCATAGGCGGTGCCAAGGGCCGACAGCAACAGGACGATGCCGAAACCGGCCGCAAGGCGTGGCCCGATGCGCAGCTGGGACAGGAATTGCATACTGGCCTCCCGGAAGGTGGAGCTCTAGTATGCGCCTGAATAGTGACCAGTAGATATCCCGTTGCAAGGCTGCAACAGCGCGCTCAGATCGGCAGGGCGGCGCGCAGGTCTGGCTGTTCCGCCCAGCGTGCCAGGGCGTCCGCCATGCGCTGGCTTTCGCCGACGGCGTAAGTCCAGTCGCGGATGCGGGCGGCGTGGTCCTGGCCGTAGTGCTTGAAGTCGCTGCGGTCGGGCAGTTTGCGGTTCGGCAGCCTGGCCACGAAGGACGGCGAAGGCGACACCAGGATCACGTTGTCCAGCGCGCTGTCGCGGGCGCGCCGCCACGGCATCGATTTGTCGAGCCAGCCCGGCACGATATGGTCGGTGAAGTGGGGGTACAGCACCAGGCCTTCGTCGCGCTGGTACGGCAGGTGCAGGTGGTAGTCGACCAGGCCGCCGTCCCAGTAGTCGCCGGGCGGCGCGCCGTGGATGTCGCTGACCGCTTGCAGCACCAGCGGGATCGAGCCGGACGCCAGCAGGGCGGGGCGCAGGTTGCGTTCGGACAGGGCGACGTAGTGCGAGGCGAAGGCGTCGAAGCTGGTGCGCAGCCAGGCCGCATCGTCGCGCGCATCGTGGAAGACCACGCGTTCCATGGCGCCGGCCAGGCGGCTGCGCGAGACCGTGTTGCCGGCGGCAGCGCGCAGGAAGCCGGCCACTTCGCGCCAGCGGCTGCCGCGCGTGCCGGACAGCGGGCCGATGCCGCGCACCGTGATCACCGACAGCAGGTAGCCGGGGTTATCGAGCATTTCAAGGCCACGGTCGTCGAGCACGGCGTCGAGCAGGGTGCCGACGGTGCGGCTGACGTAGGCGGCATCGACCTTGGCGGGATAGGTCTGGTGGGTGTAATGGTGGGCCAGGCGCCGGTGCGCCGCCACCGGGTCGTGGAAGGCGGCTGCCGCCATGCGCCAGGCGCCGATCGATGCGCCGATCAGGCGGCGCTGGCGCGGCGCCTGTTTCAGCCATTCGCCGAACATCCATTGGTCGATGCCGTTCAGGATCAAGCCTTTGGGGCCGCCGGCGGCGGCCGGGATGATGGCGATATCGGCGGCCTGCAAGCCTTCGCGCTCGATGCGCTGGCGGGCACGCTGGCCGAGCCGGATACTGATCGGTGAATCCACTACTTCAAGCCTCCTCCAAGCGCGCGGTACAAGTCGATGGCGCTGGTCGTGCGCAGCAGGCGCGCCTGGACCAGGGCCTGCTCCGCGGTGAACAATTCGCGTTGCGCGTCCAGCACGTCGAGCGAGCTGGCGACACCGTTCTCAAAGCGTAATTGTAATAGACGCAGGCGTTCGGCCTGGGCGTCCTGCACCGCGCGCTGGGCGGACACCTGTTCGCCCAGGTAGCTGCGGGCGGCCAGGGCGTCGGCCACTTCGCGGAAGGCTTGCTGGATGGTTTTTTCGTAATCCGCCACGGCGATATTCCTGCGGGCGTGGCTGACGTCGAGGTTGGCCTTGTTGCGGCCGGTGTCGAAGATGGGCAGCACCAGTTGCGGCACGAAGGTCCAGGTGTCGTTGCCGCTGTCGAACAGGCCGTTGAAGTCGCGGCTGGCGCTGCCGACCGAGGTGGTCAGCGTGATGCGCGGGAAGAACGCCGCGCGCGCGGCGCCGATGTTGGCGTTGGCGGCTTTCAGGCGCTGTTCTGCGGCGCGGATGTCCGGGCGGTTGGCCAGCAGGTCGGACGGCAGTCCTGCAGTCAGTGCCGACATGGCGTCGGCTTGGGCATCCCCGGCGCCGGTCGTAGCCGCTTCGGCGGACG
>CAMLRG010000187.1 GCA_946482335.1 uncultured Duganella sp. | reverse complement strand
GATATCCAGGCCCGCATCCGCGAGCAGAAATACAGCCAGCGTGTGGATGGTATGGACTTCCACCTGATCCGCGCCCGAGCGCGCGTGCTGCAGGATGACAGCAGCAAAGGCTTGTCCGATTCGGAAGCGGTGTTCAGGAACCAGATCCAGCAGCCGGGGCGGCAGAACGTGGCCGCAGGCCAGTACGGCATGGCGATGGTGTCGCTCAAGCGTTCCGAATATGCTGCCGCGGTGGACTGGCTGGCCAAGGCGCGCGCCACCATCGACAAGCCGCCTACACCGGGTGCGTTCAGTACGCCGATCCCGAAGGGCATCACGGATTCGGCACTGGCCTATATGTCGCTTGAGATCAAGCTGGCGCAGGAGGAAAAGCCGGAAGTGATTGCTGCCGCGATCGAGGAGGCGAGGGCGGCGCAGGCAAGGTTTCCGCTGTCGCGCGGTATCGTGTGGCAGTACGCGGATGCGTTGATCAAGGGCGGGCAGTATGACGAGGCGACGCGTTTCCTGCGCGATCAGCTGCAGATGTACCGCCGGGAGCCGGAGCTGCATGATTACCTGGCGCAGGCTTATGCGAAGCAGGGGAAGATCGCTTTGCAGCATATCTCGCTGGCGGAGTCTTATGTGCTGCTGGGTGGCGTGCTGGCGGCACTGGACCAGCTGGCGCTGGCGCGCAAGGCGCCCGACGCGACTTATTACGACCAGTCGGTGATCGATGCGCGCGAGCGGGAGTTGCAGGCGAAGCGGCGGGAGATGATGGGGGATAAGAAGAAGGAGTAAAACCGGTAAACCGGGGTCTGACCCGAAGGGTCAGACCCCATCGGGGGTCAGGCCCTTGGGCCTGACCCCGCCTTACCGGTTTTGCGCTCAGCGATCCAGTCGTTGATCACGCCTTCGAGCAAGGTCATCGGCAATGCGCCGTGCACCAGCACCTGGTTGTGGAATTGCTTCAGGTCGAACTTGTCGCCCAGCTCCTTCTTCGCGCGTTCGCGCAGTTCGAGGATCTTCAGCATGCCTACTTTGTACGCCAGCGCCTGCCCTGGATCGACGAAGTAACGCTCGATCTCCGCCGTCACGTCACCTTCGCTCATGCCGGTGGTGTTCATCATGTAATCGATGGCCTGCTCGCGCGTCCAGCGCTTGTAGTGGATGCCGGTATCGACCACCAGGCGGGTCGCGCGCATCATTTCGTCGCGCAGGCGGCCCAGGTTATCCAACGGCGTTTTCTGGAAGCCCTGTTCGGCCGCCAGCCGTTCCGCATACAGCGCCCAGCCTTCGTGATAGGCGGTGAACGGGATGATCTTGCGGAAGAACGGCACCCCCTGCATCTCCTGCTGGATCGCGATCTGGAAATGGTGGCCTGGGATACCTTCGTGGTAAGCCAGCGTGCGCATGGCGAACTTCGGCGTTTCGCCCGGCGCGCGCATATTCGCGTAGAACACGCCCGGACGGCTGCCGTCAAAGGAGCCCATCATATAGTAGGCGCCCGGCGCGGTAGCCTGCGATGCCGCCGGCACCGGCTGCACTTCCACGCCCAGCTTGGGGCGGATGTCGAAGACCGGATCCAGGCCCTTGTTGATCTCGTCCAGGATGGCCTGGTACTGCGCCAGCATGGCCTTCTTGCCTTCGTCCGTGTTCGGGTATTGCTGCTCGGGGCGTGACGCCAATTGCTGCACGCGTTTGCCGATCGAGCCATCGCTCAAGCCTTCGCCTTGGAGGATGGCATCCATTTCCGCGCCGACGCGTTCGACTTCCGCCAGGCCCAGGTCGTGCACCTGCTGCGGGGTCATGTTCGACGTGGTGTGGGAGCGCACGGCCCAGGCGTAATAAGCCTCGCCGTTCGGCAGGCTCCACGCGCCATTGTTGGCGGTGGCTTTCGGTTGCAGCGCGGTGAAGGCGTCGATCAGCTCGCCATACGCCGGATAGACCGCGCCCTGCACGGCCTTTTCCGTCTGCGCCAGCAAGGCGGAACGGTCGGCATCGGACAAGTCTTTGACCTTGGCCAGCTTGTCGCGCATATTCGTGTACAGCACGTGCTCCTTGACCGGTGTGGCGACCACTGCCTTCATTTCCTTGAGCACTTTGTCGACCGTGAATTTCGGCGGCACGATGCCCTTGCTCTCGCTGAGGCGGATCGATTCCACCACCTGGCCGAACTTCACCGGGAACAGGTTAAGGCGCGCGATATAGGCTTCCGCCTCGCCCTTGCTGGTGACCTGGTGCACATCGGTCATGAACTGGGGCAGCATGCTTTGCACGCCCATCATCTGGTTGACCGGGAAGCCGTGGTGCACGAATGGTTCCCCGTCGGCCTGGTTCTTCAGGAAGAAACGCAGCGATTCATAGGACAGCTTGCCCTCGGCATCCAGGCCCTCGGTGCTGTAGCTTTCCAGGTCGGCCAGGTCCTGTTTGAGCTGCGCGACTTGCTTGGCCGTGTGGGCGGGGGAGGCATCGTCCAGCTTCTTGCTGTAGAAATCCAGCCAGCCCGGCAGGATGCGCATATTCGACAGCATCTCAGGGCTGTCCACCGCAAAGGCCGCGAACACGCGGGCGTAGAACCAATCCAGTTTGATCGGTTTGAAATACCAGGTGTGGGCGGCCAGGGCCAGCACCAGCACGAGCAGGCCGAGCGCAATACCGCCCAGCCATTTTGCTGCACGTTTCATCAGGGGTTCTCCGGGGGTTGTTTTTATCCCAACATCATGCCCCGGCGCTGACCTAAGGTCAAGGTTGCGGTAACCGCTCGAAATGGAAGGCGGTCGGCACGCTGTCGCGCGCCATGGCCGCCAGCGGTACGGCGCGCCCGCCGAGACGCAGGGTCAGCGGCGACAGGCCGGCCGGATCGCCGGCCGCCGCGTCCAGCCACGCCAGCAGGGCATTGTCGCCGACGGGGCGTCCATTCAATTCCAACTGCGGCAGCACTTGCGCGAAATCGCGGTCGTCGAGTTGGGCCAGCACGTCGCCGCTGCGCAACAGCAGCTCGCCGGCTTCCGTGAGCCAGGCCGCATCGATCTCGCCCAGCGGTGCGCCGGTGTGCAGCACGAAGCCATGCGTGGGATCGGTGCGGGCGATGAAAGGTGTGGTCTCGAGGTTCAGGTAGACGCGCTGCGGGCCGTTCTGGAAATACCAGCAGCCCCGCTCATCGCTCTGGTAGTTGCGCGTGATGAAGCCCACCAGGGCAGGGTTGGTCAGCTTGTCGCCCGCTTCATTGAAATGCTGCGCGCGCTCGTCGCGCATGCGCCAGTTGCCGCGCGCGTCGAGCGCCAGCCAGCCGTAGCAATGCGGCACGTTGGGCCATTTGGCCATGGCTTGCTTGACGATTTCATCCATCGCTCAAGCCTCGCATGCCTGGGTGGCCTCGGCGGTGGTCAGGAAGTTCAGCATGCGCAGCGGCAGCCAGTCCAGGCGGCCCGGCATGCGGCCGGTGGCAAAGCCCACGTGGCCGCCTTCTTCCGGATAATCCAGCAGCACCTGGCGCGATGCCTTGCGCGGCAGGTACTCGCCCGGCATGAACGGGTCGTTCTGCGCATTCAGCACCAGCGTGGGCACCGTGATATCGGTCAGCACATGCTTGGCGCTGGCGCGGTCCCAGTAATCGTCGGCATCGCGGTAACCATGCAGCGGTGCAGTGACCACATTGTCGAAGGCGTGCAGATCCTGCGCCGCCATCAAGGCATCGAGGTCGAACAGGCCGGGGAATTGCTGCAGCTTGGCCACGCATTTCGGTTTCAGTGTCTGCAGGAACATGCGCGTGTACAGGCGGCTCAGGCCGCGCGACAGGGCCGTGCCGCCTTGCGCCAGGTCGAGCGGCGCGGAGACCGAACAGGCGGCGTCGACGAATTCCGCCTGGTGCTGCGACTCGCCCAGCCAGCGCAACAGCACGTTGCCGCCCAGCGAAACGCCGCAAGCGTAAAACTTGCCGGTCGCATGCGGATGCAGGCGGCGGATGATCCAGTCCAGTTCACCCGAATCGCCGGAATGGTAAAAACGCGGCGCCAGGTTCGGCTCGCCCGAGCAGCCGCGGAAATGGGGCACCGCGCCGGACCAGCCCCGGCGCGTGATTTCCGCCATCAGGGCACGCGAATAATGGCTGTCGGACGACCCTTCCAGGCCGTGGAACAGCACGACGAATGGCTTGCCCGGCTGGCCATCGACAAAATCGACATCGATGAAATCGGCATCCGCGGTATGCCAGCGCTCGCGGCGGTAGCGGACGTCGGGCTTGGCTATGCAGGTAGCCGGGTAGATGGTCTGCAAATGGCCGCTCGGCAGCCAGAATGGGGCAATGTAGTTCATGGCGCGGCTGGGATCGTCCCAGCGGGCGCGATCCCCCTTTTTCTTAGTGCAGAATTTGAGCGCGCGGATCGACGGGAACGGGTCCCGGCGCTACGGATACATGATGCAACACAATGCGCCAACCCTTCGGTGTCTTAACGTACACATTGGTCGCAATCAGGTGCGCCGGTTCGCCGCTCGACGCGGTCACGCCTTCGATTACAGTATGCACCGAACTCATCAGGTTGTGTGTCTCATGCAGCTGGGAAGGGCGGATTTGCAACCCGCCGTGTTCCAAAAGTGCACTCCAGGAATCGCGGATGGCACGGTGGCCGATCAGGCGCGGGCCGCCGGGGTGGACGCAGACGATCTCTTCATCGTCCGCCCACAGCGCCATCAGGGCTTCCAGGTCGGCCCGGTTCAAGGCATCGTAAAAGGCCGCTTCGACTTCTGCCGCACTGCCATTCTGGTGTTTACGCGCTGCCATCCGGGCTCCGGGTGTGATTAATGGTGGCCGACTTCGGTGCCTGGCTTCAGGCGGTACTGGGTGCCGCAGTACGGGCATTTCGCTTCGCCATGCTTAAAGTCCAGGAACACGCGCGGATGGGAAGACCACAGCGGCATGGCCGGATTCGGGCAGTAGGCCGGCAGGTCTTTACCATCGAGTTCGACTGGCTGGGTGGCGTTGCTCATTTTATAACACTCCGCGAGATCAAAAAGCACGATTTTAATCCATTCGCGCAATGATAAGAATTCGCCGGTAGAATGGCGGCTTACGAATGTCATGGCCGCCAGAGAAGTTGTCGATGTGTGGCAACTACACCACATGAGTTATCCCGATAGCGAGCCCGACGTTGCAGCCCATCACGAACCTTCCTGGCGCGCCGGCCTGAAAGACGGTACGCCAACCCTGTTCGGCATCGGCGCCTGGGGCCTGGTGGTGGGCGTGGCCATGGTCAAATCCGGCCTGACCGTGATGCAGGCGCTGGGCATGACCCTGGTGGTGTTTGCCGGCTCCGCCCAGCTCGCTTCTCTGCCCCTGATTGCGGCCGCCGCGCCAGTCTGGGTGATCTTCCTGACCGCGGTCGTGGTCAACCTGCGTTTCGTCATTTTTGCCGCCTTGCTGGCGCCGCACTTTGCCAAGCTGCCGGTGTTGCGCCGTTTCCTGCTTGGCTTCGGCGCCGGCGACATGACCACCGCCATGTTCCTGCAGCGCTTCCCCAGCGAGAAACCGGAAGTGGGCAAGGTGTCCTACCTGCGCGGCCTGTTGTACCCGAACTGGGTGGCCTGGCAAGTGGGCTCCATCGCCGGTATTTTCCTCGGCAGTGCGGTACCGGCCGAATGGGGCCTGGGCTTTGCAGGCACGCTGGCGATTGTATGCATCACGGTGCCGATGGTTGCCACGCGGCCCGCGCTGATCGGCGCGCTGGTTGCTGCCGCTACCGCGGTGCTGGCGCACGGCTTGCCCTACAAGCTCGGCCTGCTGGCTGCCGTGATTGTCGGCATGGTGACTGCGATGGCGGTGGAAGAACAACTCGAACGACGGAAGGCCGCCAATGTCTGATCTTGAAGTCTGGCTGACCATCTTCGCATTGGCCTGCGCTACGGCCATCACGCGCTCCTCGTTCTGGGTGATCGGCGAACACGTCTCCATTCCCACCCGCGTGCAGGAAATGCTGCGCTATGCGCCATCCTGCGCACTGGCCGCGATCATCGGCCCCGACCTGCTGCTCGACCCGCAAGGCGCGGTCCAGTTCAGCCTGCACAACTACAAACTGATCGCCGGCGCCGCCGCCATCGCCTATTACCTCGCCCGCCGCAGCATGCTGGAGACGATCGTGTTCGGCATGGCATGCTTCACCGCGCTGCGATTGCTGCTTGGCTAACATTCCATGCCCGGACCGTCGTTCGGGCGGGCGGTGAAGCTTACGAAGCGGTCCGGCTGCAACGCAGGGGTTGGATTGTTGTCGGCGGGCTGTATGCGGCCTATCACTAACCGCGCTTTCGCCAGAATCCAGGGCGTTTGCTTGTATGGGCGAGTGCGATGACACGAACGTGATCGGTCCGCACTTGGTAGATCACTTGGAATGGAAAATTTCGGAGCGGGTAGGTGCGGAATCTGGAGTCGCGTAGTATTGGTGCGCGTTGCGCAGATCATCTTCTGCCGCCGCAACGAAGACGTAATTCACTTCAAGTTCGACTTGAGACGCGCAAAAACCACTTCGCCGGGGACTAATTCTGCGGTGCCGTCCTCAATCGCCGCGAGCCGACGGTCGAGCTCTTCGCTCCAAGCTTCATCGTAGCCCGGCTCGGGGGGGAGACTCGCTATGAGCATTTCCAAAAGTGCTTCACGGTCTTCGGGGGGGAGCCGGAGAACCTCGGCAGCAATTTTTTCGAGCGGCTTGTTCATGGAAGCTATTGTAGTCCTCAGAAGCATAAGCTGTAATTGCGCACGATCAATGTTTTCGTGTTAGCAACTAAATATCGGCTTGGACGCAGATTAACAAGCGGCTAAGCCCCCCTGGCTTAAGGTAAAATAGCGCTCTTTCCAACAGTGACCCTTGAGTAACCATGCTGAAATTTAACCGTCTGGAAGACCTGGTGGCGCACAATGCGCTGCAAGGCAAGCGCGTCTTTATCCGTGCAGATCTGAACGTGCCGCAGGATGATGCGGGCAATATCACCGAAGATACGCGCATCCGCGCTTCGATTCCAGCGATTAAGGCAGCCCTGGGCGCCGGTGCCAAGGTCATGGTGACTTCCCACCTGGGCCGTCCGACCGAAGGGGAATTCAAGCCGGACGACAGCCTGGCCCCGATCGCCAAGCGCATGTCCGAACTGCTGGGCCAGCCGGTCGAACTGAAGCAGGACTGGGTCAATGGCGTCGACGTGGCGCAAGGCCAGGTCGTCCTGCTGGAAAACTGCCGCGTCAACAAGGGCGAAAAGAAGAATTCCGATGAGCTGGCCGAAAAAATGGCCAAGCTGTGCGACGTCTACGTGAACGATGCCTTCGGCACCGCGCACCGCGCCGAAGCCACCACCCACGGCATCGCCAAATTCGCGCCGATCGCTTGCGCTGGCCCGCTGCTGGCCGCCGAGCTGGATGCGCTGGGCAAGGCACTGGGCGCTCCGGCCCGTCCGCTGCTGGCCATCGTGGCCGGCTCCAAAGTGTCGACCAAGCTGTCGATCCTGAAATCGCTGGCCGACAAGGTGGACAACCTGATCGTCGGCGGCGGCATCGCCAACACCTTCATGCTGGCTGCCGGCCTGAAGATCGGCAAGTCGCTGGCCGAGGCCGACCTGGTTGCCGAAGCCAAGGCCATCATCGACCTGATGGCTGCGCGCGGCGCACAAGTGCCGATCCCGGAAGACGTGGTGTGCGCGAAGGAGTTCGCCCCAACCGCTGCTGCCACCGTCAAAGCCGTGGCTGACGTGGCCGACGACGACATGATCCTGGACATCGGCCCCAAGACCGCCGCCAAGCTGGCCGCCCAGATCGCCGAAGCCGGCACCATCGTCTGGAACGGCCCGGTCGGCGTCTTTGAATTCGACCAATTCGGCGAGGGCACCAAGACCCTGGCCATGGCTATCGCCAACTCCAAGGGTTTCTCGATTGCGGGCGGTGGCGACACCCTGGCCGCCATCGCGAAATACCAGATCACCGACAAAATCGGGTACATCTCCACCGGTGGCGGCGCCTTCCTGGAATTCCTGGAAGGTAAGACCCTGCCGGCAGTGGAGATCCTGGCGCAACGCGCCCAGTAACACGGTAAAAGGCGCCCGCAAGGCGCCTTTTGAACTTTATCAAGCTCACACGAAGGAATCTTCATGGCACGTGGTACCAAGATCGTCGCAACTATCGGCCCAGCATCGACCGACCTGAGCATCCTGATCCAGATGATCAAGGCAGGCGTGGACGTGGTCCGTCTGAACTTCTCGCATGGCAAGGCGCAAGACCATATCGACCGCGCCAAGCTGGTACGCCAGGCGGCTGCGGAATGCGGCAAGGAAGTGGCGATCATGGCCGACATGCAGGGTCCGAAGATTCGCATCGGCAAGTTCGAGAACAACAAGATCGAGCTGGCCAAGGGCGACAAGTTCATCCTCGATGCCAAGTGGGGCGAGAACGGCGAGCTGGGCAACCAGGAGCGCGTGGGCCTGGATTACAAGAGCCTGCCGAGCGACGTGAAGCCTGCCGACGTGCTGCTGCTGAACGATGGCCTGATCGTGCTGACCGTGGACAAGATCGTTGGCAGCGAGATCTTCACCACCGTCAAGATCGGTGGCGAGCTGTCCAACAACAAAGGCATCAACCGCCAGGGCGGCGGCCTGACTGCCCCGGCCTTGACCGCCAAGGACATGGAAGACATCAAGACGGCGATGTCGTTCCAGGCCGACTACCTGGCGATTTCCTTCCCGAAAAACGCCACCGATATGGAAATGGCGCGCCAGCTGGCCAATATCGCCGGCGAGCCGTTCGGCTTCAAGCCGATGATGATCGCCAAGATCGAGCGCGCCGAAGCGATTCCTGCCCTGCAGGAAATCCTCAACGCTTCCGACGGCATCATGGTGGCGCGCGGCGACCTGGCCGTGGAAGTGGGCAATGCCGCCGTGCCGGCGCTGCAAAAGCGCATGATCCGCATGGCGCGCGAATCGAACAAGATTGCCATCACCGCCACCCAGATGATGGAATCGATGATCTTCAACGCCGTGCCGACCCGCGCCGAAGTGTCCGACGTGGCGAACGCCGTGCTGGACGGTACCGATGCGGTGATGGCCTCGGCTGAGACCGCCTCCGGCAAATACCCGGTGGAAACCGTGGAAATGATGGCGGCCATCTGTACCGAAGCCGAAGGTTCCGAATACAACAAGCAGGAAGCCGATTTCCTGAATGCCCGTTTCACCCGTATCGACCAGTCGATCGCCTATGGCGCCCTGTTCACCGCGCACCACCTGCGCGTGAAGGCGATTGTGGCCCTGACCGAATCCGGCTCTACCGCACTGTGGATGAGCCGCCACAATATCGACACCCCGATCATTGCGCTCACGCCGAGCACCACCACCCAGCGCAAGCTGGCCCTGTACCGTAACGTATGCACCCATCAGCTGATGCAGGACGCGCCGACCGACGTCGTGTTGCGCGCCGCTGAAGACCTCCTGGTAAAACAGGGTATTGCCCAGAAGGGCGATATGATTGTGGTTACCTGGGGTGCGCCGATGGGCAAGGTGGGCGGCACGAACGCACTGCGTATCGTGAAAGTGGGTGAATTCACCCACCGCGCCGAAGCCGCACGATAACGCGAACAGCTTTCTTTATTGTTTGGAGTACTACCATGTCCCTCGTATCCATGCGTCAACTGCTGGACCACGCCGCTGAAAACGGCTACGGCATCCCGGCATTCAACGTCAACAACCTGGAACAAGTGCAGGCCATCATGGCTGCTGCCGACGCCATCAACGCGCCGGTGATCATGCAAGCTTCCGCCGGTGCCCGCAAGTATGCTGGCGAAGCGTTCCTGCGCCACCTGATCGACGCCGCCATCGAAGCCTACCCGCACATCCCGGTCGTCATGCACCAGGACCACGGGCAGTCGCCGGCGGTCTGCATGGCTGCGATCCGTTCCGGCTTCTCGTCGGTGATGATGGACGGCTCGCTGCAGGCCGACGGCAAGTCCGTGGCTTCCTACGAGTACAACGTGGACGTGTCGAAGGAAGTGGTGAAGTTCGCCCACTCCATCGGCGTGACCGTGGAAGCGGAACTGGGCGTGCTCGGTTCCCTGGAAACCATGAAGGGCGACAAGGAAGACGGCCACGGCGCGGAAGGCACCATGACCCGCGAACAGCTGCTGACCGACGTGGCACAGGCTGCGGACTTCGTCGAGAAGACCCAGTGCGATGCGCTGGCCATCGCGATCGGCACCTCGCACGGCGCTTACAAGTTCACCCGCAAGCCGACCGGCGATATCCTGGCGATCGACCGCATCAAGGAAATCCACGCGCGCATCCCCAACACCCACCTGGTGATGCACGGTTCTTCTTCCGTGCCGCAGGAGCTGCTGGCGATCATCCGCGAATTCGGCGGCGATATGAAGGAAACCTATGGCGTGCCTGTGGAAGAAATCCAGGAAGGCATCCGCCACGGCGTGCGCAAGGTGAATATCGATACCGATATCCGCCTGGCCATGACTGCTGCGATCCGCAAGTTCATGTTCGAGAACCCGTCGAAGTTCGACCCGCGCGATTACCTGAAGCCGGCCCGTGCCGCTGCGGAAGAAATCGTGAAGGCGCGCTTCCTGGCGTTCGGCTGCGAAGGCC
>CAMLRG010000186.1 GCA_946482335.1 uncultured Duganella sp. | reverse complement strand
TTCTTGTCCTGCTCGAAGAAGAACTTGGCGTCGGACAGGCGCGGACGCACCACGCGCTCATTGCCGCCGATGATGGCGGCCGGGGTGTCGGTCGCGATGTTCGACACGATCAGGAAGCGCGAACGCAGCTTGCCGTTGGCGTCGGTCAGGGCGAAATATTTCTGGTTGGTCTGCATGGTGAGGATCAGGCATTCCTGCGGCACGGCCAGGAATTCCTCCTCGAAATGGCACTCGTACACCACCGGCCATTCGACCAGCGAGGCGACTTCTTCCAGCAGCGCTTCGGGCATCAGCACCTGGTCGGCGCCGGCCTTTTGCAGCAGCGCGGCGCGGATCGCGTCCTTGCGCGCGTCGAATCCCGCGACCACCTTGCCGGCTTCAGCCAGGGTGGCGGCGTAGGACTCGGCGTCGGCGATGGTCACTGCGCGCTTGCCCGGTGCCGTCAGGAAGCGGTGGCCTTCGGTCTTGTTGGCGGCGGTCAGGCCCAGCAGGGTCAGAGGCAGCACGGTGGCGCCGTGCAGCGCGATCAGGGCGTGGGCCGGGCGCACGAACTGTACGGTCTCGCCGTCCGGGCGCTGGTAGCTCATGACCTTGGGGATCGGCAGCTTGGCGATGGTTTCCTCCAGCGCTGACTGGGCGCCCGCTTGCAGGGCGCAGCCGGCGGCCAGCTTGGTGTAGAAGAAGCTTTCAGCCTTGCCGTCCTGGGCGCGTTCCATGTCTGCCGCAGCGATGTGGGCCAGGCCCATGGCGGCCAGCTTCTTGGTCAGCGGTGCGGTCGGGTTGCCGTCGGCGTCCAGCGCGATGGCGACCGGCAGGATCTTTTCGCGCACTTGCTTGTCGGGCGAGGTGGCGCGCACCTTGGTGATCGACACGGCCAGGCGGCGCGGGGTGGCGTAGGTGGTGGCGACGCTGTCCTCTTCCAGGAAGTCGCGCGATTTCAGGCCATTGACGATGCCGGCGGCGAAAGCGGCGCCCAGCTTGGACAGGGCTTTCGGCGGCAGTTCTTCGGTCAGCAGTTCGATGAGCAGGGTCTGATTCATGTTCGGTATTCTTTTATTTGGCGACCATCGGGAAGCCGAGGCGTTCGCGGGACTCGTAATAGGCCTGGGCGACCATGCGCGACAGGTTGCGCACGCGGCCGATATAGGCGGCGCGCTCGGTCACGGAAATGGCGCCGCGGGCGTCCAGCATATTGAAGCTGTGCGAAGCTTTCATGATCTGCTCGTAGGCCGGCAGGGTCAGTTGCAGTTCGATCAGGCGCTTGGCTTCCGACTCGTGGTTGGCGAATTGCGCGAACAGCAGTTCGGTGTTGGCGTGCTCGAAGTTGTAGGTCGACTGTTCCACTTCGTTCTGGTGGAACACGTCGCCGTACTTCAGCTGCTTCTTGACGCCACCTTCTTCCCATTCGGTCCACACCAGGTCGTAGACGTTTTCCACGCCCTGCAGGTACATGGCCAGGCGCTCGACGCCGTAGGTGATCTCGCCCAGCACCGGTTTGCAATCGAGGCCGCCCACTTGCTGGAAGTAGGTGAACTGGGTCACTTCCATGCCGTTCAGCCAGACTTCCCAGCCCAGGCCCCAGGCGCCCAGGGTCGGGCTTTCCCAGTCGTCTTCCACAAAACGCACGTCGTTCTGCTTCAAGTCCAGGCCCAGCGCTGCCAGGGAGCCGAGGTACAGGTCCAGGATGTTTTCCGGCGCCGGCTTCAGGACCACCTGGTACTGGTAGTAATGCTGGAGGCGGTTCGGGTTTTCGCCATAGCGGCCATCTTTCGGGCGACGCGAGGGCTGGACGTAAGCGGCACGCCATGGCTCGGGCCCGATGGCGCGCAGGAAGGTGCCGGTATGGAAGGTGCCCGCGCCGACTTCCATGTCGTACGGCTGGAGCAATGCGCAGCCCTGCTTGTCCCAGTAGGATTGCAGGGTCAGGATAATTTGTTGAAATGTCAGCATCGTGGTCGTTTGGTGGCGCCCTGGGCGCGAGCGTTATCGGTTCGCTAAAACGGCTCATTTTAGCGGGTTTTGCCGCGAACCTGTAGAGTTTTGCCCGCCCCGCCGGCGGTTTGATCCAGATCAAAGCCCTTGTGCCCTGGCCGAACTGCCAACCCGGCAGCGCGTCAAAGCCGCATGAACTCCCCAAACGCTGACTACGATTCCGTCTGGAAGCAGGCGATCGAGCGCTATTGGTCTGATTTCACTGGCTTTTTCCTGAATGAAGCCTGGGAAAACCGGCCGGCGCCCGAAAACCTCGACCAGGAGCTCGCCAAGTGCACACGCGACGGGCGCCATGGCTCAGTGCGGCTCGACAAGTTGCTGCGCGCACCCGATGCGGACGGCCGGCCATGTCTTTGGCATATCGAAGTCCAGGTCGCCCGCCAAGCCAGCTTTGCCGAGCGCATGTACATTTGTCAGAGCCGTTTGTTCGACCATGCCCGGTTACCGATCCGCAGCATCGCCATCCTTGGCGATCCCGGCCCAACCTGGCGTCCCCGTCGATATGGCCTAGCCGCAGGCGGCACGCGTGTCTGTTTCGAATTCGAAACCATCAAGCTGCGCGATTTCGACGACCGTCTCGCCGAACTACTGCTCAGCGACAACGTGTTCGCTTGGCTGGTGGCGGCGCACTTGCTCACCTTGTGCACTCGCCGGGAACTTGTGAACAGAATGATTGTCAAAGACAGTTTGCTCAGGGGGCTCTATTCCTGTGGATGGGATAAACAGAAGTTTCTCGATATGTACGACTTGATCGATCGGATGATGAGCTTGCCAGAGCCGTTACAGCTTGCACTGGATGAACAACAAGCACTTTTGGCAGGGAGGTGTTCCATGGCTTGGGTAATGTTAATTGAACAACGCGCGGAAAAACGCGGACTCGCGAGAGGGCATGAGGCGGGGCTCCAAAAAGGATTGCAAGAGGGATTGCAAGAAGGGCTGCGAGAAGGATTGCAAGAAGGATTGCAAGAAGGATTGCAAGAAGGCCTGCAAAAAGGTTGGCAAAAGGGGTGTCAAGAAGGACGTCAAGAAGGACGTCAAGAAGGACGTCTGGAAGGACGTCTAGAGGGGCGCCTGGAAGCCCTGCGGCAAATGCTTACATCACAAATGACGATGCGATTTGGCGATCTGGATGAGAGCATCAAGCAGCGGATTGCCAAAGGAACGCCAGACGACCTGGAGCAATGGGCGCTGGCCGTGCTGAGGGCGAAGAAAGTCAACGAAATATTCGGGAGTACCAAATGACAAACGATACGGAGTTCACTAAGGGCAGAGTGGGCGAACTGGCGGAAAGTATTGGCCTGGTACCCGGTATGCAACCGGGACCCGATGAGGGCCGAAAAGTATGGCTCAAGCTTGGGAGCGAAATCGGGCGGCTCGAGGGGCTCTTCATTGGCAAACGTTCGGCACTGGAGTGCATCCTTGCTGCACGCTTTGAAGCGCCCGATGAAAGGATCAAGGAAAAGATCAAGGAAAAGATCGAGATGGCAACACTCAAGCAGTTGGATCACTGGATTCTGCTAGCTGCCACCGCCACCACCATTGGAGACGTATTCTTAGTTGCGGCGCGTACGCGACCACAGCCAGGCGGCGGCGATTGACAGCGCAGCAAGGGCCAGGAACAGCTTGTTCTGCAGCTTGATGTAGGGCGTGTCACCCGACATGCCTTGCACCGTCGCGCTCAGCACGCCGGCTTGGCGGTAGGGCAGGGCATGCACCACTTCGCCGCGCGGCGAGATCACGACGGTGGCCCCGGTATTGGTGGCGCTCAGCATCGGGCGGCCCGTTTCCAGCGCGCGCATCTGCGACATCTGCAAATGCTGCGGGATGGCGATCGATTCCCCATACCACGCCAGTTCGGACACGTTCAGCATCATCGTGGCGCCGGTCAGCGCAATCTGTTCGGCAATCTCTTCGCCGAACACATTCTCATAGCAGATGTTCGGCAGCACCTTCTGGTCCTTCACCGGGAACGGTGCCTGGACGGCGGCGCCGCGGGTCTGGTCGCCCAGGGGGATTTGCATCAGGTTGGTGAACCAGCGGAAGCCGGTCGGGATGAATTCGCCGAACGGCACCAGATGGTGCTTGTCGTAGCGGTAAGTGCTGGCCGCCCGCGAGGGCGGCAAGCCCATCACGCTGTTCGAATATTCCGTGCCGTTGGTCAGCGGGATGCCCAGCACCACATGGCTGCCGCTGCGCCGTGCGAACTGGCCGTAGGCATCCAGGTAGCCGGTCGGCAGCTGCGACGGGAACAGCGGCACGCCCGTTTCGGGAATGGCGATCAGGTCGGCCGGGGCGGCTGTCACCACTTGCTGGTACATGCGCAGGGTATCGCCGATATGCTGGATATCGAACTTGTTCTCCAACGCGACATTGCCCTGCACCAGGCGCACCGACAATGGTTGGCCAGCCGGCGCGGTCCACTCGACGCGGCCCAGCGCAAAGCCGCCGGCCCAGATGGCGGCGACGATGGCGATCGCCTTGTAGCGGAAGGGGTGCATCAGCAGCGGCAGCGCGCCTGCCGTGACCGCCGCCAGCCAGCTGATGCCGTACACGCCCAGCAGCGGCGCATAGCCTGCCAGCGGCGAAGTATTGTGCGCATAGCCCGCCGTGACCCAGGGGAAACCGGTGAACAGCCAGCCGCGCAGCAATTCGAACAACGCCCAGCAAGCCGGCAAGACCAGCAAGGTGGCGGCCGGCAGCGGTAGCGGCCAGCGCTTGCGCAGCCAGGCCGTGGCGGCGGTGGCGCCGGCCGCGTACAAGGCCATGGCCGCCGCCAGCAGGGCGATCGAGATGGCGGCAAGAGGCGCGGGCATGCCGCCGAAGCGGTGGATCGCAATGTACAGCCAGTGGAAGCCGGCCAGGCACCAGCCGAAGCCGAAGGCCCACCCCACCAGCGCCGCGGCGCGCACGCCATCGGCGCGCAAGGCCTGGTAGGCCAGCAGGGCCAGCGCCAGGATCTGCAAGGGCCACCAGCCGAACGGGGCGAAAGCGAACACGCCTGCCGCGCCGGCGACGGCCGCAATCAGCATGCGGTTACGGGTGGAACGCGGCGCAGCCGCCGGCTCGCCTGGCTGGGCTTTGCGCCAGCGCATCAGTCCTGCTCGTCCACGGAAGCCGGCAGTTTTTCCACCGTCAGCACATGGACCTGGCGCGCATCGGCGCGCAGGACTTCAAAGCGCAGGTTTTCGATGTCGAAGGTGTCGCCCTTATGCGGCATGCGGCCCAGATGCTTGGCCACCAAGCCGCCGATGGTGTCGACATCCTCGTCGACCAGATCGGCGTCCAGCTCTTCGTTGAACTGTTCGAGCTCGGTCAGCGCCTTGATGCGCCAGCGCGGGCCCAACTTGCCTTCCTTGATCGACAGGATGTTGTCCTCTTCTTCGTCGAAGTCGTATTCATCCTCGATGTCGCCGACGATCTGTTCCAGCACGTCCTCGATGGTGATCAGGCCGGCCACGCCGGAGTATTCGTCGACCACGATCGCCATGTGGTTATGGTTGGCGCGGAAGTCGCGCAGCAGGACGTTCAGCCGTTTCGATTCCGGGATGAAGATTGCCGGGCGCAGCATGTCGCGCACGTCGAACGATTCTTCCGCGTAGTAACGCAGCAAGTCCTTGGCCAGCAGGATGCCGACCACCTTATCGCGCTCACCGTCGATGGCCGGGAAACGCGAGTGGGCCGTTTCCAGCACCAGCGGGATCCATTCCTCGATCGGTTTGGTAATGTCGATGACATCCATCTGCGAGCGCGGCACCATGATGTCGCGCGCCGACAGGTCCGACACCTGGAACACGCCTTCGATCATCGACAGCGCATCGGCGTCGATCAGGTTGCGTTCATGGGCGTCGTGCAGGACTTCAAGCAGCTCGGAGCGGCTCTCGGGCTCAGGGGAAATCAGGGCGGTGAGTCGCTCGAACAGCGACCGGTGTGGTTTAGCGTCATTCCTGACGCTACTAGAGTGCTCTTGCATAATTGGCATTAAAGCCGTTGTTCCGAAGTGCTATAGCATACACTAAACCGCCCAGTCCCGGCCGAAATTATCAAATTGGAAACCTCATGCAGATCAGTGCAGTCACCTATGGATCCGACCAATGCGGCCTCGTGTGCGGTTATTTGTTTGGACGCGGCCCGCAGCCGGTACCGATCGAAGCCTCCGAGGCCGAACAATGGCTGCGTGAATCCGATAGCCCTGCCGGCGAATTCCTCTGGCTGCATTTCAACCTTGCCAACACCGCCAGCGAAAAATGGATGCGCGAACATGCCACGCTGGCCAATGAATATTACGACAGCCTGCATGAAGAAGGCGCGCGCTCGACCCGCATCGAACAGGCGGACGACACCCTGGTCGCAGTGGTCAACGATGTGCTGCGCGACTTCAGCTTCGAACCCTCGGATATTTCCAGCGTTTGTTTGAGCGTCGAGCGGCGCCTGGTGGTCAGTGCGCGCCGCAAGCCGTTGCAGGCGGTGGAGCGGCTGCGCCAGGCGGTGCGCGGCGGCGAAAACCTGGCGTCCAGCGTGGTGCTGCTGACGCACCTGCTGCGCGACCAGGCCGACGTGCTGACCCGTATCGTGCGCGATGCCACCGCCAAGGTGGACCGCATCGAGGACAACCTCCTGTCGGGCAAGCTGAAATTCAAGCGCGCCGACCTGGGCGCGCTGCGCCGGGTGCTGGTGCGCCTGCAACGGCTGCTGGCGCCGGAGCCGGCAGCGCTGTTCCGCCTGCTGCAGCGGCCGCCATCCTGGGCCAGCGAAGCCGACCGCCAGGAGTTGCGCGAGTCGACCGAGGAGTTTGCCGTCGTGCTGAACGATATGGCGGCGCTGCAGGAGCGCATCAAATTGCTGCAGGAAGAGATTGCGGCCCTGGTCAACGAAGCCAATAACCGCAGCCTGTATGTGCTGACCATCGTGACCGTGCTGGCGCTGCCGATCAATATCATTGCCGGCTTGCTGGGCATGAATGTGGGCGGCATCCCGCTGGCCGACGACCGGGCTGGATTCTGGGTGATCGCCGGCATTGTGGCGCTGTTCACGATCGTCGCCGGCGCCTGGCTGTTCCGCCAACGGCGGGACTAGCCGTCCGGACGGGTCATGCCGCGTTCAATGAGCCATTGCGTGAAGAGGCCGGCGCGTGCGGAGGCGCGCTGGCGTCCCACGGCAAAGGAATACGATCCGGTCTCGATACTGGCCGGCACGATGCGCCGCAGTGCGCCGCTATCGATCATCGGCGCCACAAAGGGCTGCGGCACCACCAGCACGCCCAAGCCCTGAAGCGCCGCCTGGATCGCCAGGACGGTATTGTCCAGCTCCAGGGTTGGCGCCAGCGCCCTGGCGGGCAGGCCGAATGCCCGGCCCCAGCCTGGCCACAGGTCGGGCCTGGAGCGCATGCCGATGCGTGGCGCGGCGGCCAGGCCGGGCCCGCCGGCGGGGGCCGCGGGCAATGTGGCTGCGACGGCGGGACTTGCAACCAGCACGCAGCGCTCAGGCATGAATGGCTGCGACGCGAGCCCGCGAAATTCCGCCGGGTCGCGCCGCAGGAAGACATCGACCGGCGCGCAAGGATTGATCTCGCCATCGCCCGTCCGCACATCCACGTGGAGCTGCGGATAGCGCCGGCGGAAGTCCGGCAATTGCGGGATCAGCCAATGCATGGCCAGCGTCACGCTGGTATCGACCAGGATCGTCAATCGGCCACCCGCACCGCCGGCAGGCTCCAGCAGGTCGACGATGGCAGCCAGCTTGCCTGCGGCCTGTTCGTGCAATTGCCGGCCGGCGGCGGTCAAGGCTGCCGCATTGCCGGCCGCCCTGTCGAACAAGACTTGCTTGAGATGGTCCTCCAGCGCCTGGACCTGGCGGCTGACGGCACCTGGGGTCAGGTGCAGCGCTTGCGCCGCCTGGCGGAATCCGCCTTCGCGGACGACGGCGCAGAAGACATGAAGCGCGTGCAGCGGCGGGCGGACGGTCATCGATAACTCGGCGTTGGTAGTGTTGAATAATACTCAACACATCATACCAAGAACTCGTTTGCTTGCCAGCTGCGCGATCGCGCACACTGCGGGCATGAACCCTACTTACTGGATCTTTCTCGCAATGGCGGTCGCCACCGTGTCCAGTCCCGGCCCCGGCGTGCTGATGACCTTGGACAATGCGATCGCCAAGGGCTGGCGCGCCGCCATGCATGGGGTGCTGGGCCTGGCGATCGGGGCAGCGCTGATGGCGGCATTATCCTCGGCCGGCATCGGACTGCTGATCCGCTCTTCGCCCCAGCTGTTCCTGCTGCTGAAATTTTGCGGCGCCGCTTACCTCTTTTACCTGGCCGCCAAAGCTTGGCGCCGGGCGCCAGGGGCCATCGCCGCCGCGGCGTCGCGCCAGGCGCGCCTGGCCGAAGGCCACCGCAAGCTCCTGCTGGACGGCGCACTGCTTCAGACGAGCAATCCGAAATCGCTGCTGTTCTTCCTGTCGGTGCTGGGCAGCGTGCAAGCGCAGCTGTCTCCGGCCTTGGCCATCTCCACCTACTGCGTGGTGCTGCTGCTGATCCATGCTGCCTATGCGGCGCTGGCGTCGCGGGCCAGTAACTGGCTCTGCCAACCGCGCGCCGCGCGGGCCCTCTCGCGCACGAGCGCACTGGTGTTTTGCGCCTTCGGCATCACGCTGCTGGCGCGCGAACTTTAGTATGGATCGGCGTAACCGAGGCCTGTCACGATGTCGGTCTCGATGCCTTCCATTTCGGCTGCTTCCTCGTCGTCCTCGTGATCGTAGCCCTGGGCGTGCAGCACGCCGTGCACCACCAGGTGGGCGGTGTGCTCTTCCACGCTCTTCTTCTGCTCGGCCGCTTCGCGCTGCAGCACGTCGGTGCACAGGATGATGTCGGCGCGCGTCGGCTCGTCTTCGGCGATGTCCTCGCCTTCGTTGTAGGCGAAGGTCAGCACATTGGTGGCGTAATCCTTGCCGCGGTATGCGCGGTTCAATTCCTGCCCTTCGGCCGCGTCGACGAAGCGGATGGTCAGTTCGGCCGGCGCGAACAGCGCCGCCTTGACCCACTTGCGTAGCATCGGGCGGGTAATCTCTTCCTGCAGGCGCGGGTCGGCATACTGGACGGACAGGGTCAGCTTATTTTTTTCGGACATTGCGAACGGCCTTGACGGCGGCAGGTTTAACGGGTTGCAGCAGGGGCGCCACTTCGGCGGCGGCTTCCTGCGATTTTTCATAGGCGTCGACAATGCGCGCCACCAGCGGATGGCGCACCACGTCGGCGCTGGAGAACTGGCTGAAGGCGATGCCGCGCACATTGCGCAGCACATGCATGGCATCGACCAGGCCGGACTTCTGGTGCTTCTGCAAGTCGATCTGGGTCACGTCGCCGGTCACCACCGCCTTGCTGCCGAAGCCGATACGGGTCAGGAACATCTTCATCTGTTCGACCGTGGTGTTCTGCGCTTCGTCCAGGATCACGAAGGCATGGTTCAGCGTGCGGCCGCGCATATAGGCCAGCGGTGCGATTTCGATCACCTGCTTCTCGAACATCTTTTGCGTGCGGTCGAAACCGAGCAGGTCGTACAGGGCGTCGTACAGCGGGCGCAAATATGGATCGACCTTTTGCGCCAGGTCGCCCGGCAGGAAGCCCAGCCGCTCGCCCGCTTCCACGGCGGGACGGGTCAGGATGATGCGCTTGACCGCGTCGCGCTCCAGCGCATCGACCGCGCAGGCGACGGCCAGGTAAGTCTTGCCGGTGCCGGCCGGGCCGATGCCGAAGCTGATGTCGTGGTCGAGGATATTGCGCATGTAGCGGATCTGGTGCGGCGTGCGGCCGCGCAGGTCCGAGCGGCGCGTCTTGAGCACCGGGCTGGTGATGTCCGGCTCGTGGAAGGGCGGTTCCTCCTCCGTACCGAAATCGTCCGGCGCTTCGCTGGCGCGCTGCTCGACCAGGGCCAACTGCACTTCCTCCACCGGCACCACCTTGTCGGCCACCTCGTAGAAACGCTCCAGCATGGCGACGGCGCGTTCGGCATTGGTGCCGCTGACGATGAACTTCTCGCCGCGGCGGAAAATGGTCACGTCCAGCGCCGCCGAAATCTGGCGCAGGTTTTCGTCGAGCGGCCCGCACAAATGGGCCAGGCGCGTGTTGTCCAGTGGTTCTGGAATGAAGTAGTGCGGCTGCACCGGGGTTTTTGTTTTCAAAGTATCGCTTCTCCGCGCAGGGAGTAATCCAGGCTTTCGGTGATGCGCACGCCGACCATCTGGCCGATCAGAGCCTGCGCATTGGTGCCGCCGTCGAAATGGACGGTGCGGGTATTGCTGGCGCGGCCCTGCAATACGTTGCCGCCGCGCTTGGAGGGGCCTTCCACCAGCACCTGCATGGTCATGCCGACCATGGCCGCGCTGTGGCGTTTGGTGTTCTCGTCGAACAGGGCTTGCAGGCGCTGCAGGCGTGCCGACTTGACTTCGGGCGGCGTGTCGTCGGCCAGGTTGGCCGCCGGCGTGCCGGGGCGCTTGCTGAAGATGAAGCTGAAGCTGTTGTCGAAATCGACGTCCTGCACCAGCTTATACATTGCTTCGAAATCCTCGTCCGTCTCGCCGGGGAAGCCGACGATGAAATCGGAGGAAATCACCACATCC
>CAMLRG010000185.1 GCA_946482335.1 uncultured Duganella sp. | reverse complement strand
AAGCCTTGCGGCTCCGGGCACATCATCAAACGCCCACACTTATCGACTGTTGATTGTTAAAGATCCTGCATTTTCGCCGACGAAGCGTTGTGTTCGTCGTGCAGAGAAGTGAGATTATGCGTTACATCCTGCTAGTCGTCAACCCCTCTGTTTTTCGCTTCGTCGCTTGCGCGTCGTTGCGAGGGACAGAACTATAGCAAATGATCGGACTGTCCGCAAGGGCCTTCTTCTATTCCCGGATTTCTGCATTCTGTCGCACACCTGTGGCGGCTTTGCGCAAGGTTATCTACACTTGCCCCATATTCAATAGAAAGTCGCGAATGTTTCCCACACCGAAAGCCCAAGACACCGCTAAAACCATCCTGGCCTGGCTGCACCGTGGCTTTGATGCGATCACCGGCTGGGTGACGCAACTGTCTTGGTGGAAATTCTTCCTGTTCGCCGCACTCTCAATGATCGCGGCATCCATCTTGCAGGACGAACTATTCTCCCCTTCCCGCGACGAAGAAATGGCGATGCGCTCGCACAAGCGCAGCAAGACTGCCGACCCGAACATCACGATCGACGACAGCGGTATCCACTTCAATCCGCGCGCCGGCAAGATCAAGAAGCAGTCCAGCGAGTCCGAAGCCGGCGCGGAAGGGCACGGCGACGACATGGCCAATGCGCACGCGGCTGCCGAAGCTGCCGAGGCGGCCGCGGCAGCCGCTGCGGAGGCCGCAGCCCCCGCCCTGCCGGAAAATCCAGTTTCGCCCATGATCCCGGCGCCGCCCGAGCCGCCCGCAGCCAAGCGCAACAAGGCTAAGCCGCCTGTCGCACCGGCAGCACCGGTTGCCCCGATGCCGGGCGAGGAAGTCCACATCGAACTGCCGCCGCAAATCGGCGAAGAACTGTCGAATGCACTGGAACAGGCAGTCGATAGTGCAGCCGAGGAAAAGGTATCGCGCTACCACAAGCAAGCTTCGACCTGGTTCACCAGTTTCATCACCTTGCTGTTGCTGGCCCTTTTCGCGATGAAAGCGCTGGTTGGGGGCAAGAAGAAGGCCGAAGCGGAGGCACAGGTCGCCAATGCCGCTGCTGAGCGCGAGTCCATGCAGCGCCAGCTGAGCGAGGCGAAAATGCAGATGATGCAAGCGCAAGTCGAGCCGCACTTCCTGTTCAATACCCTGGCCTCGGTGGAACACTTGATCGAAACCGACCCGCCGCGCGCCTCGGCCATGCAGCGCAGCCTGATCAAGTACTTGCGGGCCGTCCTGCCGCAGATGCGCGAAAACAAGCTGACCAGCAGCCTGGGCAGCGAGGCGGACATGGTCGTCGCCTACCTGGCCCTGCTGAAGATGCGCATGGAAGAACGCCTGACCGTCGACTTCGACATTACCGATGGCCTGCGCTCGGCCGCCTTTCCGCCGATGATGCTGCAATCGATGGTCGAGAACGCCATCAAGCACGGCCTGGAAGGCAAGCCGGAAGGCGGCTACCTGAAAGTGCGTGCCGAGGTGGCCCACAACAAGCTGCGGGTGACCGTGACCGACAATGGCCTGGGCTTCGGCGCCAAACCGAGTACCGGTACCGGCCTGGGCCTGACGAATATCCGCGAACGCCTCAAACTGCTGCACGGCGACCAGGCTTCGCTGAAGATCGAGCCGAACCAGCCGAGCGGCGTGATTGCGATCATCGAGGTGCCATACCAGTTGGCGCGCGCCGAATAAGCGATTGCCATTAGCAGCGATCCATTGAATAATTGATACTTCTTATTTCATCAAGTAGAGCACCATGCCCACAGCAATTATTGCCGACGATGAGCGACTGATGCGTGACCAGCTGCGCATGCGCCTGGAACAAGTCTGGCCGGAACTGGAAATCCTCGGCGAAGCCAAGAATGGCGATGAAGCCATTGAACTGGTCGACGAACTGAAACCGGATTTCACTTTCCTCGATATCCGCATGCCGGGCAAGACCGGCATGGAAGCGGCCGCGGAGATCGGCAACAAGAGCAATGTGGTATTCGTCACCGCCTACGATGCCTACGCCGTCGAAGCCTTCGAGCGCGGCGCCGTCGACTACGTTCTGAAACCGCCTGAGCCGGAGCGTTTGAAGATCACGGTCGAGCGCTTGAAGAGCCGCCTGTCGTCGCCGGCTGCCAGCGCCGCGCAAGGCGCGGACATGGCCGCCATCCTGAACCAGCTGGCCGAAAAAATCGCGGCGCCCAAGCCAAAGTACCTGCAGTGGATCCAGGCCAGCATCGGCTCCGACCTGCGCATGATCCCGGTGGAAGAAATCCTGTTCTTCCGTTCGGACGAAAAATACACTTGCGTGCAGACCGACAAGTTCGAGGCCCTGATCCGCAAGCCGGTGCGCGACCTGGCCGAAGAACTCGACCCTTCGCTGTTCTGGCAAATCCACCGCGCCACGCTGGTCAACGTCAATGCCATCGAAGGCGTGACGCGCGATATCCGCGGCCGCCACCTGGTCATGATCAAGGGCCGCAACGACAAGCTCGAAGTAAGCCGCTCATTCCTGCACCTGTTCAAGCAGATGTGATCCATATCAAGCCGCCTGGCGGCTTGATGGTCTACGGTGTCCTGGTGGCTGCTGCCGCCAGGAGGCCGACATGAAACATCCCCGTACCCGCGTCCAGGGACGCCGCTCATCCGATTCCGCGCTGGCGGAAATCCGGGAGGATGAACGCGTCCACATCTCGCGCGAACTGCACGACGACCTGGGCCAACTGCTGGCCACCTTGCGCGTCGAACTCACGTTGTTAAAACAGTTGCCGCCCGGGTCCGCCGATGCGGCAGCGCGGCTGGCCAGCATGGATGCCCTGCTGCTCACGGCCATTGGATCCCTGCGCCGCATTGCAGGCAACCTGCGGCCGCGCGCCCTGGACGAAGGCGGCTTGTACTTTGCATTGGAATCACTGCGGCGCGAATTCGAGAAACGGCATGCCATCGGCTGCCAGCTCGACGCCATCCCGGAGGCATTGGCGCTCGATGAACACTACAGCACAGCGATCTACCGCCTGGTGCAGGAATCGCTGACCAATATTGCGCGCCATGCCGGCGCCAGTGCAGCCTTGGTGCGCTTGCAACGTGACCAAGGGGAACTGCGCATCGACATTACCGACGATGGGAGGGGCATCGCCGCGGGCGACATGGCCAAGGCGGATGCATTCGGGCTGCTCGGCATGCGTGAACGCGTCGCGGCGCTGCGCGGCAGCATCAGCGTCGACGGCAGCGGCGGCACGCGCGTTGCGATCCGGATCCCACTCCCGGCCGACTCGTGAAAAAAAACGGCGGGTCCGAAGACCCGCCAAAAGATCATGAATCACCTCGAGAGAGTGGTACTGCTTACTACAAAAACTGCTTAGAAGGTGTGGCGAACGCCCAGGTTGTAGGCCTTGTCGCCGGAACCGGCTTCGGTGTTGTTGCCGATGGTGTAGCCGGCACCGTTCTTGTTGTTCATCTTGGCGACCATCGCGTAGGCGCTGGTACGCTTCGACAGCGCGTACAGGTAGCCCAGGCCGTACTGGTTGGCGTCCTGGTTGTTCTGCTTGTCGTCCTTGCGGATGTAGGAAGCCAGCAGGGTGCCGCCGCCCAGTTTCACGCCCACGCCCAGCAGCAGCGCGGTGCTGTCGGCGGAGGATTTAGGAGCGGTCTTCAGGCCATAAGCGTTGGCCACTGGCAGTGGGGAGCTGCCTGCGCCCTTGTCGATTTCGTAGCCAAAGTAAGCCTTGGCAACGCCGAAGTCATAATTGGCGGCCAGCAGGGTGTTCTTCACGCGGTCCTTGCGCACGGCAGGGGTGGCGCCAACGGCTGCGGTGTCGTTGTTCTTGTTGTTGTATACCAGGGCAGCGTTCAGCGGGCCCTGCGCGTAGTTCAGGCCAAAGCCGAACTGGCGGCCGGCGGTCGAATCGCCTGCCTGTTCGCCCATGCCGTACAGCGCGTCGACGCTGAAGCCGCTCATCGATGGCGAGTTGTAGACGATGGAGTTGCTGACGCGGGTGCCGGCGCCGCCGGTTGGGAACAGGTTCTTGGCATTGCCTGCGAAGCCTGCGCCGAACGGGTCAGCGATCTTGGACAGTGCGTTATACAGCATGGTGTACTGGCGGCCCAGGGTCACGGTGCCCAGGTCCTTGCTCTTCAGGCCAACGAACGCCTGGCGCTGGAAGAAGGCTGCGTCGGACTCGCCGGTATCGATCTTGGTGCCGGCTTCCAGCTGGAAGATGGCAGCGGTGCCGCCGCCCAGGTCTTCGGTGCCACGGAAGCCGAGGCGGGAAGCCGAACCTACGCCGCTGGTCACCTTGGTGACACTGCCGGCGGAACCGCCGCGCTCACCGACGATGCCTGCATCGGCGATACCGTAGATGGTCACATTGGATTGGGCTTGAGCTTGAGCTGCGAAACCGCCGATGATCAGTGCTGCCAGAGTCAGTTTTTTCACTTGTTGTCCTACAGTGTTGAAGTTGAGGGAATTGTTTCAAACGCAGCTATATTGCCCTGCGAATACTTCAACAATGTGACAAAAGAAAAATTACTTCAGGCGTCCTGTCACAACCCAGTAATATTCCGACCGCAACACACGTATTTCCCTCGCCGCAATGCCCAGACGCTTGCGCAGCCAGCTGTCCGACGGGTAGTTTTTCATCACTTCCTTACGGTTTCCGTCGTCATCCTTCTGGAATTCGTACGTATTTCCGTGAACGTCGGTGCGCGCGACCGGGAAGCTTTCGCCGTCCACGTAGTCTTCGCCCAGCATTACCAACAGCACATCCTTGCCGACCTTTTCGCGCAACTGCTTCAGGAATTTGTCCTGGTTTTCACGCGGCACCTGGGCCCACAGGAATTCCGCGTAGACGGCCGTGTACTGGCCCGGCGCAACGTCCAGCGTGGACAGGTCGGCGCTTTCCAGCTGCAGGACCTCATGGCCCTCCAGCAGTTCTTCAACGTGCTCACGCACTTCGTACAATTCTTCTTCGTTAATCACAATTCGTAATTCTCATGTTCGCCCTTCATCGCCTGTTCGATCAGCTTGCGGTTCAGGGTCGGCGCCAGCAGTTCGATGAAGGTATAAATATAGGAGCGCAGGTAAGCGCCCTGCTTGACCGCCACCCGCGACACGTTCATGCCGAACAGGTGGCCGGCGGGGATGGCCCGCAGGTTGCGGTCGCGTTCCGGATCGAAGGCCATGCCGGCGATGATGCCAATGCCCATGCCCAGCTCCACATAGGTCTTGATCACGTCCGCATCGATCGCTTCCAGCAGCACGTCAGGCTTCAGGCCCCGCTTGTCGAAGGCCTGGTCGATACGCGAGCGGCCGGCGAAGGCGGCATCATACGTGATCACGGGATGCTCGGCCACTTCTTCCAGCGTGACCGACTTGATCTTCAGCAGCGGATGTTCGGGCGGCACCACCACCACGTGCTCCCACTGGTAGCACGGCAGGGTCACCAGGCCGTCGACGGCGGCGATCGATTCCGTGGCGATGGCCAGGTCGGCCTGGTCGCGCTGCACCATCTCGGCGATCTGCTTCGGGTTGCCTTGCAATAAAGACAAGCGCACCTTGGGGTATTTCTGCATGAAGGCTTGCACCACTTTGGGCAGCGTATAGCGCGCCTGGGTGTGGGTAGTGGCGATGGTGAAGCTGCCCGAGTCCTGGGCCGCATATTCCTTGCCGATCCGTTTCAGGCTGTCGATCTCCTGCATGATCAATTCGACCGACTGCAACACCAGCCGTCCGGGCTCGGTCAGGCCGCGGATACGTTTGCCATGCCTTGTGAAAATATCAACACCCAACTCCTCTTCCAGCTCAATGATCGCCTTGGACACTCCGGGCTGGGAGGTGAACAGGGCCTTGGCGGCATCGGTCAGGTTGTAGTTCTGGCGTACGGCTTCCCGTACGAATCGCAGTTGGTGCAGGTTCATTCTCGCTCTCGTTGGACTCCCCAGCGCGTATTTTACGCTGATGCTTATACCTTATCAGCATATAAGCAAATAAAGACTAAGTCGTTTGGAATAAGGCCCCAGTTTATTACCATTGAATCCACTTTGGGCATGCCTTACTGGGAAAGCTATGTATCAATACGATCAATACGACCATCTCATCATCCGCGAACGCATCGAGCAATATCGCGACCAGGTGCAACGCCGCCTGAACGATGAGTTGACCGAAGCCGAATTCCTGCCGCTGCGCTTGCAGAATGGGCTGTACATGCAGCGCCACGCATATATGCTGCGCATCGCCGTCCCTTACGGCCTGCTCAGCTCCAAACAGATGCGCATGTTCGCGCACATCGCCCGCAAATATGACCGCGGCTATGGCCACTTCACCACCCGCCAGAACATCCAGTTCAACTGGATCAAGCTGGAGGAGACGCCGGACATCCTGACCGACCTGGCGTCGGTGGAAATGCACGCCATCCAGACTTCGGGCAACTGCATCCGCAACGTGACCTCCGACGAATTCGCCGGCGTGGCCGCCGACGAGATCATCGACCCACGTCCTTACGCCGAGGTGCTGCGCCAATGGTCGACCTTCCACCCTGAATTCATCGCCCTGCCCCGCAAGTTCAAGGTGGCGATCAATGGCGCGCTGGAAGACCGCGCGGCCATCGCCGTGCACGATATCGGCCTGACCGTGGTGCGCAACGAAGCCGGCGAGATCGGCTTCAAGGTCATGGTTGGCGGCGGCATGGGCCGCACCCCGATACTGGGCAGCGTGATCCGCGAATTCCTGCCGCGCGAGCACCTTCTGACGTATACCGAAGCGATCATGCGCGTGTATAACCTGCACGGCCGCCGCGACAACAAATACAAGGCCCGCATCAAGATCCTGCTGAAAGCCCTGGGCGTGGAAGAATTCACCCGCCAGGTGGAAGTGGAATGGGAAGACCTGAAAGGCACCGAACAGACGCTGACGCTGGAAGAAATGGAGCGCATCATCGCTTACTTCCAGCCGCACGAGTATAAAGCCCTGCCGGCCTACGACGCCGCTGCCGCGCACGCGGAAAAGCCGTTCCAGAACTGGCTGAAGCGCAACGTGAAGCCGCACAAGGTGCCGGGCTACGCCGCCGTGGTGCTGTCGCTGAAGAAGACCGGCGTGCCGCCGGGCGACGCGACCGCCGAGCAGATGGATTACATGGCCGACCTGGCCGACCGCTACAGCTTCGGCGAACTGCGCGTGACGCACGAGCAGAACATCGTGCTGGCCGACGTCGAACAGTCGCAGTTGTACGCGCTGTGGCAGGAGATCAAGGCGCACGGCCTGGCAACGCCGAACATCGGCCTGCTGACCGACATCATCTGCTGCCCGGGTGGCGATTTCTGCTCGCTGGCCAATGCCAAGTCGATCCCGATCGCCCAGGCGATTGCCGAGCGGTTCGACCGCATCGACTTCCTGCACGATATCGGCGACTTCGAACTGAATATCTCGGGCTGCATCAATGCCTGCGGCCACCACCACGTCGGCAATATCGGCGTGCTGGGCGTGGACAAGGATGGCAGCGAGTGGTACCAGGTCTCGATCGGCGGCGCCCAAGGCAACAACTCCGCCATCGGCAAGATCATCGGCCCGTCGTTCTCCGCGCAGCAGATGCCGGAAGTGATCGACCGGCTGCTGCAAGTCTATGTACGCGAGCGCACCCCGGATGAGCGCTTCGTGGACACCGCGCAGCGCCTGGGCATCGCCCCGTTCAAGGAATATGTATACGCCACGCCGATTGAAACCGCTGGCCGCCTGGTAGGAGAAGACGAATATGCCTAAGCAAATCATCAAGGGCCGCGAAATCGTGGCCGACGACTGGAACCTGCTGCGCGCGCCGCAAGCCGCTGAAGGCACCGCCGCGGCCGACGCCGCGACTGCCGCGGAAGTGCTGGATGTGCCGGCCGGCCGCGTGATCGTACCGCTGGCCACCTGGCTGGCGCAGCGCGATGCATTGTCCGCCCGCGCCGCCGCCGGCGAAATCGGCGTCTGGATCGCGCCTGACGAAGATCCGGTCGCCCTGCGCGACGACCTGGCGCGCCTGGCCCTGGTAGCCGTCGATTTCCCGAAATTCACCGACGGCCGCGGCTACTCCCACGCCTGGAACCTGCGTTCCCGCCTGGGCTGGACCGGCGAGCTGCGCGCCATCGGCGACGTGCTGCGCGACCAGCTGTTTTCCATGCAGCGCGTAGGCTTCGACGCTTACGACACCCGCCCGGACCGCAGCATCGAAGATGCGCTGAAAGGCTTGACCGTATTCAGCGAAACTTACCAGGCATCGGTTGACCAGCGCGTGCCGCTGTTCCGCCGTCATGCACGCCCTGCGCCTGCGCAAACCACCGGAGCGTGACCATGAGCGAGCTCGCCATCCGCGTGCGGGATACGCTAGCCACGCTCGAACGCGTTGCGGAAGAGTTTTCGCCCGCGGTCTTCGCCTCCAGCCTGGCCGCCGAAGACATGGTCCTGACGGACCTGATCCTGAAGGCTGGCCTGCCGATCGGTATCTTCTCGCTGGAGACCGGCCGCCTGCACAAGGAAACCCTTGGCATGGTGGAGCGCGTGCAGGAACGTTATGGTTACGAGATCGCGCTGTACCGCCCGGTGCAAGCCGCCGTCGACGCCTACGTCGAGCAGAAAGGCGTGAATGCCTTTTACGACAGCGTCGACCTGCGCAAGGAATGCTGCCATATCCGCAAGGTGGAACCGCTGGGCCGCGCCCTGAGCGGCAAAAAAGCCTGGATCACCGGCCAACGTCGCGCCCAATCTGCAACCCGCTCCGACCTGTCGGTGCAGGAGTATGATGGTTCGCACGGGATGGAAAAGTTCAATCCCCTGGTCGACTGGTCGGAGCAGGAAGTGTGGGACTACATCCGCGCCAACGAGGTGCCCTATAACCCGCTGCACGACCAGGGCTACCCGTCAATCGGCTGCGAACCCTGCACCCGCGCCATCCAGCCTGGCGAGGATGTGCGCGCCGGCCGCTGGTGGTGGGAGAACCCGGACTCGAAGGAATGCGGCCTGCACCTGGTTGACGGCAAACTGATTCGAATTAAGAAAGTTGGATAAATGAACGCACTGGTAGAACAACACGTCAATTCGCGCCACCTGGATGCGCTCGAATCGGAAGCCATCCACATCATGCGCGAGGTCGCTGCCGAATGCTCGAATCCTGCCCTGCTGTTCAGCGGCGGCAAGGATTCCGTGGTCCTGCTGCGCATCGCGGAGAAGGCTTTCCGTCCAGGGAAGTTCCCCTTCCCGCTGGTGCACATCGATACCGGCCACAACTTCCCGGAAGTGATCGAGTTCCGCGACCGCCGCGTGGCGGAGCTGGGCGAGCGCCTGATCGTGGGCTCGGTCGAAGACTCGATCAAGAAAGGCACCGTGCGCCTGCGCAACCCGGCCACCGATTCACGCAACGCCGCGCAAGCCGTGACGCTGCTGGAAACCATCGCCGAACACGGCTTCGACGCCTGCATCGGCGGCGCCCGCCGCGACGAGGAAAAGGCCCGTGCCAAGGAGCGCATCTTTTCCTTCCGCGACGAATTCGGCCAATGGGACCCGAAAGCCCAGCGCCCGGAACTGTGGGACTTGTATAACACCCGCGTCCACCCCGGCGAAAACATGCGCGTGTTCCCGATCTCGAACTGGACCGAACTGGATGTGTGGCAGTACATCGCCCGCGAAAAGCTGGCACTGCCGTCGATCTACTTCGCACACGAACGCCAGGTGATCCCGCGCAACGGCTTGCTGGTGCCGCTGACCGACCTGACCCCGGCACGCGAAGGCGAAACCGTGGAAACCCAGGTGGTGCGCTTCCGCACCGTGGGCGACATCTCCTGCACCTGCCCCGTGTCTTCGGACGCCGCCGACGTCGATGCGATCATCGCCGAAACCGCCGTGACCCAGGTCACCGAGCGCGGCGCCACCCGGATGGACGACCAGACCTCCGAAGCCTCCATGGAAAAACGCAAGAAGCAAGGATACTTCTGATGAACGCACTGAATGAAAACCTGAACGAACGCAATCTGCTGCGCTTCATCACCGCCGGCTCCGTCGACGACGGCAAGAGCACCCTGATCGGCCGCCTGCTGTTCGACAGCAAGGGCATCTTCGCCGACCAGCTGGCCGCCGTGTCGCGCGCCAAGCATAAGCGCACCGTCGGCGACACCATCGACCTGTCCCTGCTGACCGATGGCCTGGAAGCCGAGCGCGAACAAGGCATCACCATCGACGTGGCTTACCGCTACTTCGCCACGCCCAAGCGCAAGTTCATCATTGCCGATACCCCGGGGCATGAGCAGTACACCCGCAATATGGTGACCGGCGCCTCCACCGCAGACGCCGTGATCATCCTGGTCGACGTGTCGAAGGTGAAGCTGCGCGAAGACGGCGGCGTGGACCTGCTGATCCAGACCAAGCGCCACTCGACCATCGCCCACCTGCTGCAGATCGAGCACGTGGTGGTGGCGGTGAACAAGATGGACCTGGTCAACTACGACCAGGACGTGTACGAGCGCATCGTCAAGGCTTACCGCGAATTCGCGGCCACGCTGGGCATCAAGGACGTCACCACCATTCCGTTGTCCGCACTGGCGGGCGACAATGTGGTCGATGCCAGCGAGCGCATGCCCTGGTACCAAGGCCCAACCCTGATCGAGCTGCTGGAAGACCTGTCGGTGTATGACGAATCGCACAACTCCGCCTTCCGCTTCCCGGTGCAGCTGGTGGCGCGCCACAA
>CAMLRG010000184.1 GCA_946482335.1 uncultured Duganella sp. | reverse complement strand
GGAGGGAATCGCGGACGACGAGACGCACGCCTTCTTCACCCGCCTCATGGACGAGGCTGGAGCGATGCTGTGGGGCCGCGTCACCTATGAAATGATGGAGAGCTACTGGCCGGCGGTCGCGCGTGGCGAAGTGGAAGCGCCGCAGGCGATGCGCGAGTGGGCACTCAAGCTCGAGACCAAGCCAAAGTACGTCGTGTCGTCGACGCGAACGGACTTCCCTTGGACTAACAGCCACCACATAGCCGGCGAGTTGCGCGCGAGCGTGCAAAAGCTCAAGGATGCGACGCCGGCCGGGGTACTCCTCGGCAGCGGCAAGCTCGCGAACGCGCTGGATCGGCTGGATCTGATCGACGAGTACACGTTTCTCGTTCATCCGAGGATCGCCGGCCATGGCCCGACCCTATATCAGAGCGGGCTGCCCAGTACGCGACGGCTTGAGCTGGTCTCCGCGAGACCGCTCAGCAACGGCGCAGTCGTCATGCACTACCGACGCGCGCGGCTCAATCCGAACGCGCCAGAGCGCACTGCTTAACTGTGGGGAGCTTGGTTACTCGAGCACTGGATTCACCCGCCAGACGACCGGGGGCTGGGGGTTGTCTGGTCGCGGCCGCAGAGGGCTGGGCCGTCGCCAGTGGTTCCCGCGATTAAATCAACAGCATAGGAGTTTTTATGGCAATACAATGGTCACAAGCCAGCGGCACAATCGATTGGGACGAGATGTCCGAGCTTTATCGCATCGCTCCTCTTGGGATCAAGAGCGGCGACTGGTTAAAGAAGGCCTATTCCAACAGCATGTTCACCTGTATCGCATTTGACGGCGGGAAGATCGTCGCAGCGGGACGCGCGGTTGCTGACGGCGTGGATTGTTCCTATCTTTGCGACATAGTGGTCCATCCGGCCCACCAGGGGACGGGACTTGGTAAGGAGCTGATTCAAAGGTTGATTGGCTTGTCCGAGGGGCACCGGAAAATTATTCTGTATGCTGTCCCGGGACGCGAGCCGTTTTACGAGAAATTCGGGTTTCGCCGCATGAACACTGCCATGGCGATTTTTGCGGACCCCCAAAGGGCGGCTGCAGATGGGTACATTGAGTAAACGGGGGAACCTCACCGCCTCTTTAGCCGATATGAGCATGAGAAATTGCCTTCATCCGATCAACATTGCAAACGCCACAGACGATAAGGCACTCTTTGAGCTACTTGCGTCTGAGCTCAATGCGAGACTCGAGCCGGTCTCGAATGACATGGAGGCGTTGCACGTCGAACTGATGAAACTACCGTGTGGGCTACGTGCCATGGGCGCAACACACATGCTTGATGTAAGCATGGCGTTGGAAGATCTTGGATGGCATTTTGGCCGCTGGCCAAGTCACGCTCTCGCGCAAGATACGCTTGAAGGTCTTAAAGAGCTGGGCGCACTCGAGGAGAGAAACCGATGAAACCTACGCGGACGGTTAAACACAAGCGAGAGCACCATGTCAGAAAACAAGACCAAACCGACTAACGTCAATGTGGATGCCTATCTGGCATCGAAAGCGGACGAGCAGCAATTGGTCGATTGCCGAAAACTGATTGAGTTACTCGGGCAAGTTGCGCGTCATTCGCCTCAAATGTGGGGGCCGAGCATTGTTGGATTTGGCAGTTACCGCTATACGTACGGCAGTGGAAGAAGTGGCGAAGCGCCATTGGCAGGCTTTGCGGTCCGCGGGCGGGAAATTGTGGTCTACTTGTTCGCGGAAGGTGAGGAGCAGGAGCTCCTTTTGTCGAAGCTCGGCAAGCATAAGATGGGAAAATCGTGCTTGTATTTCAAGCGTCTAGCCGACCTCGATTTAACGGTGCTTGAGGCGCTCGTGGGCAATTCTGTCGCGGAAGTGAGGCGGCGCTATGGGTAAAGCTAGGGAAAATGATGGGGCTGACGAAGACGAAATCGTGAAGGCGCATTCGGCCTGGATCGAAGCTGTCAATGCGGGCAATCTTCCCGTTCTGCTGGGCTTGATGACGGACGATGCGGTTTTTCTCAATCCCGGTCAGGCACCGTTCGGCAAGGAAGGGTTTTCGCCCAATTTCACGAGCGCTGTCGAGCGGTTTCAGGTCAAGTGCACCAGCGATATTGAGGAAGTCGTCGTTGCCGGTGATGTTGCCTACACGCGAAGCCGGGATACGTTGGCCTTGTCAGCGCGTTCAAGCGGGGACGTCGTGCGGCTCGCGGGGCACCGCTTGACGGTCTATCGTCAGCGGCCCAATGGGCAGTGGCTACTTGCGCGCGATGCTCACACCTTGTCACCAGTGGAGCAATGAAATTGCTCGGAATTTTCGTTACGCATCCGTGGCTCGCATTGGTGGTCGCGCTCGTCCAGGTGGCGATTTGGCGCTGGTCCCAAAGCCGGGTAGCATTGCTTGCTTCGGTTGCTTGGGTGGGCTATGCGGCATACGAATATCTGATGTTGGCGCGGGTGCTGTGTAAGGGAGACTGCAATATTCGGGTAGACCTGCTACTCATCTACCCACTGCTGCTTTTATTATTCCTGTTTTCGGTAGTGCACGGCATGTGGCGCCGGGCACGTTAGGAGTCACCATGCCAGCCATCGGATTCAGTCATTACAATTTGCGCGCCCCGCGGGCGCTGCTCGACCAGTTGCGTGATTTCTACCGCGACGTGGTTGGGCTGGAAGTGGGCGACAGGCCACCATTCCGCAGCTTCGGCTATTGGTTATACGCTGGAGGAAACGCGGTGTTGCATTTGTCCGAAGCGACATCCACCGAGGAGCGGCCGGCCCGGCCGGTCGGCACGTTTGACCATGCTGCATTTGCTTGCAAGGATCGTGAGGCGTATGAGAGTGAGCTCAAGATGCGCGGAATCCAATATCGCGTGGCAGTTGTTCCAGAGACGCGGATACTTCAGATCTTCTTCAAGGACCCGGCAGGAAACGGTGTTGAGCTCAATTTCGAACACCAGGGCTGAGCAATCGATGATCAAGGGAAGAGCGTTTGTCTTGTACGGAGCCGCAGGTTCCGGTTCCGTGGCGGTGGAAGCCGCGCTGACGCTGCTGGGGAAGCAGTTTTCGCTCATAGAGGGTGAAACCTGGACCTCGGCGGCGGCGCGAGAACGGGTGGGCGAGCAGAACGGGATGCGCCAGGTGCCGACACTGGTGCTGCCCACTGGAGAGACGCTGACGGAAAGCGCGGCGATCCTTATCTGGCTCGCCGATTCGCATCCGGAGGCGGGATTGGCGCCGGCCTTGGATGATCCGTTGCGCGCGCAATTCCTGCGCTGGATGTTTTTCGTCTCTTCGGCAATTTACTCGCTGCATTGGATCAAGCCGGACGTGGCGCGGATTGGTGCGCCGCAAAGTGTGCGCGATGACGTGGTGAACGCGGTGCACGAGCGCATTGCTTTCTGCTGGCGGACGATGGATTCCCAGCTCAGTCCTGCGAAGTACCTGCTTGGCGATGCTTTGAGCGTGCTTGACTTGTATGTAGCGGTGATTTCCCGCTTCGGGCCTTGGCGCGAGCGGTTCTACGAGGAAGCGCCAAAGATGACGCCAGCCATCTGCCGAGTCGATAACGAGCCTCGTTTGAAAGCGCTGTGGGAGCGCCGCTTTGCCTAAACTTCCGAAACAATTTCTCGTCGCAGTGCTCGCGTTATCACTTGGCGCGGGACTCGGATACCTGGTTGTCGATGCGCCGATCATTCCGGCTGCGCCGAAATTTGTCGTCCAGTGGTCCGTCCCGTATGTGGAGGATGTCGCTGCTTGGCTGCGTGCGAGAGACGCGGACTACTTCCTGGTTGCGGCGCTGGTGTTCATATCGATCATCCCGAACGTAGTACTGCTGGCGTTCCTGGTGGCGGTGGTGATGATATGGCTCCGCAGGCCACGCCTGGTGTTTTATGGCGCCCTGGTTTGGCCTTTAGTGCATTACCTGCTTGATGTGGAGCGGGTCATGCGCATCAAGACCCGGGCGGCGCAGGAAAACTTCAGCTTCGACACGGCGGCATACATCAAAGCGGAGCATTTGCCCACGAAGGCTGTCGGTATGCTGCTTGTTTACCTGCTGTTTTCGACGCTCGCCTTCCTTGTGTATCGTCGCCTGTCGCGCACCGGCAAGGTGCAGATATGATTCGCATCCAATGCGCCCGCTTCCCGGATGACCTGGACAATGTCATCGCGATATTCCGGGAATACGTGACAAGTCCAACGGTGGACCTAGGCTTTCAGGATTTTGAAAGTGAGTTCGCCCGGCTGCCCGGGAAGTATGCCGAGCCGGAGGGGCGCATCCTGCTGGCTTGGCAGGGGAGCAGTGTGGTGGGCTGCGTAGCGCTGCGCCAGGTCGACCAAGCGACCTGTGAACTGAAGCGGCTTTACGTCCGGCCCGCCGCCAGGGGCTTAAACCTTGGGCGCGAACTGGTGGAATGCATGATCCGGGAAGCCCGAAGCGCCGGTTATTCGCGCATGTGCCTGGACGTGTTGCCGGAGTTCGAGGCGGCGCAGCAGCTCTATCGCTCGCTTGGCTTCCTGCCAGCAGAAGCGGTGAGCTTCAACCCCGTGCCCGGCACGCAATTCCTGGCCTTGAATTTGTAAACCGGGCGCCGCAACCTGTTAAAGTTGAGGGATGTGCCAACTATTAGCAATGAACTGCAATGTCCCGACCGACATTGTGTTCAGTTTCACCGGCTTCGCCCTGCGCGGCGGGCAAACCGATACCCACCATGACGGCTGGGGCATCGCCTTTTTTGAAGGCGCAGGGGTGCGTCATTTTGTCGACCACCAGGCCGCCATCCATTCGCCCATCGCGGACCTGATCAAACGCTACCCGATCAAGTCGAAGAACGTGATCGCCCATATCCGCAAGGCCACGCAGGGCGAGGTCATGCTGGAAAACTGCCACCCCTTCGTGCGCGAATTGTGGGGCCGCTACTGGGTCTTCGCCCATAACGGCGACCTGAAAGAGTTCGAGCCCGTGCTGCACGGGCCTTATCGCCCGGTCGGCACCACCGATAGCGAGCAAGCGTTCTGCCTCATCCTGCAGGATCTCAGCGAACGCTTCGGCGATACCTGTCCGCCGCTGCCCATTTTGCGCGCACAGATCGAAAAGACGGTGCGCCGCATCGCGGCCCATGGCACCTTCAACATGATGCTGTCCGATGGCCGCGCGCTGTTTGCGCACTGTTCGACCCACCTGCATTACATCGTGCGGCAATACCCCTTCGACAAGGCCAAGCTGTCGGACGAGGACTTGAGCGTGGACTTTTCCCAGGTCACCACCCCGAACGACCGGGTGGCGGTGATCGTTACCCAGCCATTAACTACTAATGAGCTATGGACTGCCTTTGCGCCTGGGGAGATGAAATGCTTTGTGGACGGCCTGCCGCAGAAACGGGACTTCGAGCAAATTTAGACAGACATCGGCAAGATTTGATGCCAAAATGGCAGGACACGTCAGGAATTTCCCTATGATTGACCTTTCCAGCAGCGGCGCGGCCTCCCAAAGCCTCAAAGTTCGCGAATTTTATCTGGGCCGCCAGCCGATTTTGGACCGCAACCAGGCCTTGTTCGGGTATGAGTTGCTTTTTCGCAACGCGCCCGTAGGTCCGGCGAATATCGATACCAGCGCCTTGTCCGCGACCGCAGCCGTCATCGCCCATGCCGCCCAACTGGGCATGGAAAGGACGATTGGCGACGCCATCGGCTTCGTCAACGTCGATGCGGATGCCATCCTCAGCGATATCTTCGGCTTCCTGCCGCGCGAAAAACTGGTGCTGGAAGTCAGCGCTGCCAATACCCTGGCGCCGGCCGTGCTGTCGCGCATGTCGGAACTGGTCAGCCATGGTTTCCGCTTCTCGCTGGACGACATCGATCCCGAATCGCCGCAACTGCCGGCGCTGATGCCGATGGTGGAGTACGTCAAGCTGTCGATGCGTGACATGCCGCTGGATGGCTTGCTCAAGCTGGCGCCGCGCATCAAGCAGGACGGCAAGAAGCTGGTGGCCTGCAAGGTCGAGAACCGCGACGAATTCAAGAATTGCCTGGACCTGGGCTGCGATTATTTCCAGGGCTATTATTTCGCCAAACCGGTCATCATGAGCGGCAAGAAGCTGTCGCCGTCGCAAATGGCGGTGATGGAGTTGATGACGCTGGTGACATCGGATGCGGACAATGCCGAAATCGAGCGCGCCATCAAGAAGGATGTCTCGCTGGCCCTGAACCTGCTGCGCCTGGTGAATACGCCGGCGGTCGGCGCGCGCCAGCGCATCGATTCGCTGAGCCAGGCGGTGCATATCCTGGGCCGCCGCCAGTTGCAGCGCTGGCTGCAGATCATGCTGTATGCGGAGCCGGGCAAGCGCGGTCATTCGATGACGCCTTTGCTGATGCTGGCCACCACGCGCGGCCGCCTGCTGGAACTGCTGGCCACCAAGCTGCGCCCGGCGCACCGCCATGTCGCCGATATCGCTTTCACGGTCGGCATCATGTCGCTGATGGATACGCTGTTCGGCATCCCGATGCAGGAAATCCTGGCCCAGATCCCGATGGGGGATGAGGTGGGCGAGGCGCTGCTGTTCCGCGGCGGCTTCTTCGGCGACCTGCTCAAGCTGGCCGAGTGCATCGAGCGGCTGGAAGACATGGACAGCCGCATCCTGCCGGCCCTGGCCGACCTGGCGATTTCCACCGAGGAGCTGGTGGAACTGGAAATGTCGGCATTCGAATGGAGTGACAACGTGGTGCGGTACGCCCTGTAGAGGCTTGCGCACCGGCAGCGGCGCCGCTTTCGCGGCGCCGTTTTTTTTGCGGAGGGGAATAGTGTTAAGTGTTGCTGGCTTGAGCAAGTCTTATGGGTCGCGGCGCGCTGTCGATGGCGTGTCGTTCCAGGTGCAGCGCGGACAGACGGTCGGCCTGCTTGGGCCGAATGGCGCGGGCAAGTCCACCACGGTCAGCATGATCTGCGGTTTGCTTCATGCCGACGCGGGAACGGTCACCCTGGATGGTGAACCGGTAGGGCAGGGCGCCAGTGCGGCCAAGCGCAAACTCGGCTTGGTGCCGCAGGACCTGGCGCTGTATGAAGATCTGTCGGCGATCGAGAACCTCAAGCTGTTCGGGGCCCTGTATGGGCTGAAGGGCGCGGCGTTGTCGCGCCGGGCGGAAGAAGTGCTGGCGCTGGTCGGCTTGTCGGACCGGGCCAAGGACAAGCCATCAACCTTCTCCGGCGGCATGAAGCGCCGCCTGAACATTGGCGCGGCCCTGCTGCACGATCCGCAGTTGCTGATCCTGGACGAGCCGACTGTCGGCGTTGACCCGCAGAGCCGCAATGCCATCTTCGATACGCTGGAAGCGTTGAAGGCGCAGGGGCGCTCGCTGATCTACACCAGCCACTACATGGAAGAAGTGGAAAGGCTGGCCGACCATATCGTGATCATCGACCACGGCAAGGTGCTGGCGGATGCGCCGCCGGCGGAGCTGTACCGCAGGTTGCCGGCGCAGGCGGCGCTGCAGGTTGAATTGGCGCCATCGAGCCCGGCCGCTGCGGATGGCGCTTCCGGCGAAGGGGAGGCCGACGCGCTGGTGGCAGCGCTGGCAGGCTTGCCAGGCGTGGCGGGCGTGCGCCGCGATGGCGCGCAATTCGACATCCGCCTGCACGATGCCGCACACGCTGCACCGGTGCTGCGCTGGCTGGACGAGCAGGGCCACCCGATGGCCCATTTCTCGACTGCCCGCACCAAGCTGGAAGATATCTTCCTCACCCTGACCGGCCGTACCCTGCGCGATTAAGGACTACCGATGACAGCAATTCTCGCCATGATCCGCAAGGATCTGATCCTCTACCTGAACGACAAGCGCGCGCTGATGCTCAACCTGCTGATGCCGATCGTGCTGGCTGCGTTCTTCGGCTCCTTGTTCGGCGGTGCCGGCGGCGGTAACAACAGCAAGATCGAAATCGGGCTGGTGCAACAGGACAGCAGCACCATTGGCCGCAAGATCGGCGATGCCTTGAAGGCGGACGCCACGCTGACGGTGCTGGAACTCGGCATGCAGGAAGCGCAGGACAAGGTCCGCGCCGGAAAACTGGCCGTGGCGGTGGTGATACCGGAAGGCTTCGGCGATGCGGCCGGCAATGCACTGTTCCGTCCCGACCGCAAGCCGGAACTGCCGATGTTCTACGATCCTTCGCAGACGACCGTGCTGGCCATGGTCAAGGGCTTGCTGACGCAGCATGTGATGCAGGGCGTGACAGGGGAGGTGATGGGCGGCGCGTCGGGTAGCAAATTCACCGACCAGAGCTTGAAGGATTTGCAGGCTGCGCCGGGTGGCCAGGATAAGGCGGAATTGGTCGAGCTGTTGGGCAGCCTGAAGAAGTACCAGCAAAGCGAGGCGGCCAAGCCGGCGGCCGAAGGCGGCGCTGCAGGCGGGGGCATGAGCATGCCGTTCACCACGAAGGATGAGGCGCTCAGTTCGGGACCCAAATATAACGCGTATGCGCATGCGTTCGCGGGCATGGGGGTGCAGTTCATCCTGTTCATGGGGATCGACGTGGGCATCGGCATCCTGCTGGCGCGCCGCATGGGGATCTGGAACCGCTTGCTGGCGGCGCCGGTGACCTTGACGCAGGTATTGGTGTCGCGGGCCTTGTCGGGGGCGCTGATCGCTGCGGGGCTGATTGCGGCCATCTTTGCCTGCGCTGCGCTGATATTCAAGGTGGAGATTACCAACCTTGCGGGATTTGCGTTGGTGACGGTGGCCTTCGCGCTGATGACGGCTTCGTTCGGGCTGCTGATTGCTGCTTTTGGGAAGACGCCGGAGGCGGCGCGGGGGCTGGCAACGTTTGCTACCTTGATCCTGGTGATGCTGGGCGGGGCTTGGGTGCCGACTTTTGTGTTCCCGGCGTGGATGCAGCAATTGACGCTGGTTGTGCCGACGCGCTGGGCGGTCGATGGGCTGGATGCGATGACCTGGCGCGGGTTGGGGATGGATGTGGCCATGCAGGCTGCTGGGGTGCAGTTGGCGTTTGCTGCGGTGTTTGCGGTGCTGGCGATTTGGCGGTTTCGCGCCCAAAACCGGTAGGGCAGTGTCAGACCGAAGGGTCTGACACTGGTGTGCCGAAGCCGCAGGCCGTAGAACAGGCGGGTCTGACCCTGGTTTAGCGGTTCTAGAGGTTGGGCGCCAGCCACCGCTCCAGCTGCTCCTTCTCCACCCCACGACGGGCAGCCATATCGATAACCTGGTCTTCATTGATCTTGCCGACCGTGAAGTACTTCGATTCCGGGTGCGCGAAGTAGAAGCCGCTCACCGCCGCACCCGGGAACATGGCGAACGACTCCGTCAGCTCCATCCCGATCTCATTCGCGTTCAGCACCCGGAACACATCGGCCTTCACCGTATGTTCAGGGCAGGCTGGATACCCAGGCGCCGGACGGATCCCGCGATACTCTTCCTTGATCAACTGCTCATTGCTCAAGGCTTCCTCGGCGGCATAGCCCCACAGGTCTTTCCGCACACGCTCGTGCAGGTATTCCGCGAATGCTTCCGCCAGGCGGTCCGCCAGCGCCTTCAGCATGATCGACGAGTAATCGTCATGCGCATCTTCAAAGCGCTTCTCATACTTCTCGATACCCAGGCCGGCGGTGACGGCGAACATGCCGATGTAATCTTGCTTGCCCGAAGCCTTCGGCGCGATGAAGTCGGCCAGGCACTGGTTAGGACGCTGCACGCCATCGATCACGGGCTTCAAACCCTGCTGGCGCAAGCCGTAATAAGTGAACGCCACTTCCGAACGGGTATCGTCGGTATAGACTTCGATGTCGTCATCGTTGACGGTATTGGCAGGCAGCAGCGCGATCACGCCATTGGCGGTCAGCCAGCGGCCTTCGATGATCTTCTTCAGCAGCGCCTTGCCTTCCTCGAACACCTTGGACGCCGCCTCGCCCACCACCTCATCGGTCAGGATGGCGGGGAAGGGGCCTGCCAGGTCCCAGGTCTGGAAGAACGGGCCCCAGTCGATGTATTCCGCAATCGTCGCCAGGTCCACATTCTTGAACATGCGGCGGCCGACGAACTTCGGCTTCACCGGCGCGAAGTCCAGCTTCATCTTGTTGGCGCGCGCCGCTTCCAGCGAAATGGTCGGCAGCGCCTTCTTGTTGGCGTGCTGCTCGCGGATGCGCGCGTAATCGTGGTCCAGTTCTTCGATGAACTTGCCGCGCTGTTCGTCGGTCAGCAGCGACTGCGCCACCGATACGGAACGCGAAGCGTCCGGTACGTACACCACCGGGCCTTCGTAGTTGTGCGCGATCTTCACCGCGGTGTGGGCGCGGCTGGTGGTCGCGCCGCCGATCAGCAGCGGGATCTTCATCATGCGGAAGTGCTCGTCGCGCTGCATCTCTTTCGCCACGTGCGCCATTTCTTCCAGCGACGGCGTGATCAGGCCGGACAGGCCGATGATGTCGGCATTTTCCAGCTTGGCGCGCGCCAGGATCTCGGACGCGGGCACCATCACGCCCATGTTCACCACTTCGAAGTTATTGCACTGCAGGACCACCGAGACGATGTTCTTGCCGATATCGTGCACGTCGCCCTTCACGGTGGCGATGACGATCTTGCCCTTCGGCTTGGCCACCACGCCGGTACGGGCTTCTTCCGCCTTCTTCTCTTCCTCGATGTACGGGATCAGGTGCGCCACCGCCTGCTTCATCACGCGCGCCGACTTCACCACCTGCGGCAGGAACATCTTGCCCTGGCCGAACAGGTCGCCGACGATAT
>CAMLRG010000183.1 GCA_946482335.1 uncultured Duganella sp. | reverse complement strand
ATTTGCGCTGCGCGCAGCGCAAATGTCCGGTTGCCAGAGCTGACCCCGACTTTTACGGTGCTAGGTCCGCGGCCGGGCCACCTCGGCAGCGATGTGCGCGGCCATGGATCTGGCCAGCTCCTGCTCGCCGATGAAGATGGCGCCGGCGCGCTCGCTGCGCAGCAGGGCGGCATCTTCATCGCTGTGGGTGCGCACGGCGATCCGGATGTCCGGGTTCAGCGCGCGGGCCGTTTCGATCATGGCGCGCACATGGAAAGTGTCCGGCGTCGCCACCACCAGCATCCGCGCGCGGTGGATATGCGCCTGGATCAGCACACCCGGCTCCCCGGCATTGCCGGCCACGGCCGCAATGCCTTGCTGGCGCAACTGGTCCACCAGCTCACGGTTCTGTTCCGCCACCACGTACTCGATGCCCTGCGCCGCCAGCGCTTCCCCGATGTGCCGGCCGACGCGCCCGTAACCCACCAGCACCACCTGGCCCTCCAGCTTGGTGGGCGCGGTCGTCATGGGCAATTCGGCCAAGGGGTCGGCGCTGCGTGCGTAGCGGGCCGCCAGTGCCTTGTCCTTGCCCAGCAAGCGTTCCAGCCAGGCGCCGAGCACGAACATCAACGGGTTCAAGGCGATCGACAGGATGGCGCCGGCCAGGATCAGGCTCTGGCCCTCATGCGGCAGTAAACCCAGCGAAATGCCCAGTGCCGCCAGGATGAAGGAGAATTCGCCGATCTGCGCCAGGCTGGCCGAGACGGTCAGCGCCGTACTGGCAGGGTAGCGCAGCAGCACAACCAGCACGAAGGCCGCAATCGATTTGCCGAACAGGATGATGGCGACCACGGCCAGCACGCGTAGCGGCTGTTCGACCAGGATCGCGGGCTCGAACAGCATGCCGACCGAGACGAAGAACAGCACGGCGAACGCATCGCGCAGCGGCAGCGATTCGTGCGCGGCGCGATGGCTGAGCTCGGATTCGCGCAGTACCATGCCGGCAAAGAAGGCACCCAGCGCGAAGGAGATGCCGAACAGCTTGGTTGCCGCATAGGCGATGCCGACTGCCGCCGCGATCACGCACAGCGTGAACAGCTCGCGTGAGTTGGTGCGGGCCACTTGCCATAGGATCCAGGGGAACAGCTTGCGGCCCACCAGCAGCATGAAGGCCACAAACAAGGCTACCTGGCCCAAGGTCAGCGCCAGCGCCTTCAGCACGCTGTCATCGCCCGCCGCACCGTGGCCGCCAACTACGCCCGGATCGCCGCCGAGGGCGCCGGCCAGGGCTGGCAGCAGAACCAGGACCAAGACGGTCACCAGGTCTTCCACCACCAGCCAGCCGACTGCGATGCGGCCATTGAAGGAATCCAGCGTGCCGCGTTCTTCCAGCGCGCGTAGCAGCACCACGGTGCTGGCCACCGACAGCGCCAGGCCGAATACCAGGCCGCCGCCAAGGCTCCAGCCCCACCAGTGCGCCAGGGCCATACCCATGCCGGTCGCCGCCGCGATCTGCAGGATGGCACCGGGCAGGGCGACCTTGCGCACTTCCCACAGGTCGTCCAGCGAGAAATGCAGGCCGACGCCGAACATCATCAGCATCACGCCGATTTCAGCAAGTTGTCCGGCGAGCGCGCTGTCGGCGACAAAACCAGGGGTGGCGGGACCGATCAGGATGCCGGCTGCGAGATAGCCGACGAGAGCGGGAAGCTTGAGGCGGGTGGCAATAAAGCCGAACAGGAGGCCGAAGCCAAGGGCTGCGGCGATGGTGGTAATCAGGCTGACGTCATGGGGCATGCAGTGCTCCTTTCGCAAGGAGTATAAGGCATGCCCCCTCATGGCGGGCTGGCGGACGGCCCTCCGGGAAGGGCCAGGTCAGCTTTGCCGGAATTACGCTTTGCGCACGACGACCGAGCCGATCGAATAGCCGGCGCCAAAGCTGCAAATCACGCCATAAGCGCCCGAAGGCAGATCATCCTGATGCTTATGGAAGGCGATGATGGAGCCGGCCGAAGAAGTATTGGCATAGGTATCGAGAATCACCGGCGCTTCCGTCGGCTCCGCATCGCGCCCCAGCACGGTACGCGAAATCAGCTGGTTCATGCTCAGGTTAGCCTGGTGCAGCCAGAAGCGCTTCACTTGTTCCACCTGCAAGCCCGCGCGCGCGATCGACTCCTTGATCATTTGCGCCGCCATCGGGCACACATCCTTGAACACCTTCCGGCCTTGCTGCTTGAACAGCTTGTCCGGCTGGCCGATGCCGCTTTCGTCGAAGCGGTTCATGAAGCCGAAGTTGTTGCGGATATTGTTGGAGAAACTGGTCTTCAGTTTGGTGTCCAGGATATCCCACTGGTGCTTCGACACCGCGCCCTCCTTGGCCTCCACCACGATGGCGGTGCAGGCATCGCCAAAGATGAAATGGCTGTCGCGGTCGCGGTAATCGAGGTGGCCCGACGTGATTTCCGGATTCAGGATCAGCACCGCGCGCGCCTGGCCGGTCTGCACCGCGCCCACCGCGGTCTGGATGCCGAAGGTGGCCGAAGAACACGCCACATTCATGTCGAAGCCAAAGCCCTCGATACCCAGCGCCTGCTGCACTTCCACCGCCATGGCAGGGTAGGCGCGCTGCATGTTCGAGCAAGCCACCAGCACCATGTCGATGTCGGCCGGGGTACGGCCGGCGCGGTCCAGCGCCTGGCGGGCCGCCGCCACGCAAATCTCCGCCTGCAGCGACAGCTCGTCGTTGCCGCGCTCCGGAATGCGCGGCGTCATGCGCTTCGGGTCCAGGATGCCGCTCTTTTCCATCACGTAGCGCGACTTGATGCCGGACGCCTTTTCGATGAAGGCGGCACTGGATGGTTCCAGGGCGGTCACGGTGCCGGCAGCGATGGCTTCGGCATGTTCCGCGTTGAACAGTTCGGCATAAGCATTGAAGGCGGTGACCAGCTCTTCATTGCTGATCGAATTCGCAGGGGTAAAAAGGCCGGTACCGCTGATGACGGCTTGTTTCATGATCAATCTTTCTTTTTGAGGAATGGGTCAGGCGACCGGTAAGTTCGCCGATTTTACCGCATCTGCAATGAAAAACGGCGCCCCAGGGGGCGCCGCCATGATTTGCGACAGCTTATTTCTTCGGTGGCGGATCCAGTTTCACCAGTTTGGATTCCGACTTCGCCAATTGCACCGGCACGCCTTGCAGGTGGTTCAGCGCCTGCTTCAGCTGGAAGTCGTCGCCGCTGCCATATTCCAGCGGCTTGCGCTTCTTCTCTGCCGCCAGGATGCGCATCTGTTCTTCCAGCTCATCGCGCTGGGCTTTGCCGGCTTCCTGCTCGCGGTCGTTGGACAGGTGCTTGGCCAGGTCGGCTTCGCGCATGCGCAGGCTGTTCAAGCCGTCGCCATCCTCGTTCTCATCCACCGCCAGGTCGGGCGAGATACCCTTGGCCTGGATCGAGCGGCCGTGCGGCGTGTAGTAACGCGCGGTGGTCAGCTTGACGGCCGTATCGGCGGTCAGCTGGCGGATCGTCTGCACCGAGCCCTTGCCGAAGGTTTGCGAACCGATGATGGTGGCCCGCTTGTAATCCTGCAGTGCACCGGCCACGATCTCTGAGGCCGACGCGGAGCCGGTGTTCACCAGCACGGCCATCGGCACATGCTTGACCGCATCGGGCAGCTTGGCCAGCGGGTCGCCATCGCCGCGCAGCGAGTAGTATTCGGCGCGGCCGTAGAAGATCTGCTTGGAATCCGGCAGCTGGCCATTGGTCGACACGATCGGGGTATCCTTCGGCAGGAAAGCCGCCGCCACGCCGATCGCGCCCTGCAGCACGCCGCCCGGATCGTTGCGCAAGTCCAGCACCAGGCCTTTCAGGTGCGGGTCCTGGCGGTACAGCTCGGTAATCTTGGTGGCCAGGTCTTCCACCGTCGGCTCCTGGAATTGCGAGATGCGCACCCACGCATAGCCCGGCGACACCATCTTCGCCTTCACGCTCTTCTGGTGGATTTCTTCGCGGTTCAGGGTGAATTGCAGTGGCTGCGGCTCATCCTTGCGCATGATGGTCAGCATGACCTTGGTGCCCGGCTCGCCGCGCATCTTCTTGACCGACTCGTCCAGGCTCAAGCCTTTGAGCGACGTCGCATCGAGGCGGGTGATCATGTCGCCCGGCTTGATGCCGGCACGGTAAGCGGGCGAATCCTCGATCGGTGCCACGATCTTGATATAGCCTTCGTCGCTCTGGGCGATTTCAATGCCAAGGCCGACGAACTTGCCTTGCGAGCCTTCACGCAGCTCGGCATAGGCTTTCTTGTCCAGGTAGGCGGAATGCGGGTCGAGCGAGGCGACCATGCCGGCAATGGCTTCGGTCAGCAGCTTCTTGTCTTCCACTGCTTCCACATAGTCCGATTTGATCAGGCCGTACACATCGGCGAGCTGCTTGAGCTCTTCCAGCGGCAGGGCAGGGTCGACCTGCTTTTGTGCCATCGCCGAAAACTGGAGTGATACCGCTACCCCTGCCACCACGCCCAAGCCGATCAGGCCGGCGTTCTTGAGTTTCTTGCCCATGTGTCACCTGTTCCAGATACAGCGGATAACTCGACCGCCATTGGAATCCAGTATAAACCTGATTCCCAGCAATCGTAGCTGCCAGCATGGAATAAATCGGTGGGAAAGCCACGATTTATTCATAACTTTGTAGGTGTTTGCCAAGGTTTTTACCGGAGTAAGTATTTGTAAGAAAGTCAGAAGGACGGCGCTCACCGACCTACACTGGGTCCGCTATTTCTCTCTACCCAAAGTGGTTTTGTGCCTGCGGCCACGCAGGCATTTTTTTTTCTGGAGCAAGAAAATGAAACTGATCCGTACCGCCCGCGCCGCCTGGCTGGTGCTGGCCATGGCCGTGGCGCCGGCCTTCGCCGTGCCAGTCATGGATTTGCGCGCCGAAGACCTGCTGCCGATGGCTGCCGAATTCCGCAAATCGCTCAACCTGAATGCCAACCAGCAAACCCTGTGGGCCAGGGTGGAGAGCCAGAGCAAGGCATTGTTGCGTGAGCGCAAGGCCCGCCGTGAGCGCCTGCAGGAAGCGACGCGCCAGGGCCTGCAAGCGCAGAATGTCGAGCTGCGTGACTTGCAGGCCGGGCTGGAAGCGGAACAGGCAGCCACGGCGGAGGAAGACCGCCAACTGCGCGAATGGTGGCTCGGCATCAACGATGCGCTCGATGACGGCCAGCGCCAGGCGGCGGCGAAGTTTCTCGTAGATCAACTTATCCGCATGGAGGAAGGGTCCGGTGGGCGCGGTGAACGGCCCCCAAGCGGGGAGGGCGGCGGCCATCGCGGCGGCCCCGGCGGGCGCGGCGGCGTGGGCGGCCCAGGCGGCGGCAGCGGCGGTCCGGGGCGCGGAATGTAGCAAATCGTAAAAAAGCCGGCGCCCCTGTTCCTGCCGCCGGCACCGCGTTTACAATGCCTGCGCGGCGCAACCCGTGCCCCGCCGGGCCCCACTCTACCCAGTGGATCGTTCGGCTGAAACCAGATTCCAAAGGGACAAGAGAGTGAAACGACACATCCTGAGCACCATCACCCTGAGCCTGATGGCGGCATTCGCCCACGCCGCCGGCCACGAAGGTCACGACCACACCCCGGCACCGACTTCGGGCATCGACACGCAATACATCGACAAAAGCGTGCGTGCGCAGGACGATTTCTTCCAGCACCTGAACGGCGAATGGCTGCGCAACACCGAAATCCCGGCCGACAAATCGAGCTGGGGTTCGTTTGCCAAGCTGCGCGACGACACCACCTTTCACCTGCGCGACCTGATCCAGGGCTTGCAGGGCCAGAAAGGCCTCAAGGGCGACGACGCCAAGATCGCCGCGCTGTACGCCAGCTACATGGACGAAGCCAAGCTGGAAAAGCTGGGCACCAAACCGCTGGCTGGCGAACTGTCCAAAATCCGCGGCCTGAAAGACAAGAAAGGCTTGCCGGCCCTGATCGCTCACTTCAACAAGAGCGGCATGCCGGCACCGTACGCCGTCGGCGTCAGCCAGGACGCGCGCAATTCGACCCAATACGCCGCCTACATGGGCCAGTCCGGCCTGGGCCTGCCCGATCGCGACTACTACCTGAAAAAGGACGACGCCAAGATGGCCGATGCCCTGGCCAAGTATGAACTGCACGTGGCCAAGATCCTCGGCATGGCCGGCAACAAGAATGCCGCCGCCATGGCCAAATCCATCGTCGCGCTGGAAACCGAGCTGGCCAAAGCCCAGTGGACCCGCGTCGAAAACCGCGACCCGGTCAAGCGCTACAACAAGATGGAAATCAGCAAGCTGGCGGAAGACGCGCCAGGTTATGACTGGAAGGCAGCCCTCGGCGCCACCGGCATCGCCGCCAAGACCAATAGCGTGATCGTGGCCCAGCCAAGCTATATGAAGGAATTCGCCAAACTGGTCGACAGCACCCCGCTGGACACCTGGAAAGCCTACTTCGAATGGCAACTGCTGCGCGATGCCTCGCCTTACCTCTCGAAGGAATTCGACCAGGCGCACTTCGCCTTCTATGGCACCGTGCTGACCGGCGTGACCGAGCAGCAGCCCCGCTGGAAGCGCGGCGTCGGTGTAGTGGAAGGCGCCATCGGCGAAGGCCTGGGCAAGCTGTACGTGGCCAAATACTTCCCGGCCGAGCGCAAGGCGCGCATGGAAGAACTGGTGAAAAACCTGCTGGTCGCCTACAAGCAGAGCATCGACAGCATCGACTGGATGGGCGCCGAGACCAAGAAGCAGGCCCAGGACAAGCTCGCCAAGTTCACGCCGAAGATCGGCTACCCGAACAAATGGCGAGACTATAGCAAGCTGCAGTTCAACGCCGGCGACCTGGCCGGCAACCTGCGCCGTGCCTCCGAGTTTGCCTACAACCGCAACCTCGACAAGCTGGGCAAGCCGATCGACAAGGATGAATGGGGCATGACGCCGCAAACCATCAATGCCTACTACCGTCCGACTGCCAACGAGATCGTGTTCCCGGCCGCCATCCTGCAGCCGCCGTTCTTCGACATGAAGGCAGACGACGCGGTGAATTACGGCGCAATCGGCGCCGTGATCGGCCACGAAATCTCGCACGGCTTCGACGACTCCGGCTCGCAGTATGACGGCGACGGCAACCTGCGCGACTGGTGGACCAAGGAAGACCGCGCCGCCTTCAAGGTGAAGGCCGACGCCATGGTCAAGCAGTACGAGGCTTACGAGCCGGTACCGGGCTACAACATCAACGGCAAGCTGACCCTGGGCGAGAACATCGCCGACAACTCCGGTCTGGCGATCGCCTACAAGGCCTACAAGATCTCGCTGGGCGGCAAGCCATCTCCGGTGATCGACGGCCTGAGCGGCGAGCAGCGCGTATTCATGGGCTTCGGCCAGGTATGGCGCACCAAGATGCGCGACCAGCAGGCGATCGTGCAGGTCAAGACCGACCCGCACTCCGCCGGCCGCTTCCGCGCCAACGGCACTGTTGTGAACCAGCCAGCCTTCTACGAAGCCTTCGGCGTGAAAGAAGGCGACAAGATGTACGTCAAGCCCGAAGACCGCATCATCATCTGGTAAAAAACGTACCGAAGCCGCAGGCCGCCGCGTAGACGGGGTCAGACCCTTTGGGTCTGACCCCGGTTTACCGGTTTAAGGGTTTGGGAAAAAAGCCACGCCCAAGGATGGCTCTTCTTTCAACGTTTCAAGGATGCGTGCTAGAGTCGCGCGATACCGTCACACCTACCTAGGAGGGTAACCTTGAAACGCAAGATCCTGAGCGCCGTCATCATCGGCCTCTTCACCGCCAACGCAGCCATCGCAGCAGGCAAGCCAGTCCAAAAGTCCGGCATCGAACTCGCCAACATGGACAAGTCCGTCCGTGCCCAGGACGACTTCTACCTGCACCAGAACGGCACCTGGCTGAAAAACACCCAGATCCCCGCCGACCGCTCCACCTGGGGCACCTTCGTCCAGCTCGATGAAACCGTCCAGCCGCAACTGCGCGCCCTGATCGAAGAAGCCGCCACCAAGGGCGGTAACGCCGACGCCAAGCGCGTAGGCGACATGTACGCTTCCATGATGGACGAAGCCCGCGCCGAGCAGTTGGGCATCACCCCGCTGGCCGGCGAACGCGCCCGCATCGCCGCCCTGAACGACAAGAAGCAGCTGGCCGCGCAATGGTCGCACTTCTCGCGCATGGGCGTCAGCAGCCCATTCGACGTCAGCATCCACCAGGACAACAAGGACTCCACCCGCTACGTGGCCGACCTGGCGCAATCCGGCCTGTCGATGCCCGACCGCGACTACTACCTGAAAAAGGATGACGCCAAGCTGGCCGAGACCCTGGCCAAGTTCGAAGTGCACGTCGCGAAATTGATGGCCTTGGCCGGCGACAAGAACGCCGCCGCCACCGCGAAAGCCGTGGTCAATGTGGAGACCCGCATCGCGCAAATCCAGTGGACCAAGGTCGAGCTGCGCGACCCGGTCAAGGCCTACAACAAATACGAGATCGCCAAGCTCAAGGAACTGATGCCGAACTACGACTTCAGCACCTGGCTGGACGGCGTGCACGTTGGCGGCAAAGTCAAGGAAGTCATCGTCAGCCAGCCTACCTACCTGGCTGCGCTGGACAAGGTGATCGCCGAAGTCCCGCTGGAAGACTGGAAAGCCTACATGGATTACCGCCTGCTGGCGACCTACGCCCCGCAGCTGTCCAAGGCATTCGTCGACGAAAACTTCTCCTTCTACGGCACCACGCTGAGCGGTGCCACCGAACTGCGCCCGCGCTGGAAGCGCGCCGTCTCGCTGACCGAAGGCAGCATGGGTGAAGCCGTCGGCAAGCTGTTCGTGGCCAAGCACTTCCCGCCGGAAGCCAAGGCACGCATGGAACAGCTGGTGAAGAACCTGCTGCTGGCCTTCAAGCAGAATATCGACACCCTCGAGTGGATGAGCCCAGCCACCAGGAAAGAGGCGCACGCCAAGCTGGCCAAGTTCACCACCAAGATCGGCTACCCGAACAAGTGGCGCGATTACAGCGCGCTGGAGATCAAGCGCGACGACCTGGTGGGCAATGTCATGCGCTCCAACCAGTTCGAGCACGAACGCAATGTGAACAAGCTGGGCAAGCCGATCGACCGCGACGAATGGTATATGCCGCCGCAGCAGATCAACGCCTACTACAACCCCGAAATGAACGAGATCGTGTTCCCGGCCGCCATCCTGCAGCCGCCGTTCTTCGACATGAAAGCTGACGACGCGGTGAACTATGGCGGTATCGGCGCCGTGATCGGCCACGAAATCTCGCACGGCTTTGATGACCAGGGCTCGCAGTTCGACGGTGATGGCAACCTGCGCAACTGGTGGACAGAGGAAGACGGCAAGCGCTTCAAGGAGCGCACCGGCATCCTGGTCAAACAGTACGGCGAATTCGAAGCGCTGCCGGGCTACAAGGTCAACGGCGAGCTGACGCTGGGCGAGAACATCGGCGACAACTCCGGCCTGGCCGTGGCGTACAAGGCGTACAAGCTGTCCCTGAAAGGCAAGAAGGCGCCTGTGATCGACGGCTATACCGGCGACCAGCGCTTCTACATGGGCTGGGCACAGGTATGGCGCACCAAGTACCGCGACGCCGCCCTGATCGCGCGCATCAAGTCCGACCCGCACTCGCCAGGTCCATTCCGCGCCAACGGCACCTTGCGCAACCAGCCGGGCTTCTACGACGCGTTCCGCGTGAAGGAAGGCGACAAGCTGTACCTGGCGCCGAAGGACCGCGCGATCATCTGGTAAACCGGTAGGGCGGGGTCTGGCCCAAAGGGCCAGACCCCCAACGGTATCAAGGCCACCGGTGCCTGGTTCTGTGCTCTTGATCTTCGCAAAAAGTCAAAAGCCCTAACCCAACACCAACAACGGCTGCGCAGACGGGGTCAGGCCCTGCAGGCCTGACCCCGGTTTACCGGTTCTAAGAACGCAAAAAAAAACCGCTCTAACGAGCGGTTTTTTTTATCGGTACAACTTGATCAGCCCTTAGGCTCAGCAGCCGGCGCCTCGGCAGCCGGAGCCGCCTGCTTTACTTCCGGCTCCTTGAACTTGCCGCCCGACTTATTGGCCATGAACACCACAGCGCGCGCCACTTCCACATCATCCAGGTCAGGGTTGCCGCCCTTGGCCGGCATAGCCTTCAAGCCTTCGATCGCATGCTTGACCACAGTGTCATAGCCCTGTGCCAGACGAGCACCCCAGGCGCCGTTGTCGCCGACTTTCGGAGCACCGGCAGCGCCGGAGGTATGGCAGGCCGCGCAAGTTGCGGTATAAACAGCTTCACCAGTCTGCAGCACTTTCGGCGCATTGGCATCTTTCAGGGTGAAGCCTTGGTCAGCCACTGGCTTCAGGCGGGCAGCGATGGCTTCCGCGCTCTGGCTTTCCGAACCGGCGCCGGTCAGTTTTTCCTGGGTCACAAACTGCACCAGCAAAACGATGCCGATGATGGTGACAGCGAAGAAACCTACAACGGCAGCGACCAGCTGCTTAGGCGTTCTGATAGCGGATTCGTGGCTCATGATTTCCTTAGGACAGTTTTTCGAAGCTGTTGGAGGGTTGGTTTTTTGGCATTTTTAACACCATTCCCTCGTCAAACCTGCGATTATAGACGGAAACCCCTAGCTATGGAATGGATTTCCGGCTATCCTTCGTGTCTCTTCAGCATCAGCGAGCGGCTGTAGCTCAGTGGATAGAGTATCGGCCTCCGAAGCCGAGGGTCGTGGGTT
>CAMLRG010000182.1 GCA_946482335.1 uncultured Duganella sp. | reverse complement strand
AACAGCCAGGACAAGCCGATGAGCGGCACCAACGGCTGGACGCTGCGCAGCGTCACGCTCGACGTGCCCGCGGATGCCAAATCCATCAATTTTGGCGTGATCACCGGCTCCAGCGGCACCACCTGGATTGACGACTTGAAGATGGAAGCCGTCGGCACCAGGGTGGCGGTGGATTCCCTGCCATCGCAGGCGCAAGAGATTGAACTGCGGACGAAGCCGAGCCTGTAATGACTGAAACGGTCTATGGACCAGGGCCGGCCCTGCGCCAGTTGGCACCCGTCAGATGGAAAGACTGGGCCTTCAGCGCAGCGTTTGCCGGCGTCATCCTCGCGATGTCCATCTTGGCCGGCAACTGGGCCAAGGTGGCCCTGTTCTGCTGCCTGGTGTTGGGGGCCGTCGCGGCGCAATACGCTGCCAGTGCGATGCGCTGGCTCTTGCCGCGCGGCTCCGGATGGGGCACCTGCTGGATCGGCCTGGTGTTCGTGCTGATTGCCTCGGCCTGCCTGGCGACGATGGCCTATGTGCAGGTGACCCAAGCGCAGCGCGTGGCCGCGCTGTCCGGCCCGCAGATGCTGGGCAGCGTCTTCGTGTTCAATGCGCTGGTGCTTGGCATTCCCCTGCTGGTGGCGCAGCGCGAAGCGCGCGCCCGGCAAGTGTCGGAATTGCAGCGGGCTGCCATCCAGGCCGAATTGAAGTCCTTGCAGGCGCAGGTCGAGCCGCACTTCCTGTTCAACACCCTGGCCAACACGCGCTACCTGGCGCGCCAGGCACCGGAGCGCGCGGTCGAGATGCTGGACCACCTGATCGCCTACCTGCGCACGGCCTTGCCCGACATGCGCACCCCGGTCTCCACCTTGGGACGTGAATGCGAGCTGGCGGGGCATTACCTGGCATTGATGGAGATTCGTTTCGGCGCGCGCCTGGAGACGCGGGTCGACTGCCCTGCGGAGCTGCGCGGCATGCCGGTGCCGCCAATGATGCTGATGTCGCTGGTCGAGAACGCCGTGCAGCACGGCGTGGAACCCAAGCCGGGCGCGGTGCAGGTTACGGTGACGGCGGCGCAGCGCAGCGATGGCCGGCTCGCCATTACGGTGCGCGACAACGGGGCCGGCTTGCAACGGCAGCAGGGCGGCGCGCCCTTGGGCAGCGGGGTAGGGCTGCGCAATGTGCGCGAACGGCTGCAAGCCTTGTACGGCAGCCAGGCTGGTTTCGAATTGCGGCAGGCAGCGGATGGCGCCACCGAGGCTCAATTGTTGCTGCCGGCGGAGCAGCGCCCATGACGCCCCGCATCCTGGTGGCCGACGACGAACCGCTACTGCGCGCGGAATTGCGCGAGTTGCTGGCCGAACTATGGCCGGAAGCGGAGCTGCTGCCCGACGCAGCGGATGGGTTCGAAGCCTTGCGCCTGGCCCGCGAGCTCGCCCCCGACGTGGCCTTCCTCGATATCCGCATGCCGGGCCTGGACGGGCTGCAGCTGGCGGCCACCTTCGGTTCGCGCACGCACGTGGTGTTCGTCACCGCATACAACGAGCATGCGCTGGCCGCGTTCGAGCGCGGGGCGCATGATTACCTGCTCAAGCCGATCGATGCGGCGCGCCTCGCGCGGGCTGTGGAGCGGCTGCGCGAGCGGCTTTCCCAGGCGCCGCCGGACCTGCGGCGCATCGCGGCGGACGTTGCGGCGGCCGGCACGCGCCCGGCGCAGGCGCCGTCCTGGATCCAGGCTTCGGTCGGGCAAACCGTGCATTTCATCGACCTGGCGGACGTCCTGTATTTCGCGGCGGAGGACAAATACACGCGCGTGGTGGCGCAAGGGCTGGAGGCGCACATCCGCACGCCGCTCAAGGAGCTGGCCGAATCGCTGGAAGGAGCGGGGTTCTGGCAGGTGCACCGCGGCTACGTGGTGGCGGTGAAGCGCATTGCCGCCGCCGTGCGCGACGGCGACAATGCGATGTGGCTGACGCTGCGCGGGCATGGAGCGCGGCTGCCGGTCAGCCAGCGCTTCCAGCACCGCTTCAAGGGGATGTGACCGGCAGCTTGGCCAGGAAAGCGTGGATCTGCGACACCACGGCGGCGCCTTCGCCGACGCCGGCGGCCACGCGCTTGGTCGATCCCGAACGCACGTCGCCGATGGCGAACACGCCCGGCACGCTGGTTTCCAGCGGCGCGCGCTGCGGCGCGTCGGCCAGCGTCATCTTGGCGCGGCACTGGTCCTTGATGGCGTCGAAGCCGGTGCGGATGAAGCCTTGCGCATCGACTTCCACGCCGCAGTCGGCCAGCCAGGCCGTGTTCGGGTCGGCGCCGATGAACAGGAACAGGCGGCACACCTCGCAGCTGTCGACTTCCCCGGTATCCTTGCAGCGGAACGTCACTTTCGACAAGCCGTCCTCGTTGCCTTCCAGCGCCACGATCTCGGTATGCGTATGCAGCTCGATGTTCGGCGTGGCCTTGATGCGGTCGATCAGGTAGGTCGACATGGTGGCCTTCAAGCCGTCGCCGCGGATCACCATGTGCACCTTGGAGGCGAAGCCGGACAGGAATACCGCCGCCTGGCCGGCGGAATTGCCGCCGCCCACCAGCACCACCTCTTCCGACTTGCACAGCTTGGCCTCGATCGGCGAAGCCCAGAAATAAATGCCGCGCCCTTCGAATTCACCGATATTGTCGAGGTCGGGCCGCTTGTAGCGCGCGCCGCTGGCCAGCACCACGGTCTTGGCGCGCACCACCTGGCCGCCCGCGATCTCGACCTGCAGCGGCCAGCTGTCGCACAGCAGGCGCGTGGCCGGCGCCGGGATCGCGACTTCGACGCCGAACTTTTGCGCCTGCACGAAAGCGCGGCCGGCCAGGGCGCCGCCGGAAATCCCGGTCGGGAAGCCCAGGTAGTTTTCGATGCGGGCGCTGGCGGCGGCCTGGCCGCCGAAGGCGCGCTGCTCCAGCGCCAGCACGGACAAGCCTTCCGAACCGGCGTACACCGACGTCGCCAGGCCGGCCGGTCCGGCGCCCACCACCACCACGTCCCACAGCTTGTCGGTGTCGATGTCGGGCAGCAGGCCGATGCAATAGCCGATTTCGGCGTTGCTCGGGTTCTTCTTCACCGCGCCGTCCGGGCACACCACCAGCGGCCAGTCGTCGGCGCCCGGTGCGTAGTATTCGGCCAGGGCGCGCGCCTGCTCGTCCTGCTGCGGGTCGAGGATGCGGTAAGGGTAGCCATTGCTGCTCAGGAAGCTGCGCAGGTGGAACAGGGCCGCGTTGCCCGGCGGCGACACCAGCACCAGGCCGCCGCCTTCAGTCTCCAGCAAGCCCACACGGCGCAGGATCAGGGCGCGCACGATGCGCTCGCCCAGTTCCGCTTCGGCGATCACCAGCGCGCGCAAGTTTTCCGGCGACACTTCCAGCACTTCGACATCGTCCTTGGCGGTGGCATTGACCAGGGAAGGGCGGCCGGACAGCTGCGATACCTCGGCGGTGAATTCGCCGGGGCCGTGTTCGATCACGAATTCCGAATTGCCCAGGCCATCGTATTTGCAGATCGTGATGGTGCCCTTCAGCGTCAGCAGCATGCCGAAACAGGTGTGGCCGGCCTCCAGGATGCGTACGCCGCGCGCATACTGGCGCACGGAGCCAAAGCGGTGCAGGCGCTTGATTTCCTGCTCGGTCAGCACCGGGTTGACCTGGTGCCGGCGCGTCTCCAGCGTCGACGGCATGGAGATGATTTCAGTGTCGCTCATGGGGGAACTCCTGTGGATGATCCAACCAGTTTAAAGCATATGGCGCAGCCTGCTATCATTTGTCATGACCTTTACCATCCGCCCGCTGAATGCCGAAGAATTGGCCGTCTTCTTCCACTATCTGAACGACCACCTGCTCGATAACGGACGCCATGGTGCCCCGCTGTTCCAGCCGATGCCGCGCGCCAGCGCCGGCTTCCCGCCGGAGAAGGCGGCCGGCTTCAGCAACGGCCTGCAGGCAGGTGTGGGCCAGCCTGGCTGGCGCCGCGTCTGGGTCGCGCTGGAAGGCGATGAAATCATCGGCCATGTCGACTTGCGCGCGCGTCCCGAGCCGGGCGCGCGCCACCGTTGCCTGCTGGGCATGGGCGTGCACCGTAATGCGCGGCGCGGCGGCTTGGGGACGGCACTGGTGCAAACGGCTGCCGCCTGGGCGCGCAGCCAGGGGCTGGAATGGGTCGACCTGGAAGTATTGTCGGGCAATGCGCCGGCGCGCGGCCTGTACCGCAAGTGCGGCTTCGTGCAGACCGGCGAGATACCCGACCTGTTCCGCATCGACGGCGAGCGCCTGGGCTATGTCTTCATGTCCCTGCAGCTCGCCGCCGAAGCGGATAGAATGGTCGTTTGACAGAACACATCGAGCAGGAAACATGGGATACAAGACAATCGCCGATACCATCGGCAATACGCCGCTGGTGCAGCTGGTGCGCATCCCCGGCGCCGAAGCGGCCGCACGCGGCAACATCATCCTGGGCAAGATGGAAGGCGACAATCCGGCCGGCTCGGTCAAGGACCGCGCTGCCATGTCCATGCTGCGCCGGGCCGAAGAGCGCGGCCAGATCAAACCGGGCGACACCCTGATCGAAGCCACCAGCGGCAATACCGGCATCGCGCTGGCCATGGCCGCGGCGATCCGCGGTTACAAGATGGTGCTGCTGATGCCGGAAAACCTGAGCGAGGAACGGCGCATGAGCATGGCCGCCTATGGCGCCAGCATCATCCTGACGCCCAAGACCGGCGGCATGGAATACGCGCGCGACCTGGCCGAGCAGATGCAAAAGGACGGCAAGGGCATCATCCTCGACCAGTTCGCCAACGGCGACAACCCGCGCGCCCACTACGAGGGCACCGGGCCGGAAATCTGGCGCGACACCGCAGGCCGCGTCACCCACTTCGTGTCCGCCATGGGCACCACCGGCACCATCATGGGCGTGTCGCAATTCCTCAAGGAGCAGAACGAGCATATCCGCATCATCGGCGCGCAGCCGGAAGAGGGCTCGTCGATCCCGGGCATCCGCAAATGGCCGGAAGCCTACCTGCCGAAGATTTACGACAAGGCGCGCGTGGACCAGGTGGAATACGTGTCGCAGGCCGCGGCGGAGCGCATGGCGCGCCGCATGGCTGCGGAGGAAGGCATCTTCTGCGGGATTTCGGCAGCAGGTGCCTGCGAGATTGCGCTGCGGATTTCACAGCAAGTGGAGAACGCGACGATCGTGTTCATCGTCTGCGATCGCGGCGACCGCTATCTTTCGACCGGGGTCTTCCCGGCATAAAAGCGCAGCAGCCCACCCTCCCCGCGCGGGGAGGGGCCGACAAGGCGCTGGATCAGCCCTTGTTTTCGGTCGAGCCGCCGCCCGAACCTTCTTTCGGCTTGAACTGCTTGTCGCTGATGCGGAACTTGTTGCGGCGGTCGCCCATCAGGTAGCGCAGGTCGCGGATGCTCAGGTCGGAAACCTCGTGCATGCGGATCAGCAGCGATGCGCCGACCGGCAGGCGGTGGTGGCGGATCTTGGAGATCACCGGCGGCGCCACTTCCAGAGCGCGCGACAGGGCCGCGTCGTTCTTCAGGCGCAGGTTTTCGATCAGGGTGTCGAGCAGGCGGTTCGGGTTGTACTGCAGCAGATCATCGCCTTCCGACTCGTTGTTGATGTCATTACCGACTTGGTTGGTCATGTCCTCTGTTCCTTCTCTAAAGTTGTCCTGCTAACGACCCCAATCCTGAAACGGATTCCTGTTTAACAAGTTTCATAATATATACACAATTGTACAACAGTGCGGTCAGCAGTACTTGCGTGCAACAAAAAATAGTATATTGCTCTCGAAACGCGTTGTCCTATCGCAACATTCTGAGAGAATTCTACCCTAATTTTTGTGATAGGGTAATTTTGTACCCTTGTAAATCACACAAGTTACAAGTCGTTACAAAGTGTCCTGGATTGAAAGCTTTACCGCGCGCCCCAGTTCCACCACCGACATGGCATAGAAATAACTCCTGTTGTACTTGGTAATAGCATAAAAGTTATTGCTGCCAATCCAGTATTCCGTTGGTTCGGCGCCGTTTTGCAAGTCCACCAGGCCATACAGTCCGGGCGGCAATACCGCGTTGGTGCTGACCCCCGCCGCCAACAGCTCCTCGCCGCGGTACTTCGCGTCCAGGCCTTGGTCGATGTATTTTTCCCACGCCCGCTCGGGCGAGACGGCGGCGGGGTAGACCACGGCGGCAGGGGCTTCGCGCTGCCAGCCGTGTGCCACCAGGAAGTTGGCCACGCTGCCGATCGCATCGGCCGCCGAATTGCGCAAGTCCACCTTGCCGTCGCCGTCGAAGTCCACCCCCAGCTTGTAGATATTGCCCGGCATGAATTGCGGCATGCCGACCGCGCCGGCGTAGGAGCCGGTCAAGGTCAGCGGGTCGAGCCCGGTCTGGCGCGCCGAGACGATGGTCGCTTCCAGCTCGCTGCGGAAAAATGCCATGCGCGACTCGCGGTTTGGCGCCAGCGGGTAGGCGAAGGCCAGCGTGGCCAGCACGTCGAGCACGCGGAACTTGCCCATGTCGCGGCCATAGATGGTTTCCACGCCGATGATGCCGACGATGATGTCGGCCGGCACGCCATACAGCGCTTCGGCGCGCGCCAGCGTGTCGCGGTTGGCGTTCCAGAATGCCACGCCGGCATTGATGCGGATCGGTTCGATGAAGCGGCTGCTGTAGGCTTGCCAATTTTTCGGCTTGCCCGGCGGCGCCGGCTTCACCAGCTGCACCGCCGCATCGATGTAGCGCAATTCGAGGAACAGCTTTTCCAGCTCGGCGACGGGTACGCCATGCTTCTGCTCCATATCGCCCATGAATTGCTGCACGTCCTGCCATTGGCCGAAGTTGACGAACTCGCCGGCGTAATCGATGGCGGGTTTTTTCGGTTTGGCCTTCTTGGCGGGTTTCTTGACGGCTTTCTTGGCCGGCTTGCGCGGCGCGGCGTCGGCGGCCGGCGGCGCAGCCAGGCCAAGGCAGGCCAGGGCCAGCAGAGCGGTGGGGAGTTTGTTCAGGAATGTCATCGGGATTGCTTCAGCAAACTGTTCAGCCGTGCGACCGGCCCGTTGTCTCGTTGCGCCGACGGTGCGCCGTATTTGAGCGCGCCGTACAGCTCCAGGAATTCTGTCATGGCAGTTATTTTCTCGCGTGGCAGCTTCAATTGCCGCACGCGTCGCGATAGGCTCAGCGGCCCCTCGTCGGGCGCCCGCTGCACGCCATGCCGCGCCAGCTGGCGGCAAAAGGCGGCGAAGGCGGCATCGAGCGGGTCGCGCGCGCGCGCGGCGCGGCGGTAGCTTGCCAGCCACACCAGCCCGGTGCACAGGGCCAGCGCGGCGAGCATGCGCCAGTTGCCGAAGGCGGCGGCCAGTTCCCTAAGGAAATTTTTCTGCCTGTTTGGATTGTAATCGAGGATCCATTGATTCCAAGCATTATTCATCGCACTGAGGCCAAAACGCAGCTGTGCCAGCCACGACGATTGGTCGCGCGCCAGATTGGCCAAGCCTTCCAGGCCGAACGGCGCGGCGCGCGGCAGGGTTTGCGCCAGGCTGGTGCGGATGCGTTCCGGCGCCACGGCGGCGGTCGGGTCGACCCGGGTCCAGCCGCGTCCGGCGCCCAGCCAGACTTCGCTCCAGGCGTGGGCGTCGGACTGGCGTACCGTGTAATAGCCATCCACCGGATTCAGTTCGCCGCCCTGGTAACCGTTGACGACGCGGGCCGGCAGCCCGGCCGCGCGCATCAGGTAGACAAAGGCGCCCGAATAGTGCTCGCAAAAACCCTGGCGCGAATCGAACAGGAATTCGTCGACCGCATCGCGTCCCAGGCGGCCGGGTTCCAGCGTGTATTCGAAGCCGCGCCGGAAGTTGTCCAGGACGGCGGCAATGGCCGCTTCGTCGCCGCGCTCGGCGCGTATGGCCTGGATTTGCGCTGCATAGCGCAAGGTGCGCGGGTTGAAGCCCTGCGGCAGCTGCAGCCAGCGTTCCAGCGCGGCCGGCGGCAAGCCGGCTTGGGCGGCATGGACCGGGTGCGCCACGCCGGCGTAGCGCAGGCGTTTGTCGTTACTGGCGCGCACCAGCTGCTCCAATTCGGTGGTGTAGGACACCAAACCACCTTCCGCCTGGAACAGCGGTTCGCTCAGCTCCAGCATGAACAGGAATTGCCGCTTGCCCGGCTCCAGCGTCACCTCGTAGCCATAGGATGGGCCGCGCCATTCGAGCTGTTGGCGCAGGCGCGGCAGGCTGGGCTGGAATAGCTCCTTGCCGATGCGGCGCCAAGTGCGGCCATCGTAGTGGCTCAAGACCGGGCCGCGCCAGTACAGCTGTTGCTGCGGCGGTGCGGCGGCGCTGAACTTGACACGGAAGGCCACTTCTTCCGACAGCGCCAGGCTGGTCATCGAGCCGGGCGACATGGTGTCGGACATGCCGCTCTTGCCGCTGCTGGCATCGCCCGGCAAGCCCCACAGCGGGCCCTGGATGCGGGGGAAGCCGATGAACAGCAGGATGCCCAAGGGCGCTGCCACCAGGAATACGCGGGCGGCCATTTTCAGGCGCGTTGCCAACGGGGGGACGGCGCCGGTGAACTGGAAGGTGATTTGCGCCGCCAGCAGCACGATGATGGTGGCCGCCATCACCAGGGCGGTGGCGATCGACTGCGAGTAAAAGAAATTCGTCAGCAGCAGGAAGAAGCACAGGAAGATCACCACGAACAGGTCGCGCCGCGCGTGCATTTCCAGCAGCTTGAAGGTGAGCAGCAAGGCCAGCATGGTGACGCCGGCTTCGCGCCCCAGCAGGGTACGGAAACTCAGGTACACCCCGCCCATCGCCAGCAGCGATACCGGCAACAGCAGCCATAAGGGCGGCAGCCGGCTGCCGCGCAGCGTGATGGCGGCGCGCCAGAGCAAGGTCAGGCACACGGTGCCGGTGGTCCAGGCGGGCAGGTGGCCGAAGTGCGGCGCCAGCACCAGCACGGCCCCCAGCAACAGCAGCAGGGTGTCCGACTTGTCGCGCGTGAGCGGCCCGCCCAGCTTGGCCAGGCCGCCCATCATGGCCCCTCCTTGCCGTACAGGGCCAGCGCGCGCAGGCATTCGGCGCAATGCGCTTCGCCCAGGCCCTGCGCGATATGGCGCGCGCCGACGCTCAGGGCATAGGGCAAGGCGCGCCGTTCGGCTTCCAGCACCCAGGCGGCCAGGCGCGATAACTTGACTTCGATATCGAGCAGCGGCGGCAGCGCATCGAGCGCCAGCAGCAGGTCGGACACCGCGCCGCCTTCGAAATGCTTGCTGACCAGGCTGCCGCCTTCGTCAGGATGCAGGCGCGCGATCTGGCGCCAGGCCAGATGGCGCATGGGGTCGCCCGGCTGGTAGTTGCGGATGCCGGCAAAATTGTCCAGGCCCACGGTGCCATGACCGTCCTCGCGCGCGGCGCCGCTGGTGGGCAGCGCCGGCGGCGCCACTTCCGGCTGCGGATAGGCCAGCACGCGCAAATCCGGCTGCCAATAGGACCAGGCACCGAACAAGCCTAGCGGGAAGCGCGTGAACAGGCGCACGCGCGGCGCCGCCAGCCAGCCGCGCTCCTTGCTGGGGCGCGACAGCACGATGGATGCGCTGCCGCCGGCCGCCACGTCGACCGCCTGGCGCGGCGGGCCTTCATCCTGGAAACCGAGCCAGATGGCGTAGCGGTCGCGCGGCGTGGGATTGCGCACCAGCAGTTCGAATTGCGCCTCGTCGCCGGCAAACACGGGCTGGGCGCGGCCGGGGGCCAACTGCAGCAAGGCCAGGTTCCTGGCCGTCCAATACATGTCGACGATGGCGCAGGAGCCGGTGAAAAAAGTCAGCACGAAGCCCAGGCCAAGGTTGTAATTGACCGAGCCGATCAGCATGATCAGCAGCAGGCCGACGAATGCCATGCCGGGCCGCGTGGGCAGGATGAACACGCGCCGCATCACCAGCCGCACTTCGCCCGGTTCCTTGTCCTTCAGCTGGAACAGCCAGCGGTCGAGCATCCTGCGCGCCGGGGCAAGCATGGGCTTATACCGGAACGGATTTCTGCAGTTGCAGCACCAGGTCGCGGCTGGCCAGGGCGGTGCCGTGGGACGATTTGAGCGGACGCAGGCGGTGCGCGCAGACCGGCACCAGCACCGCTTGCACGTCTTCCGGCATCACGTGGTCGCGCCCCTCCAGCGCGGCCCAGGCGCGCGCCGCCTGCAGCAGGGCCAGCGCGGCGCGCGGGCTCAAGCCTTCGGCAAAGAAGCCGTTCTGGCGCGACGCTTGCGCCAGCGCCTGCACATAATCGATCAGGGCCGGCGCGGCGTGGATCTGGCGCAGCGCCTGCTGCGCCGCCGCCAGTTCGCCCGGCGTCATGGCCGGGGCCAGGTGTTTCAGCATCTGGCGCCGGTCTTCGCCCATCAGCAGCGCGCGCTCGGCGGCCGCGTCGGGATAGCCGAGCGAAATGCACATCAGGAAACGGTCGAGCTGCGATTCGGGCAGCGGGAAGGTGCCCACCTGGTGGGTCGGGTTTTGCGTGGCGATCACGAAGAACGGTTCGGGCAGCGGCCGCGTCACGCCGTCGGCCGACACCTGGCGCTCTTCCATCGCTTCCAGCAAGCCGGACTGGGTCTTGGGCGTGGCGCGGTTGATTTCGTCGGCCAGCAGCACTTGCGTGAAGATCGGGCCGGGATGGAAGCTGAAGGCATTCAGCTCGCGTTCGTAGATCGAGACCCCGGCCACGTCGGCCGGCAGCAGGTCGCTGGTGAACTGGATGCGGTTGAACTGCAGGC
>CAMLRG010000181.1 GCA_946482335.1 uncultured Duganella sp. | reverse complement strand
GCGCGCCATATCCGCGAGCGGCTGGCGAACGAGCGCTGCGACGCCGTGATCGCGGCCGGTTCCAACGCCGCCTACCTGAAGGGCCGCCTGTCGGTGCCGGTGGTGATCGCCAAGGCCAGCGGCTTTGATTTCATGCAGGCGCTGGCGCGGGCCCGCAAGGTTTCCGACCGCATTGGCGTCATCACCTACCACGACGACATGCCCGCGCTGGCGGAATTTGCCGCCACCTTCGGCGTGCCGATCGAACAGCGCACCTATGCCACCGAGGAAGATGCGCGCGCCCAGATCAACGACCTGAAAGCGGCCGGCATCAAAGCCATCGTCGGCGCGGGCCTGATCACCGACCTCGCCGAGGAAGCGGGGCTGACGGCGGTGTTCGTGTATTCCGCCGCCTCGATCCGCCAGGCTTTCGACGATGCCCTGGAACTGGCGCGCCTGGCCCAGCTCGAATCGAACCGCAGCCGCCGCCACGTGGTGGCCGATACCCTGCGCGCCAAGCACGGCCTGGCCGACCTGCGCGGCGAATCGGATGCCATGGAACGGGTGCGCCAGGCCGTCGTGCTCTACGCGAAGTCGCCCGCCACGGTGCTGATCCAGGGCGAGACCGGGACCGGCAAGGAATTGGTGGCGCAGGCCATCCACCGCGAATCCCCGCATGGCGCCAACCGGCCATTCGTGGCGGTCAATTGCGGCGCCATCGCGGAGTCGCTGCTCGAGTCGGAATTGTTCGGTCACGAAGAAGGCGCTTTCACCGGCGCGCGGCGCGGCGGCCATGCCGGCCTGTTCGAAGCCGCCAACCGCGGCACGCTGTTCCTCGACGAGATCGGCGAAATGCCGCTCGCCCTGCAAACGCGCCTGCTGCGCGTGCTGGAAGAGCGCGAAGTGGTCCGGGTCGGCGGCACCCGGCCCATCCCGGTCAATGTGCGCATTATCAGCGCCACCCATTGCGACCTGGAAGCACGGGTGCGCGAGGGCCGCTTCCGCGCCGATCTGTTCTACCGCCTGGCCGTGCTGCGCCTGTCGCTGCCGCCCCTGCGCGAACGCCCGGCCGATATCCTGCCGCTGGCGGAATGGTCGCTGCGCACTGCCCTCGCCAGCCTTGGTGCACGCGCCCATCCCAACCTGTCGGCCGAACTGGCTGCCTGTGCGCCGCTGCTGCTGCGCCATGGCTGGCCGGGCAATGTGCGTGAACTGCGCAACCTGACCGAGCGCCTCGCCCTGTTCCTCGCCGCCGAACCGCTGCAGGCCCTGACACCCAGCTTTGTCACCGCCGTGGCCCCGGAACTCGGCGCCGGAGCGCCAGCGGTGGCGGCGCCCGCACCCGGCCCCGGCGGCCGTCCAGGCGCTGCGGAAAGCGTCACCGAAGTGCTGGCACGCTTCGGTGGCAGGCGCGATGCCGCCGCCGACTACCTCGGCATTAGCCGCACCACACTGTGGCGCCGGCTGCGCGAAGAATCCGGTAGCTGATCCGCGCGCCGGCGATGCGCGCCGCCCGCTACAATCGGCCGTATGGAGCAGCAAGCGGAACCGGAATCGCTGAAGGAACAGATGACGCGCATCATCGAAGAGGCGCGCATGATGTTGCCCGGTATCCAGGCCCTGTTCGGTTTCCAGACCATCGCCGTCTTCAACGACCGCTTCGAAAAGCTGCCAGTGTACGCCCAGGATTGCCACGCCGCTGCCCTGGCGCTGGTGGTTGTCGCCATCGCCCTGGTGATGATGCCCGCCGCTTACCACCGCCTCGCCGAACCTGGCCAGGTTTCACTCCATGCGATCAAAGTATCTTCGCGCGCCATCTGCTGCGCCCTGGCACCGCTGGCCGCTGGCCTGGCGCTCGATATTGCGGTGGTCCTGTACATGGTGACCGAGTCAGGGCACGTCAGCGCGGCGGGTGGCCTGGCCGCCTTCCTGCTGCTGATGGGTATGTGGTTCGGATATCCGCTGCACGCGCGACGCCGCCGCTAGCCTGCCGGCCGACACCTGTTTCGACCACTCGTCACTCTGCCACGCGGCCGGACGGCCGGATCGGGTATGCTCTCGCTCCATGAAAAGAGAACAATATTGTTGGCTGTTGCAAGGCCTCGCATGGTCGTGCCTGGCACTGTTCTTCGCCGTCGTCAACAAGCTCGAAGTGACATACATGCAGCTGACCTGGCCGGTCGCCGGAAAACGCGCGCAAGCGGCGCCCGCCAAGGGCGCCACCCTGAGGTTCCCGCTCGCCGCATAAGCCAACTTCCGTAATCCCATGGACAACCCACAAAAACCCATCCTGGCCCGCCTCAACTGGTACTGGATCCTGCAAGCCCTCGGCTGGAGCACGGTCACCGCCTTCCTCATGCTGGCCAACGGACCTTACCTGGCGCGTCCCGGCGCCGTCACGGTCTGCATCCTGGACGGACTCGCCGGCCTGGTGCTGACCGACTTGTGGCACCGCTTCCTGAAACAGCGCCGCTGGAATACCCGCACGGTGGACTGGCGTCAGGTCGCGGTGGCCATCTTCGTTCTCGGCCCTTTGCAGATGGCCTGCGCCGTTCTCATTGCCCGCGCCATCCTCCCGTCATCGGGAGAGCGCAGCTGGCTGCCGATGCTGTTCCTGTTCTGGTCCGGCGTCATGATGGCCTGGCAAGTGTCTTACATGGCCGCGACAGCCCTGCGCCGCGCCAACCGCTTCGAATCGGAAGCGCTGCGCCTTGACGTACTGGCCAAGGAGGCCGAACTGAAGGCCCTGCAAGCCCAGGTCAACCCGCATTTCTTCTTCAATAGCCTGAACAGCGTACGCGCGCTGATCTTCGAGAACCAGCAGGCCGCGGCGCAGATGGTCGACCAGTTGGCGACGCTGATGCGCTACACCCTGGCCTCCAGCTATGCCGACACCGTGCCGCTGAAAGAGGAACTGGAAGCCGTGCAATCCTATCTTGCGATCGAGAAGATCCGTTTCGAAGAGCGCCTGAGTGTTGCCATGGAGATCGCCAGCGGCATGGACCAGGTGACGATCCCGCCCATGGCCCTGCAGACGCTGGTCGAAAATGCCGTCAAATACGGCGTCGAACAAAGCAGCATTGGCACGGAAATCCGCATCAGCGCCAGCCAGGCCAATGGCCGGGCGTCGATCGAAGTGGCCAACCGCGGCGCGCTGGCCGGGCTGGGCAACTCAACCAGGGTAGGCCTGAGCAACGCGCGCAAGCGGCTGCTGCATGCCAAGGGCGGCGACGCCAGCCTGGATCTGGTGGAGCGCGACGGCTGGGTGCGCGCCACGCTGAACTTCCGCACCGTTCATCACGCCGATTGACCGCTCATCAAGTTTCCGGCGCGGCAGCTGCGCGCCGGCCGGTACGCTGTGTTCCACAAGGAGGTAACACAGATGAAATCCACGATTGCAAAAGCCGCCGTTTCCCTGCTGCTGGCCGCAGCCGCCCTGCCCGCCATCGCCGCCACCGCCTTCCAGGTGGAAGTCAAAGGCAGCGGCGAAGCGCTCATCCTGATCCCCGGCCTGGCTTCGTCCGGCGAAGTCTGGCAAGCCACGGCGGCGCGCCTGTGCGTCAAGCACCAGTGCCACATCCTGACGCTGGCCGGGTTTGCCGGCGTGCCGCCACTTGCCGGCGAACGCCTGCTGCCGGCCGCCGAACGGCAACTGGCCGACTACATTGCCGCCAACAAGCTGGGCAAGCCTACCGTGATCGGCCACAGCCTGGGTGGCTTCCTCGGCATGCGGCTCGCCAGCACCCATCCCGACAAGGTCGGCCGCCTGGTGATCGTCGATGCCTTGCCGGCGCTGGGTGCCACCCGGAACCCGGCCGCGAACCTGGAGCAGCTGCAAGCCGGTGCTGCCCAACTGCGCGACGCGATGCGGGCGCAGGACGACGCCGCATTCGGCGCCATGCAGCAGCGCAGCGTGGCCAATATGGTGACTGCGCCCGAGCATGCGCAGCGCATCGCGCACTGGGGCGCGCAGTCCGATCGCGCCACGGTCACCGACGCCATGTACGACATCATGTCCAGCGACCTGCGCGAAGATATCGCCCGGATCAGGGCGCCCACCCTGGTGCTGGGCACCTGGGTCGCCTACCGTGCCTTCGCGCCGAAGGAAGCGGTCGAAGGCCTGTTCAAGGCCCAGTATGCCAGGCTGCCCGGCGTGAAAGTGGAGATGGCCGAGACCGCGCGCCACTTCATCATGTACGACGACCCGGAATGGATGTATGCTCGCATCGACCAATTCATCCGCTAATCCGCACACCATGGCACACACTGCGCGTCCGCTGCTGGCAAGGCTCGACTGGTACTGGATCCTGCAATTCCTCGGCTGGACGCTGGTGGTCGTCTTCAATTTGCTGGCCTACAGCCGCTACTTCAGCAAGCCTGGCGTCATCGCCACCTGCATCTGGAGCGGCGCCAGTGGCTTGCTGCTGTCCGATCTCTGGCACCGCCTGCTCAAGGCCCGGCGCTGGAACGCCGGCGTGCTGAACTGGCACATGATCGCCGTGCCGGTGCTGGTGCTCGGCCCTCTGCAGGCGGCCAGTATCCTGGCCTCGCTGCGCATCCTGCAGGGCAAGGTCGAAGGACTGGAATGGCTGCCCATGTCCCTGTTCCTGTGGGGCGGCATTTTCCTGGCCTGGAGCATCGCCTATATGGCGGCACTGGCGCTGCGCCGTGCCAACCAGTTCGAAGCGACCGCCTTGCGCATGGAAGTGCAAGCGAAGGATGCCGAACTGCGTGCCCTGCAGGCGCAGGTCAATCCGCACTTCTTCTTCAATAGCCTGAACAGCATCCGCGCCCTGGTCTATGAAGCCCCGGATTCGGCCTCGCAGATGATCGATCGCCTGGCGAGCCTGATGCGCTATGCGCTGCAGTCCGGCCTGACGGAGACCGTCCCCCTGCACAGGGAATTGGAGGCGGTGGAAAGCTACCTCGCCATCGAGAAAATCCGCTTCGAGGAACGGCTGCGCGTGAGCATCGAGGTCGAAGCCGGTCTGGAAGAAGTGCCCATCCCGCCGATGTCGCTGCAGACGCTGGCGGAAAACGCCGTCAAGTATGGCGTGGAAGCGTGTGCCAGCGGCAGCGAAATCCGCATCAGCGCGCGCCGCACAGGAGACCGTGTGCTGATCGAGATCGCCAACGCGGGCGCGATCCGCTCCTTCGGCAACTCGACCAGGGTCGGCCTGGACAATGCCCGCAAGCGGCTGGCCCTGGCAATGGGGGCCGACGCCACCCTCGATCTGAGCGAAAGCAGCGGCTGGGTGCGCGCCACCCTGCAATTCCCATTGGCGGCATGATGCGCGTGCTGATCGTCGACGATGAACGCCTGGCGCGCGCCGAACTGCGGCGCATGCTGGCCGCCCATCCATCGGTCGCCATTGTCGGCGAAGCGGCCAACGCGGCGGAAGCGGCGGCGCACATCGCCGCCCTGCAACCCGACCTGCTTTTGCTCGATGTGCAAATGCCGGGCGGCAGCGGCTTCGATTTGCTGGCCACACTGGATGATCCGCCCGAGGTGGTGTTCACCACCGCCTTCGACCAGTACGCCCTGCAAGCGTTCGAAGCCAGCGCGCTGGACTATTTGATGAAGCCGGTCGAGCCGCAGCGCCTGGCCGCTGCGCTCGAGCGCGCCGCGGCGCGCCTGGGCCTGGCCGCCACCCCGGCCTGCATGCCGCGCAAGCTGTTCATCCGCGATGGCGAGCGCTGCTGGTTCGTGCGCCTGGAGGATATCCGCCTGTTCGAATCGGAGGGCAATTACACCCGCCTCTACTTCGATGGCGCCGCGCCGCTGCTGGGGCGCTCGCTGCTGCAGCTGGAACAGCGCCTCAATCCGCAGCAATTCTTCCGCGCCAGCCGGCGCCATATCGTCAACCTTGCCGCCGTGCGCGGCATCGAGAACGGCGACGGCGGCGCGCTGGCTCTCAAGCTCGACGACATGACGGTGGAAGTGTCGCGCCGCCGCGTCGCGGCCCTCAGGCAATTGCAGGAGTTCTGACCCCGCCGGCCCGGCGGCGCGCTGTAATAAAAAACCCGCTCGGTGAGCGGGTTTCCATGGTGCGGCGCGGCGCTTATTCGACTTCCACGGTTTCCGGTGGCGGCATCGGCGCCGCATCCGGTTCCGGGAATTCCAGCTTGATCGCTTCCGCTTCGTCCAGGTCGACGATTACCTTGCCGCCCGAAACCAGGCGGCCGAACAGCAGCTCGTCGGCCAGCGCCTTGCGGATCATGTCCTGGATCAGGCGCGACATCGGGCGCGCGCCCATCAGCGGATCGAAGCCCTTCTTCGCCAGGAACTTGCGCAGCTTTTCGCTGAAGATGGCGTCCACCTTCTTCTCGTGCAGTTGCTCTTCCAGCTGCATCAGGAACTTGTCGACCACGCGCAGGATGATTTCCTCGTCCAGCGCACGGAAGCTGATGATCGCATCGAGACGGTTGCGGAATTCCGGCGTGAACATCCGCTTGATATCCGCCATCTCGTCGCCGGCCTCCTTGCTGTCGGTAAAGCCGATGGAACGCTTCTGCAAGCTTTCCGCGCCCGCATTGGTGGTCATGATGATGATCACGTTGCGGAAGTCCGCCTTGCGGCCATTGTTGTCGGTCAGCGTGCCATGGTCCATCACCTGCAGCAGGATATTGAAGATATCCGGGTGCGCTTTCTCGATCTCGTCCAGCAGCAGCACGGCGTGCGGCTTCTTGGTGATCGCCTCGGTCAGCAGGCCGCCCTGGTCGTAGCCGACGTAGCCCGGCGGCGCGCCGATCAGGCGGCTCACCGCATGGCGCTCCATGTATTCCGACATGTCGAAGCGGATCAGCTCGATGCCCAGGATGAAGGCCAGCTGCTTGGCCACCTCGGTCTTGCCGACGCCGGTCGGGCCGGAGAACAGGAAGGAACCGATCGGCTTGTCCTGCTTGCCCAGGCCGGCGCGCGACATCTTGATGGCCGATGCCAGCGCTTCGATCGCCGGATCCTGGCCGAACACCACATTGCGCAAGTCGCGGTCGATGGTCTGCAGCTTGCTGCGGTCGTCCTGGTTGACGGTCTGCGGCGGGATGCGCGCGATCTTGGAAATGATTTCCTCGATCTCGGTCTTGCCGATGGTCTTCTTCTGCTTCGACTTCGGCAGGATGCGCTGGGCCGCGCCGGCCTCGTCGATCACGTCGATCGCCTTGTCCGGCAGGTGACGGTCATTGATGAAGCGGGCCGCCAGTTCGGCCGCGGTCGACAGCGCCGACGACGAATACTTCACGCCATGGTGTTCCTCGAAACGCGACTTCAGGCCGCGCAGGATCTGCACGGTCTGTTCCACGGTCGGCTCGTTGACGTCGACCTTCTGGAACCGGCGGCTCAGTGCGTGGTCTTTCTCGAACACGCCACGGAATTCCGTGAAGGTGGTCGCGCCGATGCACTTCAGCTGGCCGTTCGCCAGGGCCGGTTTCAGCAGGTTGGACGCGTCCAGCGTGCCGCCCGAGGCCGAGCCGGCGCCGATGATGGTATGGATCTCGTCGATGAACAGGATGCCGTTCGGGTTGTCCTTCAGCTGCTTGAGCACCGCCTTCAGGCGCTGCTCGAAGTCGCCGCGGTACTTGGTGCCCGCCAGCAGCGCGCCCATGTCGAGCGAATACACCACGGCATTGGTCAGCACTTCCGGCACGTCGCCCTGGGTGATGCGGTACGCCAAGCCTTCCGCGATGGCGGTCTTGCCCACGCCGGCCTCGCCCACCAGCAGTGGATTGTTCTTGCGGCGACGGCACAGGACCTGGATCACGCGGTCCACCTCGTCCTCGCGGCCGATCAGCGGGTCGATCTTGCCCTCGGCGGCGGACTTGTTCAGGTTCTGGGTGAACTGGTCCAGCGGCGATTCCTTGGCCTGGCCTTCCGGGGCGCCACCCTCTTCCACGCCTTCGGACGCCTTGGCGGAATCCATCTGCTGGTCCTTGCGCACGCCGTGGGAAATGAAGTTCACCACGTCCAGCCGGGTCACGCCCTGCTGGTGCAGGTAGTAAACAGCGTGGGAATCCTTTTCGCCGAAGATCGCCACCAGCACGTTGGCGCCGGTCACTTCCTTCTTGCCATTGGACGCCGACTGAACGTGCATGATGGCACGCTGGATCACGCGCTGGAAGCCCAGGGTTGGCTGGGTGTCCACTTCGCCCGTGCCGGGCACGGTCGGGGTGTTATCGCCGATGAAGTTCGTCAGCGTTTTGCGCAGGTCCTCAATATTGACTGCGCAGGCGCGCAGCACCTCGGCTGCCGATGGATTGTCGAGCAGCGCCAGCAGCAAGTGCTCCACGGTGATGAACTCGTGGCGAGCTTGCCGCGCTTCGACAAACGCCATATGCAAACTTACTTCCAATTCCTGCGCAATCATACTTCCTCCATCACACATTGCAGGGGATGCCCCGCCTTGCGTGCATGCGTTAAAACAAACTCCACTTTGGTTGAAGCTATATCTTTAGAGAAAACGCCGCACACGCCTTTGCCATAGCGATGGACACTCAGCATAATTTGTGTGGCCGTTTCCCGGTCCTTATTGAAATACTCCTGGATGATGGCGACCACAAACTCCATGGGAGTGTAGTCGTCATTGAGCAACGCCACCTGGTACATAGGTGGCGGCTTAATCGCCTGCCGTTCCAGGACGGTTTCGGTGTCATGCTTGGTTGCCATACGCTTATATTCTAATGCTTTCAGACTGGATGCAACGCCCATTTAGAGGGGCATTTCCATCAGTCCTCATCTTACGCGTTTTCGCCGATTGCCGCAGATGGCGGTCGGGTTGGCCGAAATCAAGGGGGCCAAAAATAGCTGTTGCAAAAATCTCACCATGTGCTAGTGAAAGCGCTTGACATTAAAAATTGTTCCGCCAACAATGCGGTATCGACTTTGTGCAGATCTGTACATGTTGGTAAGAAGTGAGTTGTCGAGGAGGGGGCAGGAAGCTTCTTGCTTTTATGGCTCGTGTGATTCGTTTTTATTGAAAGTTTTTTTAAAATGGCAACTGGTACCGTTAAGTGGTTCAACGACGCCAAGGGTTTTGGCTTCATCACTCCTGATGACGGCGGCGAGGATTTGTTCGCACACTTCTCCGCGATCAACATGAACGGCTTCAAGACCCTGAAAGAAGGTCAAAAAGTGCAGTTCGAAGTAACCCAAGGCCCTAAAGGCAAGCAAGCTTCCAACATCCAGACCAACTAATCCCTGGCCTCGGACAACGAAAAGCCCCGCCCCGCGGGGTTTTTTTTCGCCTGCCGCGCGCAGGCCACTATGCAGAATTCGTCATGCAAATACGCACATTGAGCAGCGCCGACGCCCCCGCCTTGCTGGAATTCGAACTCGCCAACCGCGGCTGGTTCGAGTCGCAGGTCGACGCCCGGGCGCCAGACTTTTACAACCTGGCGGGCGTCGGCGCCCATATCGACGACTATCTTGCCCGGTTTGCGGCGGGCAGCATGCATCCCTGCCTGCTGCTGGAGGATGGGAACATTATTGGCCGCTGCAACCTGAAAGATATCGACCACAGCGGATTGCGCGCCACGGTCGGCTACCGCATTGCCGCCACCGCCATCGGCCGGGGCCTGGCCGGCGCCGCACTCTCGCACCTGATGGAACTGGCTTATGGCCAATGGCAGCTGGCCGGCCTCGACGCCCACGTCACCATCGCCAATGCCGCCTCAGCCCGCGTCCTGGAGCGCTCCGGCTTCAGCCTCGCCGGTCCCTCGCCACTCCAGGCCCATGTTGCCGGCCAGTTGATCGGCTGCCTGCACTATCGGCATCACTAGAGCAAACGCTGCACGATCACACCAACCAGCGAAGTGCCTGCGCCCAGCATGGCAATCAGTACCGCAACGATCAGGCCAATGGCCCAGCGCAGAAGCGAAGCCATCTGATCGAAGCGGGCATCCATCCGCGTTTCAAGCCTGTCCACTCGTGTGTCGAGCCGTTCCATCCTGGTGTCGAGCCGGTCCATCCTGGTGTCGAGCCGATCCAGGCGACCATCCTGCCGATCCAGGCGCTTGACGATTTCGCCTATGGCATCGCGCAGCAAGGCAAATCCAGCATCCATATGCTGGCGCAATTGCCGGATTTCAGCTTCAACCCCAGTCATTGCACGCTCCAGTGCGGTAATGCGCTTCTCATGATCATTTTGCGACGATTCCTTGTCATCGTCCATCGGCGCACGTTCCATGGCATACCCCTTTGTTGCAAGCCCACTTAGACGGCCCGGCCATGGCAAAGTTCCGTGCGCGGCAAACAAAAAAACCCCGCCTCCTTGCGGATGGCGGGGCTCGCTTGAAAGCGGGATCGTTTACATCTGCTCGATCATCACGTCACCGAAGCCGGAGCACGACACCTGGGTCGCGCCTTCCATCAGGCGGGCGAAGTCGTAAGTGACTTTCTTGGAGGTGATGGCCTTCTCCATGGAGGAGATGATCAGGTCGGCCGCCTCGGTCCAGCCCATATGGCGCAGCATCATTTCCGCGGACAGGATCAGGGAACCCGGGTTCACGTAATCCTTGCCGGCGTACTTCGGCGCGGTGCCGTGGGTCGCTTCGAACATGGCCACGGAGTCGGACAGATTGGCACCCGGGGCGATGCCGATACCGCCCACCTGCGCCGCCAGCGCGTCGGAGATGTAGTCTCCGTTCAGGTTCAGGGTGGCGATCACCGAGTACTCCGCCGGACGCAGCAGGATCTGCTGCAGGAAGGCGTCGGCGATGGAATCCTTGACGGTGATTTCGCGGCCGGTCTTCGGATTCTTGAACTTGCACCATGGGCCGCCATCGATCAGCTCCGCGCCGAATTCCTTCTGCGCCAGTTCATAAGCCCAGTCACGGAAGCCACCTTCGGTGTACTTCATGATGTTGCCCTTGTGGACGATGGTCACGGACGGCTTGTCGTTGTCGATCGCGTACTGGATCGCCTTGCGCACCAGGCGCTCCGTGCCTTCGCGCGACACCGGCTTGATGCCGATCGCCGACGTCTCCGGGAAGCGGATCTTGCGCACGCCCATT
>CAMLRG010000180.1 GCA_946482335.1 uncultured Duganella sp. | reverse complement strand
GGACCTGGTCGACGTGGGACCGACCGAAACGCGCGCCGTGCCGATCCGCCTGCGTGCCGAGCATGGCAAGGGCGAGACCGGTTCCAACAAGATCGCGATCGGATTGACGGCGCTGGACGATCCATCGCTGGCCGTCAAGGAAAAAGCGGTATTCATCGTACCGCGCTAAGGAGTACAACATGGAAATGACTGCTCAAGCCCCCTGGTACACCCACCGCTGGCCGTGGCTGCTGATGCTCGGTCCTGCCGTGGTGGCGGTGGCCGGCATCGCCACCAGCTACGTCGCCTTCACCAGCCAGGATGCGCTGGTGGTGGGCGACTACTACAAGAAGGGCAAGGCCATCAACCAGGATTTGCGGCGCGACCGAGCCGCCGCCGCCCTCGGCCTGGAGGTCGAGCTGCGCTACGATGCCGCCGCGGGCCTGCTGCGCGGCCATGTCGCCAGCCGCCAGCCGCTTGCCGACGAAACGCTGTCGCTGCGGCTGCAGCATGCCACCCAGCCTGCGCGCGACATGGTGCTGCTGGCCCGGCCCGATGCCGAAGGCAACTTCAGCGTGGCGCTGCCGATGCTGGAGCGCTCGCGCTGGCAGGTGCTGGTCGAGGGCAAGCACCGCGACTGGCGCCTGGAGGGCGCCTGGCAATGGCCGGCCGCGCGCGAAGTGGCCATCCGGGCCGACGCCGACGCCACCCCGCTGGCCGCGCGCTGAGCGCTCAGGCCAGCAGGTACTCGCGCGCCAGGGCGCGCGCCCGGTGCAGGCGGCTCTTGGTGGCGGCCGCCGTCAAACCCAGCTCCTGCGCGATTTCCGCGATGCTTAACTCTTCGAAGTCACGCAGCAGCACAATCCGCAGGTAGTCGGGCGGCAGCGATTCCAGCGCCTGCGCCAGCTCCAGCCGCAGGCTGGCATCGTCGTGCGACGCCAGCCATTGCTCGGCGCGCTCTTCGTCGTAAGGGTCATAGTTGAAGGCGCGCCGCCCCAGGCGACGGCATTCGCGCTGCACCACCTTGAACAGCCAGCCGGAAAACGCCGCCAGCACCTTGAGCGAGGAGAGCCGGCGCGACAGCACCAGCAATACTTCCTGTACCGCATCGTCCACATCGCTGATCAGGCAATTGCGCTGCGCATAGCGCCGGATATCCGGCTGGCATACGGCCAGCAGCTTGGCCAGGGCCGCCGGGTCGCCGCCGTGGGCGGCTTGCAGCACCGGCTGGTGCTGTTCTTGAAGCGCCATGCTATTTCCTTGCTTTATCCAGTTTGCGGCCCACCATGGCGCAGGCCGGGCAGAAGCCAACGAGCCCGGACAGTACGATGCCGGCCGCCGACAGCGCCGTCATGGCGCCCCACAGCCCGCCCAGGGCCAGCACGCCCCACACCGCCACCGCCAGGCCGGCAACCACGCGCAGCACGCGCTCCCAGGTTGGCACATTTTTAACATAGAACATTTTGCACTCCTTTAACGGGCCGAGGGACATTCCTCGCCCGATAAGAGGGGTCGAGCAGACATTTGGATTCGCGGTTACAAAAATAAATTACACTAGCCAGCAGTCGCACCGCCCAAAGGACGTCGATGAAGCCTCTCGGGATCAATGTCAAGGTTGCCCTGGCCACCAGCATCACCTGCACCGTGATGATCGTGGTGGTTACCGTATTGCAGGCGCAACGCCTGCGCGAGGATTTCACCAAGGTGCTGTTTGCGCAGCAGGACGCCCTGGTCGCCCGCACGGCGGAAGAACTGGACGACAAGCTCACCGCCCTGCTGGACGTGATTGCCCAATCGGCCCGCAGGCAGCCGCGCCAGCTGCTCGGCGACCCCGCCAGGCTGCGCGAATGGCACGAAGAACGCGCCATGCTGTCCATGTTCGACGACGTCATTGTGATCGACGCAGCCGGCAAAGTGGTGGCGGACGTGCCGCGCATCGAAGGCAGGGTCGGCGTTTCCGTCGCCGACCGCGAGTATTTCCGCAAAGTGCTTGAGACGCGCAAGCCGCTGATCGCCGGTCCGGTCAAAAGCCGCGTTAGCGGCCAGCCGATCGTGCACATGCTGGCGCCCCTGCTGGACGACCGGGGCGCGGTGGTGGGCGTCCTGAGTGGCGTGCTGCGGCTCTACAAGGACAATATGCTGGGCCACTTGCGCACCGCCAAAGTGGGGAGGACCGGTTACTACTTTGCCGTCACGCTCAGCGAACCGTCGATCTACGTGGTGCATCCGGAAGCCGCCCGCATCCTCCAGCCGCGCGCCGCCAATGCCAACCCGGCCACCACCCGCGCCCTGCGCGAAGGCTTCGAGGGCACCGTGATCAGTACCAGCGCAGCCGGCGTCCCGGGCCTGACCAGCTACAAGCGCCTGAAGTCGACCGACTGGCTGCTGGCGGCGGCATTGCCGGTGCACGAGGCATTCGAGCCCTTCGAAGGCTTCCGGCTGCACTTGCTGGCCTGGGGCGTGGCGGCGTCGCTGCTGGCCGCCTTGCTGGTCGGCTGGATCACGCTGCAACTCTTGTCGCCACTGGCCAGGCTGCGCAACGCCATCCAGGGCTTGCGGACGGCGCCCGGGCGGTTCTCGCCGATTCCGATTACGCGCAAGGATGAAATCGGCGAGCTGACCGAGGCGTTCAACAGCCTGATGCAGGAAAGGCAGGCGGCGGAAGAGCAATCGCGGCATCTGATGGCGGAGGCGGACTTGCGCGCGGCGGAGCTGGAACGCGAACGCGACCGCGCCGAGGCGGCCAACCGCGCCAAGAGCGATTTCGTGGCAAACATGAGCCATGAGATCCGCACACCGATGAACGCGGTGCTGGGCATGGTCTACCTGCTTGGCAATACGTCGCTCAGCGCGCAGCAGCGCAAGTACCTGAACATGATCCGCACGTCGGGACAATCCTTGCTGGGCATCCTGAACGACGTGCTGGATTTTTCCAAGATCGAGGCGCGCCGCATGGAGCTGGCCCCGATCGATTTCGACCTGGACGAAGCCATGTCGACGCTGGCCACCACCATGACCATGAGCGCTGGCGACAAGGAACTGGAGCTGGCCATCGTGACGGATCCGGACGTGCCAACCCTGCTGAATGGCGATGCACTGCGTTTGCAGCAAATCCTCACCAACCTGGCCAGCAATGCGATCAAGTTTACCGAGCGTGGGGAGGTTGTGGTGTCGGTCAGGACTGCGGTACGTGTGGCCGACCGCGTGCTGCTCTATTTCGAGGTGCGCGACACGGGCATCGGCATGACGGAGCAGCAGACCACGCAATTGTTCAACGCCTTCTCGCAGGGTGACGAAAGCATCACGCGCCGTTTCGGTGGAACCGGCCTGGGCCTGGCGATCACGCGCCGGCTGGTGGAGCTGATGGGCGGCCAGATCCGCTTGCAGACGGTGCCGGGCAGTGGCAGCACGTTTTCCTTCGAGCTTTGGTTCGGCGTGCTGCCCGAACGCGCTGCGGCGCGGCGCAAACCTGCCATTGGACCGCTGCATGTCCTGGTGGCGGACGACAACAGCACCAGCCGCAACATGATCGTGCAATTGCTGCGCGCATGGGGCTGGGAAGCGGATGAAGCCGACTCCGGCGCGGCGGCATTGCAGCGCATTCGCGCCTGCATGGATGGTCCGCGCCCCTATGACGTGGTGCTGGCCGACTGGCATATGCCAGGCGAGCAGGGCAGGAACGCGGCGCAGGAGATACGGCGCGCCGCCGAGGGGCATCGCCAGCCCATCGTGGTGACGCTGAACGCCTTTGCACGCAACCAGGTCGACGAGATTGCCGGCTCGCCGGATGCGGACGTGGTGCTGGTCAAACCCGTCACCTCTTCCAGCTTGTTCGATGCGATGCACCAGGCGCTGGCGGCCGCCAAGGGCAGCGAAGAGGCGGCGGCGGCCACCTCGGCATTGGGCAACCGCCTGCGCGGCGTGCACTTCCTGCTGGTGGAAGACAACCTGCTGAACCAGGCGGTGGCACGCGGCATCCTGGAACTGGCGGGCGCCACGCTCGACGTGGCGGGCGACGGCCAGCAGGCGGTCGATGTGCTGCGCACCAGCGCCCACCGCTATCACATCGTACTGATGGATATGCAAATGCCGGTGCTGGATGGCTTCAGCGCCACGCGCATCATCCGCGACGAGCTGAAGCTGGACTTGCCGGTGATTGCCATGACGGCAGGCGTGCTGCCCTCCGAACGCCATCGCTGCACCGAGGCCGGGATCAGCGACTTTATCGCCAAACCGGTCGTCATCGAAGAAATGATGGCCGTTATCGAGCGCAACCTGCCCGGCAAATCACCCGGCCCGACCGGGGCCGCCCCAGCTGCGCCGCCGGAGGCGGCAGCGCCCGACCAGGTGTTCAGCATGGATAGCCTGATGCGCGTCATGGGCAAGGATGTGAAGGGGCGGGCGGTGATGTTCAAGATGGTGCGCGGCGCGCTCGAAGGCGGCATGCAGCCGATGGACGATGCCGATGCGGCGCTGCGCGCAGGCCGGCCCGGCGAGGCGGCGCGCATCCTGCACGGCCTGCGCGGCGCGGTGGGCGTGCTGGGTGCCAAGCGCCTGGTGAAGGCGACGCTGGATGCCGAATCGGCAATTAAGACCGGGCACCCCGACAGCATATCGGGCGCGTTGGCGCTGGTGCGCGCCGAGCTGGAGCAAGTGCTGGCGCAAGGCCGCCGCTGGCTGGCGCAGGAAGAGCACTAATTGTCGCGGCGGTTCAGGTAAGCGCCGGCTGCCAGGCCAGCGGCAAACGCCGCGTACACCAGCAATAGCGATGGCCGCGACAGGCGCTCCTCGAAACCGGGCCGCAGGCGGGGCGGCGTCAATTGGTAATCGGTAAAGCAGGCAACCGCGCTGGCCGCGGCAGCGCTGGCGGTGGTGGTGGCAGCTTGCTTGCGGTCCAGGGTCTTGCAGCAAGTCTTTTCGTACAGCGCGGCCCAGAACACCGACGCGCCATGATGGATCAGGTAGCCCACCAGCGTGTGCTTGAGCGAAGGCCCGTCGGCGCGGGTAGCCGGGTCACCCCACAGCCAGTGGCTGACCGCATTCACCCCGGCAAAGACGCTGCCGGTTTCGCGCTTGCCGCAGGCGGCCAGCGCCAGCGTCGAGGCCAGGCTGGCCAGTGCGCCCGGCAGCAGGCTGTGCTTGAGCGCATTGCTCCAAGTGTCCATGGCGGTTCTCCCATTTCGTGTAATGTCCGATGACGGGAGGAGCAAGCAATGCGGATACTGCTGACCGGCGCTACAGGCTTCATCGGTTCGCATGTGGCGGCCGCCTTGCTGGCGCGCGGCCACGAAGTCATTGCTGCCGGGCGGCATCCCAGCCGTGATGCGCGCATGGGCTTTGTTCCTGCCGACTTCAGCCACGATACCGAAAAAGCCGTGTGGATGGCGCGCCTCAAGGGTATCGAGGTGGTGGTGAATGCCGCCGGCATTTTCCGGCCGCAGGGGGCGGCGTCCTTTGCTGCCGTGCACGACGCCGCCCCGCGTGCCCTGTTTGCCGCTTGCGCCGAAGCCGCTGTGCGCTACGTGGTCCAGGTGTCGGCACTGGGTGCGGATGCCGGCGCGCGTTCAGCCTTCCATCAAAGCAAGAAGGCGGCGGATGACGCGCTGGCTGCGCTGCCGCTCGATGGCTGCATCGTCCAGCCCTCGCTGGTCTACGGCGAGGCGGGCGCCAGTGCGCGCCTGTTCCGCATGCTGGCGTCGATGCCGCTGGCGGTGCGGCTGGGCAGCGCGCCACAAATGGTGCAACCAGTCCACATCGACGATGTTGCGGCGGCGATTTGCGCGCTGGCCGAACGGGGCGCGACTGCAGCGCCGGACGGCGGCGTGCGCCGGCTGGCCCTGGTCGGCCCGCAGCCGCTGGCGTTCACGGAATACCTGGCGGCCTTGCGCGCGGCGATGGGGCTCGGCCCGTGGCGGTTGCCCGTGTTGAGGCTGCCGGACGGGATGGCGCGCGCTGCGGCCGCCGTGGCGGGCATGCTGCCAGGCAGTGCGCTGGACCGCGATGCTTTGCAGATGCTGGAGCGCGGCAATGTCGCCGACGTGCAGCCGATGGCCGAGCTGCTGGGCAGGGCACCGCGCCCGGTGCGCGACTTCATCGCCCAGCCGGATGCGGCGCGGCGTCTGGCGCAACTCGACTGGCTGCTGCCCCTGCTGCGGCTGGGCATCGCCGCCGTGTGGATCTGGACCGCCATCGTGTCGGCGGGGCTGTATCCGGTCGCCGACAGTTACCGCCTGCTGGAGCGCACCGGCGTGCCTCCAGCGTTGGCACCGCTGATGCTATACGGCGCCAGCGCACTCGATTTCGCCTTCGGCGTGGCCTCGCTGGCGTGGCCGCGCCGCTCGCGCAGCTGGCTATGGCTGGCCCAGATCGCCCTGATCGTGTTTTACAGCATCGTCATCGCCTGGCGCCTGCCCGAATTCCTGCTCCACCCGTATGGCCCCATCAGCAAGAATCTGCCGATGCTGGCCGCGTTGTGGATGCTTTACGAAGTGGAGAAACGGCCATGGAATACCTGATCGTCAAATTGCTGCACATCCTGTCGTCCACCCTGCTGTTCGGCACCGGCATCGGTTCCGCGTGGTACCTGCTGTTCGCGGTGACCAGCAAGAACGTGCAGGCGATCGCCGTGGTCAGCCGCATCCTGGTCGTCGCCGACTGGCTGTTCACCGGCGTCACCATGATCGTGCAGCCGTTGACCGGCTTCTACCTCGTGCACCTGGCCGGCTTTCCGCTGCATACACCCTGGCTGTACTGGTCCATCGTGCTGTTCATCATCGCTTTCCTGTGCTGGGCGCCGGTGGTATGGCTGCAGATCAGGATGCGCGACCTGGCCAAGGGCGCCATGCTGCAGGCCACACCGCTGCCCGCCCAGTTCTGGCGCTATTTCCGTGCCTGGATCGCGCTCGGCATCCCCGCCTTCTTCGCCTTCATCGCCGTGTTCTACTTGATGGTGGTGAAGCCAGCCTGGGGGTGAATGGTCTCGCCGCGTTCCAGCATCGCCACGAAATCGCCGATGCGCCTGGCGCGCGTCTCCGCCCGCTTGGCCTGGTGGGTCCGGAACAGGATCGCGTAGCGGTTCTGCGCGCTCATTGCCGCGAAGTTCGTGCGCGCCTTGGGGCTGGCGTCCAGTGCGGCTTGCAGGTCGGGCGGCACCTCGGCGGCGCTCCATGAATCGTACGCTGCCTCCCAACGCCCATCCTTTTTTGCGCGTTCGACTTCCGCCAGCCCGGCAGGCTGCATCAAGCCTTTCCCGATCAGCGCCGACACCTTGTCGCGGTTGATCTTGGACCAGATGCTGCGCTTGGCGCGCGGCGTGAACTTCTGCAGCCAATAGTGCTCGTCGATGCTCTTCTTCTGTCCGTCGATCCAGCCGAAACACAGCGCGGCATCGAGGGCTTCCGGATATTGCACTGACGATTCCGGCGCGCCCTTCTTGGCGATCTTCATCCAGATGCCGGGCGAGGCGGCGTGCTGCTTCTGCAGCCAGGTCCACCACGCTTTCCCGGTGGCGAACAGGTGCTGTTCCAGTTCGGGTTTCGCACTCATAGGCGCACCTGCCGTGCCACTTCGACGAAGGCTTTGGCCGCCGGCGATGCCTGGGCCAGGTTGCGCAGCGCCAGGCCGACACGGCGCCGCACCGGCGGCGAGAAGGGACGCACTGCGATATTCGGATGGCTGACGGCCAGGTCGGTCGGCAGCGCCAGCTCCGCCATGCCGGAGACGCCGTCGCCGCGCGCCACCATGCCCAGCACGGTCAGCACTTGCGACATGCGGTAGCGCACTTGCGGGCACAGGCCCTGCGCGGCGAACAGAGGTTCGATCAGGGTCGAGCAGCCGGCATCGGGCATGATGAAGGGTTCATGCGCCAGATCGTGCGCGCTGACGGCCTTCTTGGCCGCCAACCGGTGCGTGGCCGGCATCAGGGCCACCATCTGGTCTTCCACCAGGTCGACGGTGTCGAAGCGTTCGTCCGGTTGCTGCACGAAGCCGATATCGACGCGGCGGTCGAGGATCCATTGCAGGGTATCGTCGTCGGTGCCTTCATCGATGCGCACCTCGATGCCGGGGTAGCGCTTCTGGAAGACGTCGAGGATGGCCGGGATCAGCTTGAGCGAAGAAGTGGGGCCGAAGGAACCGATGCGCAGCAAGCCCTTGTTCAAGCCACTGGCCAGCGCCACTTCCTGCCGCATCGCTTCCGCCAGGCCGAGGATTTCGCGCGCCCGCACCAGCAGGCGCTGGCCGAGTTCCGTCACTTCCACCGAGGCGCCCTGGCGCTCGATCAGTTGCACACCCAGTTCCTGCTCCAGCGACTTGATGGCGTGCGACACGGCGGACTGGCTGACACCCAGCCGCAAGGCCGCCGCCGTAAAGCCGCGCAATTCGATCACCAGAGCGAACATTTCCAGTTGCGTAAAAGTCATCGGTACCTCATGAGGTTTTACTCATTTTTCTATGAGCCAGGATTAGCATTAATGTATAACCTCCTTCACTGACACGCAAGGCCCAACGCCATGATCTACCTTAAACTGATCGCCTGCACCCTGATCTGGGGCGGCACCTTTATCGCCGGCCATATCGTTTCCAATGCATTGCCGCCGTTGACGGCAGCCGCCATCCGCTTCTCCATCGCGGCGGCGCTGCTGCTGGTATTGGCGTGGAAGCGCGAGGGCGGCTTGCCGCGCCTGTCGATGCAGCAGCTGGGCGCCACCGCCGCGCTGGGCCTGACCGGCATCTTCCTCTACAACTTCTGCTTCTTCTCGGCGCTGGGCAAGATGGAAGCGAGCCGCTCGGCGCTGTTCATCGCCATGAACCCGATCGTGACTGCGCTGGCGGCGGCGGCGGTGCTGCGCGAGCGCCTGAACTGGCAGAAATGGGCCGGCATCGGTATCGCCTTCCTCGGCGCCACCGTGCTGATCACGCGCGGCGAGCCGATGGCGGCGCTGCGCGATATCAGCCAATCGATCGGGGCGGGCGAATTGATGATGCTGGGCGCCGCCTCGTGCTGGGCTGCCTATACCCTGGTGGGGCGCGCCGCGCTGAAAGGCTTGTCGCCGATCGCCGCAACCACGTACGCATCGCTGTGGGGACTGGGATTCCTGCTGATCACCGCCGCCCGCGAGCTTCCGGGCATTGCCTGGACCTCGCTGGGCTGGGAAGTGTGGGCTTCCGTGACTTACCTTGGCGCCTTCGGCACCGTGGTGGCTTTCGTCTGGTGGTATGAGGGCGTGAAAGCGCTCGGCCCGGCGCGCACGGCCGTGTTCAACAACCTGGTGCCGGTGTTCGGCGTTTCGCTTGCTGCGCTGATGCTGGGCGAACAAGTGCTGGCGTCGATGGTGGCCGGCGGCCTGCTGGTGGCAACCGGCGTGACCATCACCAACCGCTGATGCGGTGTAGCGCCGGGCCGCCCGGGCTGTCCGCTATGCTGGGACCTTGAATGCGCCGACCTGGGCGCCGATGCGCGCGCCCATCGCTTCGCCGAGCGCTTGCAGGCCGCTCAAGGGGCGCACCATGACTTCGAAATCGACGATCTTGCCCGCCTCGTTGAAGCGGATAAAATCGATGCCCTTGAGTTGCTTGTCGCCGACGTTGGCACTGAACTCCAGCACCACGTTCAAGCCATCGTCGCTGGCCAGTTGGCGGTGGTAGGTGAAGTTCTCGAACACCTGGTAGGCGGTGTTCAATACCAGCGTCACCGCCTGCGCGCTGGCGTAGGGCTTGTTGGCCACCGGCGAGCGGAACACCGCATCGGTATCGACGATGGCGGGCAGGCCGGACAGGTCGCCGCTGGACACCATGTGGTGCCAGCGCTCCAGCGATTCAGCGACAGCGGGTTGCAATTGCATGGGCGTTCTCCTCAGATTGCGGCAGCCAGCCGGGTGCCTTGGTTGATAGCGCGTTTCGCGTCCAGCTCCGCGGCCACGTCGGCGCCGCCGATCAGGTGTACCTTGCAGCCCGCGTCGAGCAAACCTTGCTGCAATTCGCGCAGCGGCTCCTGGCCGGCGCAAACGATCACATTATCCACCGGCAGCACGTGCTGCTGGCCCTCCACCGTGACGTGCAGGCCGGCGTCGTCGATGCGGTCGTAGCTGACGCCGGCGTGCATGGCCACGCGCTTGGCCTTCAGGCCGGTGCGATGGATCCAGCCGGTGGTCTTGCCCAGGCCATCGCCGACCTTGCTGGTCTTGCGCTGCATCAGGTGCACCTGGCGCGGCGATGGATGCACTTGCGGCGTGCGCAAGCCGCCGCGGTCGGCGTAGCCATGATCGATGCCCCATTCGGCGTAGAACTTTTCGGGCGCCAGGCTGGCGCTCTCGCCTTCATGGGTCAGGAATTCCGATACGTCGAAGCCGATGCCGCCTGCGCCGATCACGGCCACGCTCTTGCCGACCGGCGCGCCATCGCGCAGCACCTGCAGGTAGCCCAGTGCCTTTGGATGGTCGATGCCTTCGATGGGCGGCGTACGCGGCGTAACGCCGGTGGCCAGCACGACCTCGTCGAAGCCGCCTGCTGCCAGGGCGGCCGCGTCGACACGGGTATTCAAGTGCAGCTTGACGCCGGTCAGCTCGATCTGGCGGCCGAAGTAGCGCAGGGTCTCGTTGAATTCTTCCTTGCCCGGCACTTTTTTCGCCACGTTGAACTGGCCGCCGATTTCGCTGGCGGCATCGAACAGCTCCACATCATGGCCGCGCGAGGCGGCGGTGGTGGCGAAGCTGAGGCCCGCCGGGCCGGCGCCCACCACGGCAATGCGCTTGCGCTGCTGGGCCGGGGCGATGACCAGCTCCGTTTCATGGCAGGCGCGCGGGTTCACCAGACAGGACGTGATCTTGCCGGAGAAGGTGTGGTCCAGGCAGGCCTGGTTGCAGCCGATGCAGGTATTGATTTCGTCGGCGCGGTCTTCGCGTGCTTTCCGCATGAAGAAGGCGTCGGCCAGGAATGGGCGCGCCATCGACACCAAATTGGCCGCGCCATCGGCCAGGATGCCTTCCGCCACTTCCGGGGTGTTGATGCGGTTGGTCGCCACCAGGGGGATGCCGACCTTGCCCATCAGGTT
>CAMLRG010000179.1 GCA_946482335.1 uncultured Duganella sp. | reverse complement strand
TGGAACGCGACATCCCCAGCCGCATCGGCGTGCTGCAGGACACCGCCCACCCGGTCTATGGCACCTGCCTGGCCAACATCCCGGGCGACTTCGACACCCTGTCCAAGCGCGCCCACACCCTGTCGATCGTCAAGGCCGACGTCGGCGGTACCCTGCACCGCGACCAGTCGCTGGACTTCATCGGGGTGCGCCACACCGACGGCAAGGGCGCCATCCTGGGCGAACATTGCTTCGTCGGCCTGTTTACCCGCGCCGCCACCCTGACCCCGCTGGCCCGCCTGCCGTTTGCGCGTGGCCGCATCGCGCAAGTGCTGAAGATCGCCGGCGTGCGCGAGACCGGTTTCCGCGCCGAGAAATTCATCGAAATCCTGGAATCGCTGCCGCGTACCGAAGCGCTGGAAGCGGAACCGGAATGGCTGGCCGAAGTATGTGGTGCCGTGGTGTCGCTGTACAAGCAGCCGCGCGCCAAGGTGTTCGCCCGCCGCGACGTGTATGCGCGCCACCTGAACGTGCTGGTCTACCTGCCGCGCGAACGCTACTCGGCCTCGGTGGCGCATGCCCTGGCGCGCGCCCTGCAGGAAAGCTCCGGCGCCACCCACGTCAGCTCGCAGACCCTGGTGTCGGACGGCCCGCTGGCCCGCCTCTACCTGATCGCCCACGCCGCACGCTATCCGCTGGACCTGGAAAGCGATATCCAGCGTCCGCTGCTGACGGTGCTGGACGGCTGGCATGACCGCTTCTCCGAACTGGCCGACAAGGTGGGCGAAGAGCCGCTGCGCAACAGCCTGCGCAAGCTGTGCTCCACGCTGCCGGTCGACTACGTGGCGGCGACGCCGCCAAGCGTGGCTTTCCACGACCTGGACAAGATCCTGCGCAATGGCGACGACGCGCGCGTGGCCGTGCGCGTCGAACTGCCGTCCGAAGGCAACGCCGCCACCACCATCCGCCTGTACTCGGTGGACCGGGTGCCGGCCCTGTCTTCCATCCTGCCGGCGCTGCATAACGCCGGCGTGGCCATCGAGCGCGAATCGGCGCACACCATCCGTACTTCCGACGGCAAGAAGCACTACGTGACCAGCCTGGCCGTCGACGGGCAGAGCGCCACCGAACTGGCGCGTCCCGGCGTGATGCAGGTGGCGGAGGAACTGTTCAACGCCCTGTTCAACAATGAAGCGGAAGACGGCCGCCTGAACGGCCTGGTGGTGGAAGGCGGCCTGCGCCTGCGCGAGGTGCAACTGGTGCGCGCCTACATGAGCTACTGGCGCCAGGCCGGCACCCAGTTCACCGTGCGCTACATGGCCGAGATCCTGCGCCGCCATCCTGCGCTGGTGAAGGAGCTGGTCGATGCCTGGAAAGAGCGCTTCGACCCGGCGCTGCCGGAAGCGACCCGCAGCGCCGCCAAGGAAAAGCTGGTGGCCATCAAGGGCCGCCTGAGCGCGATCAACCATGCGGACTCCGAAGTGATTTTCGCGGCCATGGTCGACCTGATGCTGGCGACCTTGCGCACCAACTACTTCCAGAATGCTGGCCAGGGCGACAAGATCATCTTCAAGTTCGACACCAGCAACCTGCAGCTGGTACCGGAACCGCGTCCATTCCGCGAGATCTACGTGTTCTCGCGCCGCTTCGAAGGCGTTCACCTGCGCGGCGGCCCGGTGGCGCGCGGCGGCCTGCGCTGGTCCGACCGCATGGAAGACTACCGCACCGAGGTGCTGGGCCTGGTCAAGGCGCAGATGGTGAAGAACGCGGTGATCGTGCCGGCCGGGGCGAAGGGCGGCTTCGTCTGCAAGCAAATGCCGAAGGATGCGCCACGCGACGTGGTGGCAGCCGAAGGCGAAGCGGTCTACCGCCTGTTCATCGCCAGCCTGCTGGAAGTGACCGATAACCGCGTGCTGGGCAAGATCGTGCCGCCGGAAGATACTGTCCGCTACGACAACGACGACCCCTACCTGGTGGTGGCCGCCGACAAGGGCACCGCGACCTTCTCCGACATCGCCAACAGCATCGCCGTCAAGCGCGGCTTCTGGCTGGGCGACGCCTTCGCATCCGGCGGCTCCAATGGCTACGACCACAAGAAGATGGGCATCACCGCCAAGGGCGCCTTCGAAGCGGTCAAGCGCCACTTCTACGAGATGGGCCATGACATGGAAACCACCCCGTTCAGCGTAGTGGGCGTGGGCGACATGTCGGGCGACGTGTTCGGCAACGGCGTGCTGCTGTCGAACCAGATCAAGCTGCTGGCGGCCTTCGACCACCGCCACATCTTCCTCGACCCGAACCCGGATACCGCGAAATCCTTCGCCGAACGCCAGCGCATGTTCGCGCTGCCGCGCTCCTCGTGGGACGACTACAGCAAGGACTTGATCTCGAAGGGCGGCGGCGTGTTCCCGCGTACCGCGCGTTCGATCGAACTGTCGCCCGAGATCCGCGCCGCGCTCGACATCGCCGAAACTTCGCTGACGCCGGAAGAACTGATGCACCGCATCCTGCTGGCACCGGTGGACCTGTTCTACAACGGCGGTATCGGCACCTACATCAAGTCCTCGGCGGAAACGCATGCCCAGGTGAAGGACCGCGCCAACGACAATATCCGCGTCAGCGGCAATGAGCTGCGCTGCAAGGTAGTGGCCGAAGGCGGCAACCTCGGCGCGACCCAGGCCGGCCGTATCGAATTCGCCCTGGCCGGCGGCCGCATCTTCACCGATGCGATCGACAACTCGGCCGGCGTGGACTGCTCCGACCATGAAGTGAACTGCAAGATGTGGCTGGACGTGGAAGTCAACGCCGGCCAGACCTCGGAAGCTGAGCGCAACCAGCTGCTGAACGAGATGACCATGGAAGTGGAGCGCCTGGTCCTGCGCGACAACACCCAGCAAACCCGGTTGCTGGTGCGCGAATTCCAGGCCCAGTCGGAAGCGCACACGCAGGACGGCTACGCCGACCTGATCGCCGACCTGGAAGAAGAGGGCGCGCTGTCGCGCGAACTGGAGCACCTGCCGAGCGTGGCCGAACTGGCGCGCCGCAAGGCTGATGGCCGCGGCCTGACCACGCCGGAACTGGCGGTGGTGATCGCCAACGTGAAGAACCGCTACAAGCGCCTGTTGTCGGCCATGCCGCTGACGGACGAAGCCTGGGCGGAAAAGGTGCTGCGCCCTTACTTCCCCGAACAGCTGGTGGCCACCCGTCCGCCGCTGAACCATCCGCTGGCGAACGCCATCCTGGCCACCGTGCTGGCCAACGAAGTGGTGAATCGCTGCGGCCCGCTGATGCTGCGCGACCTGGCGGCGCAGCACAACTGCAGCGAGCAGGACGTGATCCTGGCCTGGGGCCAGGCCTGGGCGGCGCTGAACCTGGCGCCGATGTTCGACAGCCTGGATGCCGACGCGCTGAAAGTGCCGCGCAACGTGGCCATGCGCGTGGATGCGCGTACCCGCGCCATGCTGAAGTCGGTGATGGAAGGCGTGCTGGGCGTGCCGAAGGACCAGTTGCGCGGCGCCGGCATCGCCGAGCTGACCAGGCTGTTCGCCGATCCGGCAACGGTGCGCAAGATGGCGGCGGACGTGCAGTCGGAAGCGGCGGCACACGGCGGCCTGCGTGCCGAGTTCGTGCAGGCGTGGGATGCGGTCGATGCGCTGGAAGGCGTGGCGGCATTCGTGTTCGCGGCGCTGTCGGTCAAGCGTCCGGCGGGCATGGACTTGCCGGGCTTCCTGGCTGTGGGCATGGCGCTGCGCGCGCAAGCCGGCATCGATACGCTGGAGCGCGGCTTGAAGCTGCCGGCGGTGTCGAAGTCGCAGGAACAGTTGCGCAGCTACGCGCAGCAGGCTTTGCGCCGTACGCAGCAGAAATTGCTGTCGCAGGTGCTGGCGCGCGCCACCAACGGGCATGATGCGGTGGAGGCGGTGGAGCTGGTGACGTGCACGCTGGGCTTGTCGGGCTATGCGGCGTCGGCTGACCTGGAGCAGGCGATGCTGGATGTGTGGGCGTTGTCGGAGGCGGTCAACGCTGTCGCGATGGCGGCCTGAGAACCGGTAAACCGGCCGGATGGCCGTCCCGTCTGACCCGCAGGGTCAGACACCGGCCAGCGGCCGCCGCGTAACGGTGTCAGACCCTGCGGGTCTGACACCGGTTTACCGGTTTGAGCGAAGCAGAAAAGAATCAGCAGCAAACAATGGCAGACAATCAAACCCTCCCCCCCGCAGTCCGCGCCCTGGCGGAAGCCGACTTCACCGCCGTCGCCCGCAGCTTCGAGCAAGCCGGCTTCACGGTCACCGAACCCGCCGACGGCATCCTGACCATCCATCATGCGGAGGGCGGCCGCCCCGCCGTCCTGGTCTCGGTCGGCGTACACGGCGACGAAACCGGCCCGATCGAGCTGGTGGCCTACCTGCTCGACGAACTGGCGCGCACCCCGCAAGCGCTGGCGGTCGACCTGATGCTCTGCGTCGGCAACATCGGCGCCATCCGCCAGGCCAAGCGCTTCATCGACGCCGACCTGAACCGCATGTTCCGCGCCGAACGCGGCAGCCTGGCCGGCACTGCCGAAGCCGCGCGCGCCGACGTCATGATCGCCGCCACCGGCGCCTTCTTCGCCAACGCAGGCAAGCAGCGCTGGCACCTCGACCTGCACACCGCCATCCGCCCCAGCGTCTACCCCACCTTCGCCATCGTCCCCGACCTGATCGCCGACGATGCCAAGGCCCGGCTGGTGGGCTGGCTGGGCGAGGCCGGCATCGGCGCCATCATCATGAACCCATCGTCCGCCGGCACCTACAGCTACTACAGCGCCGAGCACCACGCGGCGGCCGGCACCACGGTGGAACTGGGCCGCATCGGCACGCTGGGCCGCAACGACCTGGCGCAATTCGACGCCGCGCGCGCCGCGCTCGACCGCCTGCTGCGCGGCCAGCCGCCCGTGGCCGCAGCCCAGGCACCGCATGTGTTCAAGGTGGCGCAGAACATCATCAAGCTGAGCGACGGCTTCAAGATGGCCTTCGGTAAGGAAACGCAGAATTTCACCGCTTTGAAGCAGGGCCAGGAAATCGCGCGCGACGGCGATACCGTCTACACCGTGCAGCATGAGGAAGAGCTGGTGGTATTCCCCAACCCGGACGTGCGCGTCGGCCTGCGTGCCGGCATGATGGTCACGCGCGTGAAATAAGGGATTGCGCTACACTGCGCGGACACCCACCGCAAAGGAGTAGCGCATGTCCCTGTCCATGTACAAAGTCTCCGCGCCGGTCTTCGCGCGCGGCCTGAGAGTGATGGCGAGCCTGCTGCACAAGGCGCAAGCCCATGCCGAGGAAAGCGGCAAGGTGCCCGAAACGCTGCTGTCGGCGCGCCTGGCCGACGATATGCTGCCGCTGACGGCCCAGGTGCAGCGCGCCAGCGATACCAGCAAACTCTCGATCGAACGGCTGACCGGCATCGCGGCGCCGAAATTCCCCGACAACGAAGCCAGTTTCGAGCAGCTGCAAGAGCGCATCGCGAACACGCTCGCCTATATCGAGGGGGTAGGGGAGGAACATTTCGCGGACAGCGAAACGCGTGAGGTGGCCTTAAGTTTCGGCAGCTTCAAGCCAACCTTCACTGGCGAGAGCTATCTGCTGACTTTCGCGCTGCCGAACTTCTACTTCCATGTCGTGACGCTGCACGACATCCTGCGCAACCAGGGAGTCAAGATCGGCAAGATCGACTACCTGGGCCCGTATGAAGGTTAAATACTGACGCGCATGGCGTAAGTTGCCGCCATCGCCAGCAGGGCCAGGCCCAGCGAGATCGCTACGGTCGCCGCCATCGGATGGAAACGGGACGAGACGGTTGGGATTTTCTTGTACATGGCTGGCTCCTTCTCAGTGGCGGTTTTGCATGAGTTGCAGAGTATCAATGCGCGCGGCGCCAATCTAGGCTGAAGCCTGTATCAATGGTAAGCACTTGTAACATGAGCCACTTATTCTCCCTTTACTCAATGGGCCCGCTGGAACTGGCCAACCGCATCGCCATCGCCCCCATGTGCCAGTATTCGGCCGACGAAGGCCTGGCGACCGACTGGCACATGATCCACTACGGCCACCTGGCGCTGTCCGGCGCCGGTCTGATGATCCTGGAAGCGACCGCGGTCTCGCCGGAAGGCCGCATCTCGCCGGCCGACCTGGGGCTGTGGTCGGCCGAACACCAGCAGGCCTTGGCGCCCGTGGTGCAGGCGATCCGCCGCTACAGCCCGATCAGGCTTGCCGTGCAACTGGCGCATGCCGGACGCAAGGCGTCCAGCGCACCGCCCTTCGAAGGCGGCCGGGCGCTGCCGCCAGGGCAGGGCGGCTGGCAGACCGTCGCCCCATCGGCCCTGCCGCACGCGGCCACCGATCCGCTGCCGCAGGCGCTCGACGATGCCGGCCTGGCCAAGGTGAAGGCCGATTTCGTCAACGCCGCCCTGCGCGTGCACGCGCTGGGCATCGAAGCCATCGAACTGCATGGCGCCCACGGCTACCTGCTGCACCAGTTCCTGTCGCCGCTGGCCAACCAGCGCAGCGACCGGTACGGCGGCGCGCTGGAAAACCGCATGCGCTTTCCGCTGGAAGTGTTCGACGCCGTGCGCGCCGCCCTGCCGCGCAGCATCGCCATCGGCATGCGCCTGTCGGCTTCGGACTGGGTGGAAGGCGGCTGGGATATCGAGCAAAGCGTGGCGCTGGCGCAGCAGCTGAAGCAGCGTGGCGCTGACTTCATCCACGTCTCCAGCGGCGGCGTGTCGCCCTTGCAGCAAATCCCGCTCGGCCCCGGCTACCAGATCCGTTTTGCGCAGCGCATCAAGGCCGACACGGGCTTGCCGACCATTGGCGTGGGCCTGATCACCGAGCCGCTGCATGCCGAGGCTATCGTCGCCAACGGCCAGGCCGACATGGTGGGGCTGGCGCGCGCCATGCTGTTCAACCCGCGCTGGCCGTGGCACGCGGCTGCCGCGCTGGGGGCCCAGGTCGCTGCGCCGCCGCAGTACTGGCGCTCCCAGCCCCGCGAGCTGAAAAACCTGTTTGGCGAGACGCTGCTCGGACAGCGTTGAGGCTGGCGGCGCCGTGGGGCGCCCGCCACGCTTGCCTTTCCTGCATCAAAATCCTTTAGGCTCCCCATCTGCGAGGTCTTATAATCGTGGAGTTTTTTTGCCCTGAAGGATATGCCTGTGAATCAATCGCTGGTCCAGAAGCTGACCCGTACCAAGCCGGTCCCGGTGGATACGGATGCCGGCACAAGCCTGCACGGTGAGGGCCTGAGCCGCTCCATCGGCCTGTTCTCGCTGACGATGATCGGTGTCGGCGCCACGATCGGCACCGGCATTTTCTTCACCATGGTCGAAGCGGTGCCCAAAGCCGGCCCCTCCGTGGTGCTGTCCTTCCTGCTGGCGGCATTGACTGCGGGGCTGACCGCCCTGTGCTACGCCGAGCTGTCGTTCCGCGTGCCGGCCGCCGGTTCCGCCTATTCCTTCGCCTACCGCACGCTGGGCGAGTTCATGGCCTTCATCGTGGCCTTCTGCCTTCTGCTCGAATACGGGCTGGCCGCCAGCGCCACTGCGATCGGCTGGTCGGACTACCTGAACAACTTCCTGGTCAATGCCTTCCACTGGCAGATCCCGGAAAACCTGCGTTCGCCGATGATCGTCTCGACGCCGAACGGCACGGTATGGCATACGGACCACTTCAACCTGCCGCCGGTGATCCTGGTGGCCCTGTGCTGCTTCCTGCTGGCGCGCGGCGCCAAGGAGTCGGCCACCGCCAACGCCGTCATGGTGATGATCAAGCTGGCGATCCTGATCTTCTTCTGCGCCGTTGCCTTCACCGGCTTCGACACCGCGAACTTCACGCCATTCCTCAAGCCGGCCGCCGGCGAATGGCTGCCGGGCGCCAGCGGCATCGCTGCCGCCGCCGGCACCGTATTCTTCTCCTTCATCGGCCTGGACACCATTGCCACCGCCGGCGAAGAAGTGCGCAACCCGCGGCGCAACGTCCCGGTCGGCATCATCGCCGCGCTGGTGATCGTGACCGTGTTCTACATGCTGGTTGCCATGGCCGCGATGGGCGCCCAGCCTGCCCACATGTTCGAAGGCCAGGCCGCCGGCCTGTCCGTGATCCTGCAGAACGTGACGGGCAAGGCATGGCCAGCGCTGGTGCTGTCGGCCGGTGCCGTGATCTCGGTGTTCTCCGTGACCCTGGTGACGATCTACGGCCAGACCCGCATCCTGTACGCCATCGCCAAGGATGGCCTGGTGCCGAAGGCTTTCCAGTCCGTCAACCCGAAATCCCATGCGCCGGTCAGCAATACGCTGATCGTCAGCCTGGTGGTGGGCGTGGTCGCCGGCCTGGTCGACTCCACCTTCCTGTGGGATATGGTGTCGATGGGCACCCTGACCGCCTTCATCGTGGTGTCGGTAGCCGTGCCGGTGCTGCGTTCCCAGGAACGCGCAGCGGGCATCTATACCAAGGGCGGCTTCCGCGTGCCCTTCGGCCCTTACTTCGTGCCGGGCCTGAGCATCCTGGCCTGCGGCTACCTGATGATCAACCTGTCGCACGCCACCAAGGTGATTTTCACTATCTGGATGGTCGTTGCGGTGATAACCTACTTCTTATACGGAATCAGGAACTCCCGGCTTAACAAGGCGTAAATCCATGCAGTCCAGAGCAATCGCCCACACAGTCTTCCTGGCTACGGCCATTTTCTCTGGGGCGGTTGTCAAGGCGGGGCCGCCCGGCTCCGCCATCCGCGATTACCGCGCAGTAGCAATCTCCCCCGCCGGCGACCGCGTGGTGTCGCTGGAAGCCATCGATACCGGCAGCGGCAAGCGGGCCCACGCCACGGTCGTGGTGCGCGATGCATCGAGCGGCACCATCGCCGCCGAATTCGATCCCTGCTCCAATTGCAGTTACGACAAGCCTTCCTGGTCGCCGGATGGCAAGGCGCTGGCCTTTGTCGGCAGCGATAGCCGCGCCGGATCGGCATGGCTCTACGTGGCCGCCGGCGGCAAGACGCGCGCGGTCGCCACGGTACTGGGCGTCGCCAGCACCGCGCGCTGGTCGCCCGACGGCCGTACGCTTTCGCTGCTGGCCACGGTTGGCGCGAAAAAAGAAACCGGCGCCACCGCGGCCGGCGCGCGCCTGGTGGGCGAAATCGGCAAGGAGGAAGACGCCCAGCGCATCGCTACCATCCCGGCCGATGGCGGTACACTGAAGCTGGTGTCGCCCGAGGATACCTTCGTCTACGAATACGACTGGGCGCCGGACGGCAAAGGCTTCATCGCCACCAGCGCCAGGGGCAATGGCGACAACAACTGGTGGGTGGCCAAGGTTTCCTACATCGATGCGGCGAGCGGTGCGCTGCGCATCGTGGCCCATCCCACCACGCAGGTGAATATGCCGCGCGTCTCCCCCGACGGCCTCAGCGTGGCCTTCATCGGCGGTTTGATGAGTGACTTCGGCGCAGTCGGCGGCGATATCTACCTGGTGCCGCTGGCTGGCGGCGAGCCGGTCAACGTCACGCCAGGTTTCAAGGGAACCTTCAATACGCTGGCCTGGCGCGGCAAAGCTTTGCTGGCGAACGCCCTGGTCGGCGACAAGTCCCATGTGCTGTCGGTCGACACCATCCATGGCCGCCACACTGTGCTGCGCTCCGTCGCCGCTTCGACCTACGCAGCCGATGGGCGCATGTCGTTCAGCGCGGACGGCAGCAAGGCCGCGGCGTCGCAGGAAGACTTCGAGCATGCCGCCGCCATCGTCGCGGGACCGCTTGCCGCCATGCGCGCCATCACGGACGACAACGCCCATCTGCAGCCGCAGGTATCCGTGCGCAACATCGGCTGGGAGAATGAAGGTTTGAGCATCCAGGGTTGGCTGCTCGGGCCGCGCAGCACGGCGCCGGGCAGGAAATATCCCATGATCGTGCAGGTGCATGGCGGCCCAGCGGCGGCGGCTTCACCGCGCTACATCGCGCCGGGCGAACTGGGTTACCCCCTGCTGCGCGAGCTGGTGGAGAAGGGCTACTTCGTCTTCCTGCCGAACCCGCGCGGCAGCTTCGGCCAGGGCCAGGAGTTCGCCCGCGCCAACCGGCGCGACTTCGGCGGTGGGGATTTGCGCGATATCCTGACGGGCATCGATGCAGTGGCCGCGGCCGCGCCGATCGACACCAGCCGCCTGGGGCTCATGGGCCATTCCTATGGCGGCTTCATGACCATGTGGGGCGTCACGCATTCGCAGCGCTTCAAGGCGGCAGTTGCCGGCGCCGGCATTGCCAACTGGATTTCCTATTACGGCCAGAACGGCATCGACCAGTGGATGATCCCGTTCTTCGGCGCCTCCGCCTACGACGACCCGGCGATTTACCGCCAGCTGTCGCCGATCGAATCGATCAAGGTGGCGCGCACGCCGACGCTGATTTACGTGGGCGAACGCGATGTGGAATGCCCGCCGGCGCAGTCGATGGAGTTCTGGCATGGGCTGAAGGCGATGGGCGTGCCGGCTTCGCTCGTCATTTACGAAGGCGAAGGGCACAGCATCCGCAAGCCTGAGCACCAGCAAGACTTGCGCAAGCGCACGCTTGAGTGGTTTGGACGATACCTGGGTGAGTAAGTAACGATGCGTTTGCGGTTCAAGATGATGGCGGCCCTGCTGGCGACGGGGCTCGGGTCGGTGGCGCTGGTCGGCGGCGTGGCGTACGTCAGCGTCAACTACAAGGTGGACTCGCTGCGCCGCCAGCAGGCGGCCGAGCACTTCCACACCTACATGACGGCCTATTTGACCGAGTACGGCGACTGGCAGACCGCCATCGCGACGGAGTCCTTCGACCGCTTCGTGCGCAGGCAGGAGGGCGAGCGCCCATCCGCCGGCGCCGATGGTCGTCCCGGCGGCGGCGAACTCCCCAGCGAAATGCTCGAGCGCATGCCGCCGCGCATCAACGAACAGGCACGCCTGTCCGGGCCGCTGCCGGCGTCGTCCAACCGGCAGCAGGGGGATCTGCAGCGCGCGCAGCGGGCCGAAGCTGCAACGCCGTCAGAGCGTAACGCCGAGCGTCCGCCTCG
>CAMLRG010000178.1 GCA_946482335.1 uncultured Duganella sp. | reverse complement strand
CCGGGTGGTGTGGGAGGGGCTCGGCCAGTTTACTGGTCGCCCCTATCCCGATCGCGGCTTGGAATGCTTCCCGGGCTGCAATCTGATACTCTAGCGAATTGTGATACCTGGGCCTGGTTCCATCGACGTCAAGACCAACCAACAATGAACGGCAACTTCCCGCAACAAGTCGAACAGCTGCTGCACGAGCACCTCAGTCACCCGCAGGAGCCGGTGCGCTACGCGGGGTTGTCCGGCCATGCCTTGGCGGTCATCGACCACTTGGGCGAGGGCGTGGCGGTGACCGATGCCGAGGGGCTGGTGAAGGCCGTCAATCCGGCTTTCACGGCCATCAGCGGCTGGCCGGAGGCGTGCGCTGTCGGCAGCCCGCTGGCCGCGGTGTGCGGCGGCGCCGCGCTGCAGGCGGCGCTGGCAGGGCGGAGCTGGCAGGGCGAATTGACCGGCCGGCGTCCCGACGGCGGTGAATTCCAGGCATCGCTGTCACTGCGCCCGCTGCCCGCCGTCGGTGGCGGGGTGGACGGTGTGCTGGCGGTGCTGTCGGATATCAGCCGGCGCAAGCATGCCGAAGCCGCGCTGCAGGATCTGCACCGCAATCTCGAATCGCGTGTGATGCAGCGCACCGCCGAGCTGCTGCACGCCAATGGCCAGTTGCGCCAGCTGTCGGCCCACATGGCGGCGGTCAAGGAAGAAGAACGCAAGCGCATCGCGCGCGAAATCCACGACGAACTGGGCCAGAACCTGCTGGCGCTGAAGCTGGACATCGCGCAGCTGAACGAGCGCCTGGGCGGCCGCGAGACGCGCTTTGCGCGCCGGGTGGCGGCCGCGCTGGAGAATATCGACGCCACGCTGCGCAGTGTGCGCGGCATCATGAATGAGCTGCGCCCCTCGGTGCTGGACCTGGGCCTGGCGGCGGCGCTGGAATGGCTGGTCAACGATTTCCGTCACCGCAGCAGCCTGCGCTACGACTTGCAACTGCCGGGCGACGCGGACATCGCGGCGATTGATGGCGACGCCGGCCTGGTGCTGTTCCGCATCGTGCAGGAAGCCCTGGTCAATGCGCTGCGCCACTCGCGCGCCAGCCAGGTCAGCGTCCGGCTCGCGGTCCGGGACGGCACGGTGTCGCTGGAGGTGGAAGACAATGGCATCGGCATCGCGCCAAGCTGCCGTGAGCGGCCTGGCTCGTTCGGGCTGATCGGCATGCAGGAAAGGGCCGACGCACTGCATGGCAGCTTTGTCCTGAACGACTTCGAGCCCGGCGCGGGATGCTGCGTGACGGTGCGCCTTCCGTTACAAAAAAATCAATAGCCCGCCAGGCCGGCAGCGCATATACTGCCGGTGCTTTAAACGTTCACGGGACTATTTGATGAAAAAACTAGCACTTTCGGCCGCCTTGCTGGCCGCTTTCGCTCCCGCCATGGCCGACGAGGGCCAATGGCAGCCGCACCAACTGCCTCAATTGAAGGCGGAGCTGAAGCGCATCGGCATGACGATCCCGGCCGAACGCCTGGCCGACCTGTCAAAGCACCCGATGAGCGCCATCGTGTCGCTGGACGGCTGTTCGGCATCCTTCGTCTCCCCGGACGGCCTGGTGGTCACCAACCACCATTGCGCCTATGGCGCCATCCAGCGCAATTCGACCGCCGACAGGAATTACATCGCCAACGGTTTCCTGGCCAAGACCCGCGCCGAAGAGCTGCCGGGCGGCCCGACCACCCGTGTCTATGTGACCGACAAGGTGGAAAACGTGACCGAGCGTGTGAACGGCGGCCTGGACAAGCTGTCAGGCAAGGCGCGCCACGCCGAAGCGAAAAAGCGCATCAAGGCCCTGGTGGCCGAATGTGAAAGCGACAAGATCTACCGCTGCTCGGTGCCGGCCTTCCACCGCGGCGCCGAGTACTACCGGATCCGCCAGATGATGATCAAGGACGTGCGCCTGGTCTATGCGCCGCCTGAATCGATCGGCAACTATGGCGGCGACATCGACAACTACGAGTGGCCGCGCCATACCGGCGACTATTCCTTCCTGCGCGCTTACGTGGGCAAGGATGGCCGCCCGGCCGACCCGTCGCCCGACAACGTGCCGTACAAGTCCAAGGACTTCCTGGTGGTGTCGGCCGAGGGCTTGAAGAACGGCGACCCGATCCTGCTGGCCGGCTATCCGGGCCGCACCAGCCGCTACAAGCTGCCGGTCGAGATCCGCTATGCGCGCGACCTGAGCTACCCGGCCATGGTGGCCGATTACCAGGCCGACCTGGATGCGATTGCCGCCGCCACCAAGGGCAAGGACAACGACGTGGTGCGCTACGCCAGCGTGGTCAAGTCGATCAACAACCGCATGAAGAAGACCCAGGGCTTGCTGGACGGCTTCGCGCGCAAGGACCTGGCGGCGATCAAGGACGTGCAGGACGCGGAATTCCGCGGCTGGTACGGCAAGCAGCCGGATGCCTCGTCCGCCATGCTGGCCGAGCTGGATGCCGCCATCGCCGCCGACATGGCACTGAGCGACGAAGAATTCGCCTACGGCGTGGCCACCTACAGCGACTTGCTGAAAAGCGCGCGTACCCTGTACCGCCTGGCGCTGGAAAAACAGAAACCCGACGCCGACCGCGAATCCGGCTACCAGGAGCGCGACCTGGCCAACATCAAGGGCCGCCTGAGCCGCCTGGAGCAGTCGCTGGTGCCTTCTGTCGACCAGGCGCGCTATGTCGCCGGCCTGGGGCGTTACGCCAAGGTGCCGGCCAAGTCGCATCCGCAATGGCTGGACGACCTGGTGCCGGCCGCCGGCGACGTGCCGGCCATGTACCAGCAAAGCAGCCTGGCCGATACCGCCACCCGCCTGGCATGGATGGACAAGGCGCCGGCCGACTTCGAACAGTCCACCGACCCCTTCATCAAGCTGGCGGTGCGCATGCATGGCGTGGCGATGTCGCTGGAAGAGCGCCGCAAGGAAGTGGACGGCAACCTGGAAAAGATCATCCCGCAATACATGGCGGCGGTGATCGCCTGGAAGAAATCGCAAGGCAAGCCGGTCTACCCGGACGCCAACTCGACCCTGCGCGTGACGTACGGCACCGTGTCGGCCTATTCGCCACGCGACGGCGTGACCAAGGGCCCGTTCACCACGGTGGAAGGCATTGCCGAAAAGTACACCGGCAAGGAACCGTTCGACGCGCCGAAAGGCTTGCTGGAAGCGGTCAAGGCCAAGCGCTACGGCCAGTTCAAGGATCCGGTGCTGGGCACCGTGCCGGTCAACTTCCTGTCCTCGGCCGACACCACCGGCGGCAATTCCGGTTCGGCCATCGTCAACAAGCGCGGTGAGCTGGTCGGCCTGAATTTCGATTCCACCTACGAGTCCATCACCAAGGACTGGTACTTCGACCGCGACATCACGCGCGCCATCCACCTGGACGTGCGCTACATGCTGTGGGTGATGAAGGAAGTCGACCATGCCGACAACCTGCTGCGGGAAATGACCATCAAGTACCCTAAAAAGTGAACGAATCGATTTCCCTGTTAGGCATCGCGACGACCACGCCGCTGGAGCTGCTTTCCTTCGTGCTGTCGGTGGCGACGGTCTGGCTGAATATCCGCCAGAACCACTGGGCCTGGCTGTTCGCCATCCTGTCATCCGCCACGTATGCCGTGGTGTTCTTTGGCGCCAGGCTGTATGGCGACATGGCGCTGCAGGGAGTGTTCATTGCGGTGTCGATCTGGGGCTGGTACCAGTGGCTGCGCGGCGACCAAGGGCATGAGCTGGCGGTGTCGGCGCTGACGCTGCGCGGCCGCGCCTTGTCGGGCGTGGCGTGGCTGGCCATGTTCGGCGTGCTGGCCTGGTTCCTGCGCAGCTTTACCGATACCGACGTGCCGAACGCGGACGCCTTCCTGACCGCCGGCAGCCTGGTGGGCCAGGCACTGCTGTCGCGCAAGAAGATCGAGAACTGGCACGTCTGGATCATCGTCGACGTGCTGTATGTGGCGCTGTACATCCACAAGGGTTTGATGTTGACGGCCGTCCTGTACGGCATGTTCGTCGGCATGGCAATCCTTGGCTTACTGGCCTGGCAGGGCAGCAGCGCCGAGCCGGATGAGGCAATCGTCTGGAAATGAAGCAGCCTTACCGCGTCGCCATCCTGGGCGCCGCATCCTCCGGCAAGACCACCCTGGCGCAGGCGCTGGCGCAGCGTTACGGTGCGCCATGGGTGCCCGAATACCTGCGCGATTTCTGCGAGGCGCGCCAGTGCGTGCCGGTATCGACCGACCAGTTCCACATCGCCACCACGCAGGTGGCGCGTGAAGATGCGCTGGCCGCGCAAGGTGGACGATTCCTGTTTTGCGATACCACGCCGCTGATGACGGCGGTCTACAGCATCCATTATTTTGGCGGCATCGACCAGCAACTGGAAAAGCTCGCGGCGTCGCGCCCTTACGACATCACCCTGGTATGCAAGCCGGAATTTGCGTGGATCCCTGACGGGTTGCATCACGAGGAGGAGGATGTCAGCGGTATCATCGACTCGATCCTGCTCGACGAACTGGCCCGGCGCGGTGTGCCCTATACGCGCATTGCGGGCAGCCTGGACGAGCGCTTGCGGCAGGTAGCCCAACTCCTCGGAGATTGAATCATGAAAAAACTGCTCGCGTTGGCCGCCCTGTTTCCGCTGGCGGCGTTCGGCGAGACCGGCTATTACATGGTCACCGCCTACGATGTCGAGGGGCAGGCTTCAATCGACTACAAATACTGGAATGCCCATTACCGAAATTCCCGCAACACTGCCAGTCCGGAGATCGGGATCGGCTATGGCGTGACCTCGCGCTGGTACACGGAAGTGACTGCGCAATGGTTCCAGCGCGACGGTGGGCAGACGCGGCATACCGGGGTGGAGTGGCAGAACGATTTCCTCCTGACACAGGGGCAGTACGATGTGGACGTGGCGCTGCATACCTTGGTGGAGCGCGCACGGCGGCGCGATAACGGGTATTACGTGGAGTTCGGGCCGGTGCTGCAGACGCAGCTCTGGCGCACGCAGCTCAATTTCAACCTGTTCTTCCAGCGCGAGATGGATAACGGTGAGCGCAACGAGACGCAGCTGGCATACCAGTGGCAGGTCAAACAGCGCTGGAAGCGTTGGCTGGCGCCGGGCTTGCAGGGGTTTGGCGAAGTGGGGAAGTGGAATGACTGGCTGCCATCCGCGAAGCAGTCGCATCGCGCGGGACCGGCGCTCTTCGGCGAGCTGGGACGGGTGAAGTATGAGGCGGCTTACCTGTTCGGGAAGAATTCGGGAAGGGCGGCGAATTCGTTCACGATGCGGGTGCAGTACACATTCTAACACCGGCAAACCGGGTCTGGCCCGAGGGCCAGGCCGCCAGGTGTCAGACCCTTTGGGTCTGACACCGTCCTACCGGTTTAGAAATCAATCTGCGCCGAAACGTGGAACGTGCGCGGCGAGCCCGGGAACAGGTACCCGCCCAGGTCCGGCGTCACATCGCGCCAGTAGAACTTGTCGAACGCATTCTTCACCTGCGCGCGCAGCACCACCGACGAGCCGCCCACGCGCGTCGCGTAGGACCCGCCCAGGTTCACCACATGGTAGGACGGCACCATGACCTTGTTCTCCTGGTCGAACGCCTTCCTGCCCGCGAACTGCCAGTTGGCGCTCAGCTTCATGCCCGGCACTGCCGCCACGGCGTAATCGGCCCAGACGGTGGACTTGAAGTTCGGCACATTGGTCACGCGCTTGCCGTCGAATACCGCCAACCCCGTGCCATCCTGTTCGGTATGGATGGCCGCCATCGACGCGCCCAGCAACAGCTCGCGCGTCAGCTTGCCCTGCGCCGACAATTCCAGGCCGCGATGCTGGTCCTGGCCGCTGCGCACGAAGGTATTGGCAGGGTTGGTGAATTCCAGGCCCTGTTCGATCTGGTACAGCGCGGCCGACAGCGCCACGCCGTTGATCTCGGCCTTGGCACCCACTTCCACCTGCTTCGACTTGCCCGGCGCCAGTGCGGTACCGGTATTGATGGTCTCGATCGGCGCCACGCCGCCGTGCTGCAGGCCCTGGGCGTAAGAAGCGTAGTACGACAGCTTGGCCGCGGGGCTGAACACCAGCGCCACGTTCGGCAGCCAGAAGTTGTCGCGGGTCGGGTCCGCGCTGGCCTGCGAACGGCGCACGGACACGTAGCGCGCGCCGGCATGCAGCGCCAGGCCGTTGGACAGGCCGATGATGTCCTGCACATAGGCGGCACGCTCATTGTCGCTGCGGCGCTCGGAAGGCGCGCCCACCACGCCGCTCGACATCGGCACCACCACCGGATGGTAGATGTTGCTCACGCCCGCGTAGTCATACACGTAATCGCCCCAGCGCTCATGGTTGCTGAAGAAGGACAGGCCGGCGGTCAGATCATGGCGCAGGGCACCGGTCGCAAAGCGGCCGTTCAACTGGGCCTTGGCCGACAGCGGCTTCTTTTCCTCGCCCAGGCTGCGGTAATCGTAGACATCGTAGTCGCCGTTGGCGCAGTAGCCAGGCCACAGCTCTTCGCTCGAGCAGCCGTAGGGGAAGGCGGTGTAGTCGTCGCGCTTGAAGCGGTGCTGGTTGGCGCTGACGGTGGCTTTCCATTCCGGCGCAAGCTGGTACTGGAAGGAGATGCCGACATTGCTGCTCTCCGTTTCCACCGGCTTGGCCCATGGCTGGTCGTTCAGGAAGGTGTCGGCATCGACCACCGGCAGGCTGGTGCCGCCGATCAGCTGGAAGCCGGGTGCGGATTTCTGCGACTTCTTCTGGTAGTCGGCATCGATCTGCAGCAGGGCCTGCGGGCTGATGCGCCAGTCGAAGGCGGCGGACACGAAGCTGCGGTGGCCGTCGGCGCCCTTGATGATGGAACGCATGCGCTCGCCGGCGGCATTGATGCGGTAGCCGAAGCGTCGGTCTTCGAAGCGGCCGCCCAGGTCCACGGTGCCCAGCACCGAGCCGCGCTCGCTCACTTCGAACAGCACCGAGCGCAGATTGTTGTCGGTGGGGCGCTTGGTCACGTAGTTGACGACACCGCCCGGCGCGGCGACGCCAGCCTGCAGGCCGGCCAGGCCGCGCAGCACTTCGATGCTTTCCTTGTTTTCCAGCGGGATCTGGGTGTCGCCCGAAATCGCGTGGCCATCCTTGCGGTAGGAGCTGGCGTTATCGAGTTTGTAGCCGCGGATCGAGAATTGCTCGGCATAGCCGATGGCGTTGTAGGCATCGCCGATGCTGGCGTCGAATTTGGCGGCATCGGTGGTGCTGCGGATGTTCAACTCCTGCAGCTGTTCGCGGGTCAGCACGCTGACCGAGGCGGGGGTTTGCAGCAAGGGCTGCTCGCTGAAGCCGGCCACGGAGGCACGCTCGGCGGCCACGCGGTTGGCGGTGATGACCACTTCGGTCATTTTCTGCTCCTGCGCGCTGGCGGCAGGGGCGAAGGCGGAAGCGATGGCCAGTGCGGCCAGGTTGAGGCGTGTTTGAGTCATTTTTGTGCTCTTGCTGTGCGTTGCGCCAGCTGGAGAGCACGAAGGCTGTGAGCGGACCCGATCCGATGGGCCTTCATCCGTCTGCGCTTTCCTTCGCTGGCATTATCCAGATCAGGTTCGGAGGGTATTTCTCACCCCGCGCATGCGCGAGGACCCCTAGCGAGGCGGTATTGTACTACAGGCTCAGTTGCAATGCCTGGCGCACGTCGGCCGGTGCGATGTCATGGCGCTCGCCCAGGCTGGTGAGGCCGGCCGCTTCCAGCGCGGCGCAAGTGGCATCGATGGCGGCCGGGCCCAGGCCGTAGGCGGACAGGCGGGTCGGCACGCCCATCTGCTCGAAGAAGGCGCGGGTGCGGGCAATGGCGGCGTCGATGCGCTCGTCTTCGCCGCCTTCGCGCAGGCCCCACACGCGCTCGGCGTATTGCAGCAGCTTGCCGCGTTTGGCGTCGCGCCGCACCTGCAGGATGCCCGGCAGGACGATGGCCAGGGTTTGCGCGTGGTCCAGGCCGAACAGCGCGGTCAGTTCGTGGCCGACCATGTGGGTGGCCCAGTCCTGCGGCACGCCGACGCCGATCAGGCCATTCAGTGCCATGGTGGCACTCCACATGATGTTGGCGCGCACCTCAAGGTCGCCGGGGCGGGCCAGCACTTGCGGGCCCAGTTCGACCAGGGTTTGCAGCAAGCCTTCTGCAAAGCGGTCCTGCACCGGCGCATTGGCCGGGTAGGTCAGGTATTGCTCGGTGGTGTGGACGAAGGCGTCCACCACCCCGTTGCCGACCTGGCGCAGCGGCAGGGTCAGGGTTTTGGCCGGATCCAGCACCGAGAAGCGCGGATACACGTGGGGGCTCATGAAGGCGCGCTTTTCCTGGATCTCGGCGCGGCTGACCACACTGGCGCTGTTCATTTCAGAGCCGGTGGCCGGCAGCGTCAGCACGGCGCCGAAAGGCAGTGCGGACTTGATCACCTTGGCGCCGATCTTCAGGATGTCCCAGGCATCGCCCTGGTACTGCGCGGCGGCGGCGACGAACTTGGTGCCGTCGACCACGGAGCCGCCGCCCACCGCCAGCAGGAAATCGATCTTCTCGCGGCGCACCACGTCGACCGCCTTCATCAGCGTTTCATATTGTGGATTGGGCTCGATGCCGGCGAATTCGAGCAGCGGATGCCCATGGCCCGCCAGGGCGGCCCGCACTTCGTCGTAAGTGCCGTTGGCTTTGATGCTGCCGCCGCCGTACAGCATCAGTACGCGGGCGCCGGCGGGAATGTGTTTGGACAGGGAAGCGATCTGGCCCACGCCGAAGATGACGCGGGTTGGGTTGTGGAATTCGAAATTTTGCATAGTGCCGGGCATTATCGCGCAAATCCTGCCCAGCCGTGCGACACCCGCCAAAACGGCTTGTTAAACTTGAGAAATCCGCGCCCCGGGCAGACAATGCTGTATCGATATGCCCAAGGAGAGTGAGATGACACAGGAACACGTGGTCGAGCCGCGCGACTACCTCAATGCCCAGGTGCTCGACATGCACCGGGCCTTGACGTCACTGAGCGAGAAGATCGAGGCGCTGGATTTGCATAACCAGCGCATCGAGACGTGCACCGATCCAGAGTTGAAGCTGGTGATGGCCAGCCATCGCGATTCCACGCGCAAGCAGATCGCAATGCTGCTGGAATGGGTGCGCCGGCGCGACCCGAAGTTGGACAAGGAAATGAAGGAGGCACTGTTCAAGGCGGGACCGATCGCCGCGCAGTACCACTACGAATAAAGGGAATCAATGAAGTTGCAGCCGTACCGGGAAGGCAGCTGGTTTGCCATCCCGCTCAGAAATGGCGGGTATGCCACCGGATTGGTGGCGCGCCTGTCGCCGCAAGGGAAGGTCATGCTGGCCTACCTGTTCGGGCCGACCCACTGGACGCTGCCGACGCTGGCGGACGTGCAGCAGCTGTCGGCGAACGATGCGCTGAAGGTGATCCGCACCGGCGACATCGCGGTGGCTAACGGGCGCTGGCCGGTGATCGGCAATACGGTCGGCTTCCAGCGCAGCGATTGGCCGGTGCCCATGTTCATCCGGCGCGCCGACGCGCTGAAGCGCGCCTGGCAGGCGACTTATGGCGACGATCCGGCCAAGCCGGAGCGTGAAGTGTCCGTGCCATACGATACGGAGGGATTGGAGAGCGATTCGCTATACGGCTACGGCTCGGCGGAACTGCTCATGACCAAGTTGCTGGAGTAGGGGGGACCCTATGTATTCGGGCGGCTGTTTTTGCGGGGCGGTGCAGTATGAAGCGGAGGCGCCGGTGTTGAATTGCACCTGGTGCCATTGTTCGATGTGCCGCCGCCTGAGCGGTGCGCCCAGCGTGGCGTGGTTCAGCGTGCGGCGCACGCAATTCCGCTATGTGCGGGGCAGGCCGGCGCGCTTTGCTTCGAGTCCGGGTGTGATACGCGAATTTTGCGGGGCGTGCGGGACGCAGCTGACCTTTGCCGATGCGCGCACACCGGATGAGATGGATGTCACCACGTGCAGCCTGGACGATCCGGAGGCGCTGGCGCCACAGGACCATACGTTTGCCGAGAACCGGCTGCATTGGGCGGCGATTTGCGATGATTTGCCGCGCTACCGGCGCACGCGGGGGGATGGGGCGCTGGAGAGTGCTTAGCTAAGAACAGCCAAACCGGTCTGCACTCGGCGCAGACGGGGTCTGACGCTGCGGTCAGACCCCGGTTTGCCGGTTTGAACAGGCCGCTGCCCGTGCCAGCAGCAATTCCCGCTCCTGCTCATTCTGCGTCATCCCCGCCGCGCGTTCGAATTCGGCCCGCGCCTCCGCCAGCCGCTCCAGCTTGAACAGCAGATCCCCCCGCACGCTGGGCAGCAAATGGTACTGCTTCAAGGCCGGCTCATCGACCAGCTGGTCCACCAGCTCCAGCCCCACCGCCGGCCCATACGCCATGGCCAGCGCCACCGCGCGGTTCAATTCCACCACCGGCGACGGCGCGCGTGTCGCCAGCGCCAGGTACAGTGCCGCGATATGCTGCCAATCCGTATCCTCCGCCTGCCGCGCGCGCGCATGGCAAGCCGCGATGGCTGCCTGTAGCACATACGGCCCCGGCACCCGCCCCAGGCGCTCGGCGCGCTCGAGCGCCGCCAGCCCGCGCCGGATCAGCATCTGATCCCAGCGCGTGCGGTCCTGCTCCAGCAGCAGCACCGGCTTGCCCTGCGCATCGGTACGGGCGCGCGAACGGGAGGACTGGATTTCCATCAGCGCCACCAGCCCATGCACTTCCGGCTCGCCCGGCACCAGTTCTGCCAGGATCCGCCCCAGCCGCAGCGCTTCCTGGCACAGGGCAGGGCGCATCCAGTCGGTGCCGGCGCTGGCGGCATAGCCTTCGTTGTAGACCAGGTAGATCACTTGCAGCACGGCCGCCAGCCGTTCTTCGAGTTCCCGCCCGCGCGGGATCTCGAACGCGACCGCGGCCTCGCCCAAGGTGCGCTTGGCGCGCGAGATGCGCTGGCCGATGGTGGGCTCCGGCACCAGGAAGGCGCGCGCGATCTCCGCGGTCGAAAGGCCCCCGAGCAGGCGCAGCGTGAGCGCCACGCGCGCCTCGCGCGCGAGCGCCGGATGGCAGGCCGCGAACATCAGGCGCAGCAGGTCGTCCCCGATGTCGTCGTCGGC
>CAMLRG010000177.1 GCA_946482335.1 uncultured Duganella sp. | reverse complement strand
GAAGAAGGCCATCATGGCCGTCACGAAGTCGGCATAGGCGATCTTCCAGGCGCCGCCGTGGTGACCGCCGCCGCCTTTCTTGATCTTCTTGACGATGATGGGCCGCAGGCCTTCTTCAGCCATGGCAGGTCCTCGCTTCCATTACTTCGACTTCGATTTCTTGATATGTTCTTCCAGCTCGGCGAAGCTTGGGCGCTCGGTCGAATACAGCACCTTGCGGCCGAATTCCACCGCCAGCGCGGGCGCGTAGCCGTTCAGGCTGGCCAGCAGGGTCACTTTCACGCACTGGAACATCTTGGTCGATTCGTCCAGCTTCTGCTCCAGCAGGCTGGCCAGCGGGCCGACGAAACCGTAGGCCAGCAAGATACCCAGGAAGGTACCGACCAGCGCTTTCGCGATCAGGATACCCAGTTCGGAAGGCGGGATACCCACCGATTCCATGGTGTGCACCACGCCCATCACCGCCGCCACGATACCGAAAGCCGGCAAGCCGTCGCCCAGCTTGGCGATGCAATGGGCCGGCACATGGCCTTCCTGGTGGTGGGTCTCGATTTCGTTATCCATCAGGTTCTCGATCTGGAAGGCATCCATATTGCCCGACACCATAAGACGCAGGTAGTCGGTCATGAATTCCACGATGTGATGGTCCTCCAGCACCGCCGGATACTTGCTGAACAGCGGGCTCTCTTCCGGCTTGTCGATATCGCCTTCGATCGACATCAAACCTTCCTTGCGCACTTTGGACAGGACGTCGAACAAGAGCGACATCAGCTCCATGTACAAGTCCTTGGTGTAGCGCGAGCCTTTGAACAAGCCCGGGATGGCGCCCAGCGTGGCCTTGACCGCCTTGCCGTTATTACCGACGAAGAAAGCGCCCGCCGCCGCACCGCCGATCATCAGCAGTTCGAGGGGCTGGAACAAGGAGGCAAGGTGGCCGCCACTCAGTGCGAAACCGCCGAAAACCGACGCGCAAACAATGATGTAACCGACGATGACTAACAAGCGCGCAAACTCCCCGAGAGCTAGTTAAAAGCAATAATATTCCACAGTGGAACTACAATAGCGTGAAGACGCCTCTGCGGCAAGGAAAACAGCCTCTAAAACGCTCTTATATAGAGGAGCGGACCGCTCTCTGTGGTATGGATGGTCTTGACGCCGGACGTTGCTGGAATCTCAAATTCGTAACTAGCAAGCAAACTTCCGGGCCGCATTTCACGCTGGGCTTTGCGCCACAAGGCCGGCATGGCCGCCGGCGACAGGTAGGCAAACACCAGGTCGTATTCTGCAAAATTCAGCCGTTCGTAGTCGCCGCGCAGGAAACGGGCGCGGCTGCCGCTCAGGCTGGCACGCAGGCGCGACACCAGCCAGGGCAGCGGCGCCAGCTCGATGCCCGCCACGTCCGACTCCGGCCTGGCCGCCGCCAGGTGCAGCGTGAAGCCGCCCAGCCCGCTGCCGATATCGATCATGCGCAGCGCCCCGCCCTGCGGCAGTTCGGCCAGCACGGCACGCCACACGGCGGGATTGGAAGGATAGTAAGGGACCTGGGTCCGGTAAGTGGACCAGTACCAGCCCAGCAGGATGAGGAAAGCCACCCCGGCCAGCCACGGCGGCAAGTGCAGTGCCAGGCCGGCCAGCAGCGCAAGCGGGAAGAATAACTGGATTGGCAACCACCAGCGCGCCAGGCCCAGCTTCCAGCTGAGGGCGGCGGCCAGCAAGCCTTGCAGCAGCGCCGCCTGCAGCAGCGTCAAGCCGGCGCCGACGGCATCGGCCGCCACCGCCAGCGCCGCGCAAGGCAGCAGCGCTCCCGCCTGGACCAGCAGCGCCTGAATAGCCGGAACTCTAAAATTCATCGCCGCAGTATAACGAAAGGGCGTCTGACCCTAGGGGTCTGACACCGGTTTACCGGTTCAGGCCCGCAGCATCGCGGCCACAAACCCGCAAACCGGTCGGATGGCCGCCCCGTCAGACCCAAGGGCCTGACACCAAGATCAAGCAGCCACAGCCTCAGCAGCATCCTTAGCCTTGCGCGTCTTCCCCGCCCGCGAAGGCATATGGCACAAGCCGCACTTGTAATCGCGGTTCAAGTCCATGGCATCGACCACGTACTTACCCTTGCAGCAAGTACACGCCTTCAGCTGCAGCATGCCGCTGCCCGCGAACTTGACCAGGGTCCAGGCGCGGGTCAGCGACAGCAGCGCCTCCTCGCCAGGAGCCGGCGGCATCTGTTCCAGGTACAGCTGGTAAGCCTTCATCACCGCACGGATGCCGGTCGCGCCCGCGTGCTCGACCAGGAAATTATGGATATTCATGAACAGCGACGAGTGGATATTCGGCTGCCAGGTCAGGAACCAGTCGGTCGAGAAAGGCAGCATGCCCTTCGGCGGCGACACGCCCTTGAGTTCCTTGTACAGCTTGAGCAAGCGCTCGCGCGACAGCGACACCTCGGTTTCCAGCAATTGCAGGCGGGCGCCCAGGTTGATCAGCTCGATGGCCAACTGGATCTCCTGCGCCTCGGTCACCACACTCTTCTTGCTCATGGCGCGCTCCTTAAGCGATTTCTTCGACAGCCTGGCCGGCCATCAGGATGGCGGCGTGGGACTGGGCCAGGGAACGGTCCTTATTGTAGTTGGTCAACATGCCGAGGATGGCGCTGTCGTCGAAGCGGAAGCGGGCCAGCATCATGTTGCCGCCTGCCAGTTTCAGGATCTGGGCATTGCTCATGCCTTCGATCAGGTCGGCGATGTCGGCCGAAATGCCCAGGCGAAAGATTGCCGTGACCTTGTCGGCGCGGATCATTTGCTGAGCGAGCATCAGGTAGCTCAGGTTCGCGTCGCGGATTTCAGCCATCATGTCGTTTGCGGTCATGTCCATCTCCTGTCGGTATCTGCTTGCAACGCAAATATTCGTTGCCGTTGAGATACATTCTGCTGGAGACGGTACAAAGCGCAAAGAGGCCACACTCTGTATTTTGGGTCGGGAATAGGCGAAGTGACCCCGTAGGATTTTGTCCTACAAAGGGCTGCCCATAGAGGGGCAACGCCAGCATTGGCGCGGGTTTGCGGGGTGTTCGGACTCGCCGAAAACTCAGGAGCCGAGGGTAAAAATGCGATATCGCTGAGATGCTTTTTTGCGACATCTGAACTGGTAACGGCAGGGTTTTGAGGAACTTTAGGGTTTTCGCAAAAAATTTTAAATTTTCTTGCACCCCTCCAAACTGCCGAACAGCAAGCCTTTTACCGGGCTTCTGGAAAGGGTAACGGCGCGGCTGCGCGGAACTTTAGGGTTTTTTGGAAAAAAATTTGAAAATTTTTTGTTCTTTTAAAATCAATGGCTTGGCCAGCAAAACCGGCACACCAGTGTCTGACCCGCAGGGTCAGACACTGGTCGGCGGCGGTCGCGAACCGGTGTCGGACCCTGCGGGTCAGACGGGACGGCCATCCGGCGGACTTACCGGTTTTGGGGCACCAAAGGTTGCTACAATCTCACTTTCTTTAAGCTTCAAGGAAAACACCAGCATGATTTCCCGACAAGACTGCCTGGCGCACGACGCCGTGGACGTCCTGGCGCCGCTGCGCGAGCAATTCGACCTGCCCGCCGGCGTCATTTACCTGGACGGCAACTCGCTGGGCGCCCGCCCCAAAGCCGCCCTCACCCGCGCCACCGAAGTCATCGCCAAAGAATGGGGCAAAGACTTGATCACCAGCTGGAACAGCGCCGGCTGGTTCGACATGCCCAAGCGCCTGGGCGACAAGCTGGCCCCGATGGTGGGCGCCAAGGCGGGCGAAGTGGTCGTGACCGACACCACCTCGGTCAACCTGTTCAAAGCCCTGGCCGCCGCCCTGCACGCGCAAGCCCACACCGGCCGCAAAGTGATCGTCACCGAACGTTCGAACTTCCCGACCGATATTTATATGGCCCAGGGCCTGACCTCCTGGCTGGACCGCGGCTATGAAGTGCGGCTGGTCGACAGTCCCGAACAGTTGCCGGCCGCGGTCGACGCCGACACCGCCGTGCTGATGCTGACCCACGTCAATTACCGCACCGGCTACCAGCACGACATGGCGGCCACCAGCGCCCTGGCCCACCAGCATGGCGCGCTCGTGGTGTGGGACTTGTGCCATTCGGTGGGCGCGGTGCCGCTCGACCTGCATGGCGACGGCGCCGACTATGCCGTCGGCTGCACCTATAAATACCTGAACGGCGGCCCCGGCGCGCCCGCCTTCATCTGGGTGCCCGCACGCAACCAGGGCAAGTTCCGCCATCCCCTGTCCGGCTGGTGGGGCCATGCCACCCCGTTCGCCATGGCGCCCGACTTCGCGCCGTGCCAGGGCATCGGCCGCGCCCTGTGCGGCACCCAGCCGATCGCCTCCCTGGCCATGGTGGAATGCGGCCTCGACGTGTTCGCGCAAACCGGCATGGACGTGGTGCGCGCCAAGTCGCTGGCCCTGACCGACCTGTTCATCGCCCTGGTGGAGCAACGCTGCGCCGCCCATCCGCTGGGCCTGGTAACCCCGCGCGAGCACGCCCGGCGCGGCTCGCAAGTCAGCTTCACCCACCCGCACGGCTACGCCGTCATGCAAGCCCTGATCGCGCGCGGCGTGATCGGCGATTACCGCGAGCCGGAAATCATGCGCTTCGGCTTCACGCCGCTGTACACCAGCTTTGCCGACGTGTGGGATGCGGTGGACATCCTGAAACAGATCCTGGACGATCAAGCCTACGACATCACTGCCGCACGCGGCGCCGTTACCTGAACACCCCATGACCGAACCAAAGAAACCCGGCGCCGAATGGCATGGCGCCCAGATGGACTTCAGCAAGTCCATGAGTTATGGCGACTACCTGGGCCTGGAGAAAATCCTGAGCGCCCAGCATCCGCTGTCGCCCAACCACAATGAAATGCTGTTCATCGTGCAGCACCAGACCAGCGAGCTGTGGATGAAGCTGATGCTGCACGAACTGCATGCCGTCTGCGACCATATCCGCCGCGACGACTTGCCGCCGGCCTTCAAGATGCTGGCCCGGGTGGCGCGCATCATGGACCAACTGGTGCACGCCTGGGATGTGCTGGCGACCATGACGCCGCCCGAATACACGGCCATCCGCCCCTACCTTGGCGCATCGTCGGGCTTCCAATCGGCCCAGTACCGCGAGATCGAATTCATCCTCGGTAACAAGAATGCCAATATGCTGGCCGTGCACCAGCAAACGCCGGACAACCATGCCCGCCTCGACACCGCCCTGCACTCGCCTTCCCTGTACGATGAAGCGGTGCGCCTGCTGGCGCGCAATGGCTTGCACGTGGATGCAGGCCGGCTTGACCGCGACTGGACCCAACCCACCGTGGCCGACGAATCGGTCAAGGATGCCTGGCTCGAAGTCTACCGCGACACTACGCGTTATTGGGCCCTGTACGAACTGGCCGAGAAACTGGTGGATATGGAGACCGCCTTCCGCTTCTGGCGCTTCCGCCACGTCACCACGGTGGAACGCGTGATCGGCTTCAAGACCGGCACCGGCGGCACCGCCGGCGTGTCCTACCTGCGCAAGATGCTCGATGTGGTACTGTTCCCCGAATTGTTCGCTTTGAGGACCGCCCTGTGAAACGCTTGCTTGCCGCCTTGCTGGCGGCGGCCTGCGCGCTGCCAGCCCTGGCACGCGACGACCGCCCCGGCCTGTTCGATTATTACGTCCTGTCGCTGTCGTGGTCGCCGGAATACTGCGCCGGCCGCGGCGGCAACGACCCGGTGCAATGCGCCACCGGCCGCCAGCTCGGCTTCGTGCTGCACGGCCTGTGGCCGCAATTCGAGCGCGGCTATCCCGCGAGCTGCGGCCGCGCCAAGCTGCCGGCCGCCGTGCGCGACCAGTATGAAAGCCTCTACCCCTCGCCCAAGCTGATCGGCCATGAATGGAACAAGCACGGCACCTGCTCCGGCCTGGCGCCCGAAGCCTACCTGGCGCTGAGCGCGAAGCTGAAGCAAGGCTTGAAAATCCCGGCCAGCTTCCAGCGTCCGCAACAGCCGGTGCGCGTCACGCCCGGCCAGTTCGAGGCCGAATTCCATCGTGCCAATCCCGGGCTGGCCAAGGATTCCGTGTTGCCGGTGTGTGGCTCCGGCGGCCGCTTCCTGCGCGAAGCCCGCGTGTGCTATGCCAAGGATGGCACGTCGCGCAGCTGCTCGCGGGAAGCCATTGCGTATTCGCAGAAAAGCTGCGGCCAGGCCAGCTTCCTGATGAAAAACGTGAAGTGAGCCGCGGGTAAGCGTGCGCCGCCGGATGTCCACTTAAGGCGACAATAGTGGCGCTGTATGCGCGCCTGCATCACACACGGGGGGAACCGTCGCGGGCTCGCGCTTCCACAAGGAGCCACGATGAAGACTCATCTGCAACAGGGGCTGGCCCTGCTGGCCCTGCTAATCGGCTGCGCGGCGGCGCAAGCCGATCCACTGACCTATTCAGCCAACCTGAGCGGCGCCGCCGAATCGCCGCCGAATGCCTCGCCGGCCACCGGCCATGTGACGGTGGTGTTCGATATCGACACCCACTACCTGAGCATTACCGCCAATTTCGACGGTCTGACCGGTACCAGCGGCGCCGCCCACATCCATTGCTGCACCAGCCTGCCCGGCGAAGGCACGGCCGGTGCGGCCACCATGCTGCCGACGCTGACCGGCTTCCCGTCGGGGGTCATGAGCGGCAACTATGCCTCCGTGTTCGACACGTCCCAGGACTCGTTCTGGAACGCGACTTTCGTGACGAACAATGGCGGTACCACTGCCGGCGCGGAAGCGGCCTTGCTGGCCGCCCTCGGCGCCGGGACCTCGTACTTCAATATCCACTCGAGCACCTATGCCGGCGGTGAAATCCGCGGCTTCCTGGCACCGGTGCCCGAACCGGCCCAGGCCGCCCTGCTGCTGGCGGGGCTGCCCTTGCTCATGCTGCGCAGGAGGAAATCCTAGCGCGGGATCGGGTTGCGCGAAGCGACGTTCAGCATGTTCCAGGAACGAATGACCGCAACCACGAAGCCCAGTTCCGCGATCTCTTCGTCGGAGAAATGCGCCTTGACACGGGCAAACGCTGCGTCGTCGGGGTCGCGGAACGGGATGGCATTCACCAGTTCGCACCATTCCAGCGCCGCGCGCTCGCGCTCGCTGAAAAATGGCGCTTCGCGCCAGCCGGCCACCGCATTGACGTGGCGCGGGTCGACATCCATCTTCAGCAAATCCTGGTAGTGCATATCGATGCAAAAGCCGCAGCCATTGATTTGCGACACCCGCAACAAGACCAGGTCCACCAGCTTGCGCCCCAGCAGTTCGCGGTTCAGGCCCTCCGACAGGGCCAGCAGGTTCTTGAACGATTTCTGGGACAGTTGGAAGTAGTTGTAACGCAGGGTGCTCATGGCGAATCCTTTCAGTTTGGTGGTCAAGGGCGCACTGTGCGGCCTTCTCGACTATTAGACGGAGCGGCCGCCGGCTTTGTGACAACCTGGCGAAAAAAAAGTGCTAGGATGAGCCCATGGAGACCATGCAGACCCTGCTCGCCGACATCAATGGCTTACGCGCCGTTGCCCCTGCGCCCTGGCGCGGCAAAGTGAAACGGGTGGCGGTCATCCTGACCAGTTCACGCTCCGGCTCGACCCTGTTCAAAGCCGCCCTGGCCGGGCACCCGGGCATCGCAGCCCTCGACGGCGAGATGGAACCGCTGCTGGCCCTGACCGGCAACGGTTTCGGCCACGATCCGGCCTGCGCCAGCGATGCCATCACCACCCTGCGTGCAGCCGATGCGCTGGCCGACAATGTATTTGACGGCTTGACCGTGGCCAGCGCACAGCTGGCGCCGCGCGCCGAACTGGAAGAACGCTGGCGCAAACGCTTGCTGCTGCACTTCCCCGCCCAGTTCGCCGAACCCGCCGAGCACACCCGCATGCAGCGCGCGCTGGGCGAAGCGCTCGCCTTCATCTGCGAACATGGCGATGAGGTGTCGTCCGACGAGGCCGTGCACGCCCTGCTTGGCACGGTGTATTGGGGCGAACGCTGGCGGCTCGATTATTACGACGGCCACATGGGCCCCGGCGAAGACCGTCCTTTCGACCAGCCGGCCAAGATCGAAGAGCCGCCCTTCGTGGTGCCGGGCTTGCGGCGGCGGCGGCTTACCGAACAGGATGCCGCTTCCAAGGTATTGCTGTTCAAGACCCCGTCCGATGCCTTCCGTCCCGGCTTGTACGAGCAATTGTTCCCGCAGGCCGAGGTGCGCTATATCCACCTCACGCGCGGCTATGCCCAATGCGTGAATGGCCTGATCGACGGCTGGCTGTCCCCGACCGGCTTCTTCGCCCACGATATGGCGCGCGCCGGCGTGCAGCTCGCCATCGGCGGCTACTCCGACCAGTGCAGCTTCGGATCGCGCTGGTGGAAGTTCGATTTGCCGCCCAACTGGCGCGCCTTGACCGGCGCCCGGCTGGAACAGGTTTGCCTGAACCAGTGGCTGTCCTGCCACCGCCACATCCTGGAGCGCGGCACCGGCGCCATGCGCATCGCCTTTGAGGATTTCCTGGCCGCTCCCGATGCCGTGCTGGCGCGCGCCTGCGACTGGCTCGGCTTGCCGCCTCCGCCAACAGTCGGCACGCTGCCGGTGACCATGGCCACCGATGCGCCGGCGGCCGGACGCTGGCACCGGCGCAGCGACGTGCTGCTGCCGCTGGCGCAGCAGCCCGGCGTGGCCGAAGTCATGGCGGCGCTGGGCTACAGCATGGACCCGGAGTCGTGGCAATGATCCGCCCCCTGCTCGCGCCCTACCTGATGGGCCAACGGCGCGACGGCTTGCGGCGCATCGCGCCATTGCACGGCCAAACCTGGCAGGCGGTGCAGGCGGAGCACGCCGTTGACGAGCACATCGCGGACCGCAACCGCCAGATGCAGCACATGGGCATGGTGTATGCGGAACTGGCGGGGCAGGTGCGGCAAGCGGCTGCCGATGGCTTGCTGCCGGTCTCGCTGGCCGGCGATTGCGTGTCCAGCATGGGCGTGCTGGCGGGCTTGCAGCAGGCCGGACGCGAGCCGCAGCGCATCCTGTGGCTCGATGCGCACGGCGACTTCCACACCTGGGGCACCACACAGACGCAGTACATCGGCGGCATGCCGCTGGCCATGCTGGTCGGCCGCCAGGACCGGCGCCGCCACCAGCGCGACAGCATTGCCGCCCTGCGCGCAACCGTCGGCGCCACCCCCTATCCGGAAGCGCGCATCGTGCTGTCCGACGCGCGCGACCTCGACGCCGGCGAAGATGAAGCGCTGGCGCAATCGGCCATCGTGCGCTGCGGGCTGGACCAGGTGCTGCCCCTGCTGTCGCCGCAGGAAACCCTGTACGTCCACTTCGACACCGACGTGCTCGATGAGGCGCAGCGCATGCCGGCGCTGAAATACCATGTGCCGGGCGGACCGCGCCTGGAACAGGTGGCGGACCTGTTCCGGCATTTGCGCAGCTTCCCGCTGCTGGCAGTGTCGGTATCGGCCTGGCATGCGGAGCAAGACGGCGATGGCCGCGCCGCCACGGCCTGCCTGGACTTGCTGCACCAGCTGGTGCCGGCCGCCTAGCGGATCACGGCGCGTTCGCGCAACAGGGCCAGCACGCGAGCGGTGCATGCCGCCACGTCAAGGCGCGAAGTGTCGAGCGTGAGGTCGGCTTGCCGCGGCGCTTCGTAAGGCGAAGAGATGCCGGTAAATTGCGGGATCTCGCCGGCGCGGGCGCGGCGGTACAGCCCTTTCACGTCGCGCTGCTCGCACACCGCCGCCGGGCAATCGCAGAACACTTCCATGAAGTCGCCCGGCGCCAGCCGCGCGCGCACCCGCGCCCGGTCCGCGGCAAACGGGGAAATGAAGGCCGCCAGCACCACCACTCCGGCGTCCGCCAGCAATGCCGCCGCCTCGCCGGCGCGGCGGATATTCTCGCTGCGGTCCTCGTCGGAAAAGCCCAGGCCGGCGCACAATCCCTGGCGCAGGACGTCGCCATCGAGCACATAGGCGCGGCAGGCGGCCCGCAACAAGGTTTGCTCAAGCGCCTGCGCCAGCGTCGTCTTGCCGGCGCCCGACAGACCGGTGAACCACACCACGGCGCCGCGGTGGCCATTCAATTCCTGGCGCTGGCGGCGCGGGCCGACGCCAGGTGCCGGGATCCGGTCCAGGGATGGGCGAGCGCTCACGTCGCCGCCCCCTCGGCCAGGCAGATGCGGTCGCGCCCCGAACGCTTGGCGGCATACAGCGCCGCGTCGGCCCGTTCCAGGAAGGCGGGCAACGATTCGCCCGGCAGGTGCTCGGCCACGCCGGCGCTGATCGACAGTTCGACCGCGGCCAGGGCGCCGTCCAGCCGCAGGGCGCGCACGTGGCTGCGCACGCGCTCGGCAAACTGCAGGCAGCGCCGGGCATCGAGCTTGGGCAGGAATACCGCGAATTCGTCGCCGCCATTGCGCACTGCGATGTCGACGCGCCGCGTCTGTTCCTCCAGCAGCGCACCGATGTGGCGCAGCACCTTGTCGCCGGCCAGGTGGCCGTAATTGTCGTTGATCTGCTTGAAACGGTCGACGTCGAACACCAGCAAGCCGACCCGCTCGGCGTGGTCGCGCTCGTGCAGTTCCAGCAGGCGCGCGGCGGCATCCTCCATATAATGCCGGGTATACAGCCCGGTCAAGGCATCGCGCACCGCCATCTGGTAGTACTTGTAGCGGTCCTTCTCCAACTCCGTGTTGTCCAGCTGCGCGCGCCGCAAGTCCTCATAGGCCGCCAGCAGCTTTTCGTGCGCCTGCTCCAGTTCCTGCTGCTGGCGCGCCTCGGTGGTGACATCCTCGTAAATGGTGACGAAACCCAGCACGCGGCCATCCTCGCCGCTCATCGGCCGCCCCGTCACTTGCAGCACCGTGCCGTCGGCGCGCGTGCGGCGGAAGCGGTGCGGCACGAACTGGCGCGCCAGTTCGATGCGCTCGCGCACCTGGGTTTCCGGGTCGCCAGGACCGAATTCGCCGCGCAAGGCGTTAAAACGGAACAGGTCTTCCAGCGGCACGCCTTCATAGACCTGCGCTTCCGGGAAATCGAGGTATTGGCAAAAGCGCTGGTTCCAGAACCGGAAGCGCAAATCGCTGTCGATGATGGTCATGCCGGCCGGCAGGTACTCCATGGCACGCACCAGGTCGGCCACCTC